>JAYXVV010000075.1:0-35939 GCA_036021505.1 Myxococcota bacterium | reverse complement strand
CTCGACCCACCCCTCGTTTTTTTCAAGGTTGTAGCCTGAGCTCAGGCTGTCACCGAATACCATCAGACGGAACTCGTTCGCGAGAGCGACATTGGCCGCGGACGCGACCACACACAGGAGCAGAATTGAGCGGAGAAGATTCATCGGTATTGTTGGTAGCGGAGAAGGTCTCCCACGGGTTTAACGACTTGGAGGGCCGCTATCTCTCGATTCTGAGTTCTGTCGACCTCGAGGTCAAATCGGGCGACTCCTTGGCGATTGTTGGGCCGTCTGGGGCGGGCAAGAGCACACTGCTGTCTTTGTTGGCTGGATTGGATGTACCCGCGGAGGGTGAGATTCGGTTCAAGGGCAGTTCCCTTGGAAAACTCACTGAAGACGGTCGCTCTTCCCTCCGGCAGTCCGAGGTGGGTTTTGTCTTCCAGACCTTCCAGCTTTTGCCGGGCCTCTCAGCGGTAGAGAATGTCATGCTTCCTCTCGAACTGGCTGGCGTGGGTGTGAAGGAGGCGAGGGAGCGCGCCTCCGATTGGTTGACCCGAGTGGGGCTCGGTGAGCGGCTGAGTCATCGGCCTCGCATGCTCTCGGGTGGAGAACAACAGAGGTGTGCCGTTGCTCGAGCCTTTGTCACGGAGCCGGCGCTTCTGTTCGCGGACGAGCCGACCGGCAATCTGGACCGAGCCACTGGAGACGCCATCTGCGAGCTGCTGTTCGATCTCAACGTATCCACAGGGACCACCCTCATCTTGGTGACCCATGACATGCTGCTGGCCAACCGATGCCGACGGGTGTTGAAGCTGGAAGACGGTGGGCTCTCCGAGGTGCCGCGATGATTGCCTTCCGGCTTCTTTGGCGTGAGCTGAAGGCGGGCCACCTCACTCTCTTGGGGGTAGCGATCGCTGTAGCGGTCATGGCCATGACGAGTACCCACGCGGTCACCACACGCATCGACAAGGCCATGGTGGCTGAGGCCACGACTCTTCTCGGTGGTGACCTGCGGGTACGTTCCGCCAAGTCCTTGGCGAGCGAGTACATCGAGGAAGCGGAACGCCGCAACATCGCCTGGGTGGAAACCTTGGAGTTTGCCTCGGTCGTTGGAAAAGGAGAAAAGTTTGAGCTTTCGGCGCTCAAGGTCGTCCAGGCTCCCTACCCTCTGACAGGGGCCCTCGAGGTGGCAGATTCACGACAGGGCATCGGAGTGACGACTCTGGAGCTTCCGAGTCCAGGCGAAATTTGGATCGATCTCCAGTTGGCCACTCGGCTCAGTGTGGATGTCGGCGACAGCATTGAAGTGGGAGAGCGCGACCTCGACATCGCCAAGATTCTCGTCTTTGAGCCCGATAGGGGAGGCTCCTTCTTCTCCCTGACGCCTCGATTGATGATGAACCGGGTGGATTTGGAGTCCACCGACTTGATTCAGCCCGGAAGCCGCATTCGGGTGTACACCCTCTTTTCCGGTGAGGGAGCATCGGAGTTTCGCGAGTGGCTGGAGCCGCAACTTGACATCAGCCACCGTGTGCAGGGTCTGGTCGATGGACGGCCTGAAGTCGGTCGTGCGTTGAGCCGGTCGGCCAGCTACCTCAGTCTTGCGGGCCTTCTCACTGTCCTGCTCGCGGGTGCAGCCATCGCGCTCACTGCTCGACGTTGGTCGCAGGAACACATTGTGGACAGTGCACTGTTCCGCGCCTTTGGCCTCTCCGGAGCCGCTGTGCTGCGAATCTTTGCGGTCCAACTTCTCGCTTTGGGAGCGGCGGCCAGCCTGGTCGGCGTAGGGCTTGCCTACCTGATCCAGCCCTTTCTCGAGGCGACCGTGTCGGGTCTTGTGACCCAAGAATTGCCGTCTGCGGGGATTCGTCCGGCGATTCTTGGAGCCATTACCGGGCTTGTCACCTTGGTCGGCTTTGCAGCACCCTCCTTGATCTACCTGAGAAACATCCCACCGATTCGGGTCCTGAAAAGAGACTACCCGGTCGCAACCGTGAGCCGAATGCTGAGCTACGGCTTGGCAATGGCCAGTCTGTCCGGGCTTTGTTTCCTGTATTCAGGAGACGCGACAATCACGCTCTACGTCACTGGGGGTGTTTTCGCCTTGGTCCTTTTTGGCCTTGTGGTGGGTCGTTTGGTGTTGGTGTTGTTGGCGCCTCTGGAGTCCATGGGGGGAGCCTGGCGATTTGGGCTCCAGCAGCTTGTCCGCAACCCGTACACGAGTGCAGGGCAGTTGATTTCTTTTCGCTGACAGGCTTGGCGATCTCGATGATCGCGCTCATCCGTCTGGACCTCATCACGACGTGGAACACCCAAGTGGCTGAAGATGCCCCCAACGCTTACGCGATGAACATCACCGCCGACCAGGTCCAAGCCTTTCAAGACCAGGTGGATGAGATGGGCCTTCTGCGGGCGCCGCTGTACCCCATTGTTCGAGGTACCTTGGAGTCGGTCAACGGTGCCGGGATTGATGAGTGGATGCAGGGTGCCGAGGTTCCCCGATCGGTACAGCGAGAGCTTGCTCTCACCCAGACTCTGGATCTGGGCGGCGGATCTTGGGTGGTCGAGGGGCGCTTTTTTGAAGAGGGGGACCCTGCAGGACTGGTCACGGTCGAGGAGCAGCTCGCAGCTCGGCTTGGACTGTCCCTGGGAGACAAAGTCTCTTTCTCGGTGGGGAGCGACCGTGTTGCGGCGGAGGTGGTGGGTTTTCGGCACGTTCAATGGGAGTCGATGCAACCGAATTTCTTCATGGTCTTCTCTCCGGGCACGCTCTCGGAGTTCGAGAGCACCTATCTGACCAGTGTGCGGTTGACGGACCCCCCGGTGCAGACGGCGGCCTTGTCGAGGGCCTTCCCGGCCGCCAGTGTGATTTCTGTGGAGTCGATACTCGAGCAAATCCGAGGAATCCTCGACCGCAGCGCAAAGGCCGTGGGCTTCGTCCTCTGGTTTGTGCTGGTAGGGGGGATCTTGGTTCTGCTAGCGGGAATACGAACCTCGCTGCCTACTCGAAATCGGGAAGCGGCCCTCCTGCGTTCCCTTGGAGGCTCAAGTCGAAACCTGAGCCAAGCGCAGTGGGCGGAGTTTTTCGTACTCGGAGCGGTAGCCGGTTTTCTCGCTGCTGCCGGCACCGAGGCGCTTGGCTACTTGCTCTACACCAACGTCTTCAATCTCGACTGGACATGGCACTGGCTCAATTGGCTGACCTATCCAGTGGCGGCTGGACTTGCGATCGCCTTCTTGGGCCGCTGGTCTGCCCGGGAATCGCGCAAGATTTCACCCGCTCAGCTCCTCCGGATCATTGAGTCCTGAGAGGTCCACCGGCACAGGCGCCCCCGAAAACCGATACAAAGACGCATGACGACGCGTTTTGCAGCTCTGCTTGTCTCCAAAAGAGCACCGTGGCTTGGAGGGCTTGCGCTTCTGGCTTTGCTTGGGGTGGGGATTCACTACGCGAATTTTGCAGCCAACCAGCGACAGGGTTTTCAGTGGTGCCTCGAGAATGCAGAGGCCTGTCGGGGGCGTGAGATCCGCCTGCCGGTTTGGGATGTAGTGGAGGTCAAAGAGGCGCAGTACTCGGTGTTCAAGGCCACCGGGCCGATTCCAATTCGCGGCAAGACCACCGATCTTCGCGTGGGCGACACGGTATCCGTGGTCGGGACTTTCGATCCGGATTCGGCCAGCATTCAAGAGGTTTCACGAGAGGTTCATCGCAGGAGGCCGCTTAAGAAAGCCTTGTCAGGCTTGGGGCTCTCCCTGTTTTTTATAGGGCTTCCTTGGTGCCTCGGTGTCCGAGGACGGAGGCTGGTCTACCGTGGCTGATTTGATCACCCACATGGCCAGCGGGCTCCTCGTAAAAGGAGCCACGAGAGGCCGTTACACGGGGGCTTTGGTTGCGGGAACAGTCCTGCCCGATCTCGGAGCGCGTGTGCCCGCCATGGGGTTTTCTGCCTTGGCGAAGGCCGGCGTGCCGGTTCCCCCCGAAGTACCGTACGCGTTCGAGGTGCTTCACATGCCTGTGGGGATGCTGTTGATGTGTGTGGTCTTGGCGCTCTTGTTTATTCCCGAGCAGCGGCAGGGGGTCTTTATCAATCTCGTTGCAGGCTGCTTTCTCCACCTGGGTGTCGACCTCCTGCAGGACCATTTGGGAGTGGGCTACCTCCTGGCCTTTCCGTTCAGTACCTGGGACTTCGAGCTGGGCTGGATGGGATCTGAGGCAACGGTGTACCTGGCTCCTTTGTTCGGGGCTGCCTCTTTGGGGTTCTGGTGGTGGCGCATGCGAGGCTCCGAACGTTGAGGGGCCTCCCACGCGTCGCCATTGAGGTTTAGAAAGGAACCTCGGCCCGCTCAGGAAGCGCTTCATTGGGGCTGCGGTCCCCTTTGGAAGAGAGGCTGTTGGGCTCGTTGGAGGCCATTGGACTGAAACAGAGATTTTCTGCGTAGATCTCCACTCGCTTCCTGGAATTCCCCTCAGCATCCTTCCAGGTTTTAGGGCGCAGGCTTCCCACGACGGCAACGGGGTGTCCTTTTTTCAGCCGCTCGGACGCCCGACGAGCCAACCAGTCAAAGGCCACCACAGTGTGCCAATCGGTTTCGTTTCGGAAGCCCTCATCAATTCGCACGGAGCGATTTGTTGCCAGACTGAACTGGGCCACATCGGTGCCGGTTGGGGTGGACCGAACCTCGGGGTCGGCTCCGAGATTGCCATAGAGAAAGACCTTGTTGACGCTTCGCATGTTCCCTCCTGGGGTGTGGTGTTGCGCGGAAGGGTCACGCAAGGCGTATGCCACAGCCCGGATGGAGTAATTTCAAGGGTTTACTGATTTTTGGGTGGCGAATCTTTGGCAGCTTTGGGTGACAGTTTCGACACCTCCGAGAGCTCGAGCGGGCTCTTGCTTGACACAGAGCGGGAAAGCCGGCATATCCTCCACTCTCCCGGCACGGATTTCATGTCCAAATACATCGTCATCGAAGGCCTCATTGGAGTGGGAAAGACGTCCCTCTGTCGGATCCTGCGCGATGAGCTTTCTGCGAGGCTGGTGCTCGAGCCTGCGGAGGACAATCCGTTTTTGGCGGCGTTCTACTCCGACCAAGAGCGCTTTGCGTTTCCAGCCCAGATGTTCTACCTGGCAACGCGCTACGCGCAACAGGCCGATCTTCGGCAAGGCGGACTTTTTGAGGATTTGGTTATTGCCGACTACCACTTCAAGAAAGACCAGCTTTTCGCGGAGCTCACCCTCGCGGGCCACGAGATGGCACTCTACGAGCGATTCGCAGGACTGCTCGGCCAAGGTGTGCCCACACCGGACTTTGTGATCTTCTTGGATTCGCCCACGGAAATCATCCAGAAACGAATCGCGAGAAGGGCCATCGATGCGGAGCAAGTGATTGAGGCGGACTACCTGAATGCACTCCGCGATGGGTATCATCGGATTTGGGCGCGTTACAACGACGCGCCTGTCTATGTACTGAACACGGCGGAGCTCAATTACGTCGACAACCCCAAGGATCGAAAAATCGTCATTGAAATGGTTCAAGGATGGTTAAGCGGTCAACCGGTTCCCGGTGCCCCTGCATCGCTGCAAAGCGAGCGGGAGGTCCAGCCATCATTGTTTGGTCCGGGACGATAACCACAAGAGACGAACACAAAGAAAATGGCACGAAAAACGTCGTTGGACCTTCAGTCGATGAAGGCCGACAGATCGAAAATCGTCATGGTGACGGCCTACGACTACACCATGGCAAAAATAGTAGACGCAGCAGGCGTGGACATGGTCCTCGTTGGCGATTCCCTCGGCATGGTGATTCAAGGCCTGCCGGACACCCTCAGCGTCACCTTAGACGACATGATTTATCACGGTCGCTGTGTTTCTCGTGGTTTGACCACGGCACACCTCACGGTGGACATGCCGTTCATGTCCTACCAGGTTTCTCCAGCACAAGCTCTCGAGTCGGCCGGTCGGCTGGTCAAAGAGGGCTATGCCCAGTCGGTCAAGCTGGAGGGAGGGCAGCGGTCCGCCCCCGCAATCGCGACCATCGTGGAGGCCGGCATTCCCGTGGTGGGTCACATCGGTCTGACCCCGCAAAGTGTGAATGCGCTCGGTGGGTTTAAAGTTCAGGGACGAAGCGATGCGGCTGCAGAGCAGCTGATGGCCGATGCTCGGGCCGTACAAGAGGCAGGGGCTTTCTGCGTGGTCTTGGAAATGGTGCCTGCATCGTTGGCTGCGGAGGTCAGTGCCGCCCTTCAGATTCCGACCATTGGGATTGGCGCAGGAGTGGACTGCGACGGTCAGGTCTTGGTGTGCAACGATCTCCTGGGATTGGATTCCGGCTTCAAGCCTCGCTTTGTGAAGCGCTATGCGGAGCTCGAACAGCCCATGATTCGGGCCGTGAAATCCTATGCCCGTGAAGTCAAGGACGGCGATTTTCCGACCGACGATCACGCCTTCCATCGAAAGCGTGGGCCCCGAAAAGTTCGGAAGATCTACTGAACTCATGGTGACGATCGAGCGTCCAGAGGACATCCAGAATCAATGCCTCGCTTGGCGGGATTCGGGATTGCGTGTGGGTTTTGTCCCTACAATGGGGTTCCTCCACGACGGTCATCTTTCCTTGATGAGGATTGCCCGGCAGCGCTGCGACAAGTTGGTCGTTTCCATCTTTGTGAACCCCTTGCAGTTCGGGCCCAATGAGGATTTGGAGACCTATCCACGAGATGAGGAAGGGGATGCGGAAAAGTGCGCCTCGGTTGGGGTGGATGCGCTCTTTCTGCCGAATGCGCTGTACCCGCCAGGGCACCAGACGCGTGTGACCGTCACGGGACTCACAAATGTGCTCTGCGGGGCGTCTCGGCCGGGTCATTTTGAAGGAGTCACCACAGTGGTCGCGAGGCTTTTCGGGCTCGTTCAGCCCCATGTGGCTGTTTTTGGCGAGAAGGACTACCAGCAGCTGGCCGTGATCCGACGCATGACGCGGGATCTGGCTCTTCCAGTCGAGGTTGTGGGAGGCCCCTTGGTGCGGGACAAAGACGGCCTCGCACTGTCCTCACGCAATGCCTATTTGAGTGCAGCCGATCGAGAGCGAGCACTCACGCTTCATCGTGCGCTGGATTGCATTGCCGATTCAACGGCACCCACTGTGGCTCAGCGAATCGAAGAAGCCCGAGCCATGCTGCAGGTCGATGCGTTGGACTACCTGGAGGTGCTGGACGCCGAGAGCCTGGAGCCATTAGAACGACTGGACCGACCGGCTCGCGCCTTCGTTGCGGCTCGGGTTGGCAACACCCGACTGATTGACAACAAGGCTGTGTGACGTGGATCAAGACACCACCATTCTTCTCGGCTATGGAATCCTGGTGGTCGTGAACCGGGCGGCCTTCATGGCTGGCCTCGTAGTGCATGTTCGACCCTTGTTCTACCTTCTTCAGTTGGTGAACATCGCGGCCTGCAGCTTTTTCCTCGGATGGGGCATGCCGGAGTTTCGAGAGGACATGCAGGTCATCAACTACATGCTGGGTGGGTTTCTCCTGCTGCGAACCGTGAAGAACAACCAGCGCTACGGCAAGCTTCTCCGAAACGCTCTCGAAGAAGGGGACAGCGACCACTTGGCCCGCCGGCAAGCAGTGCTCGATAAACTCAAGTCCGACGACGAGAAGGCCTCGCCTTAGCGGGCGAACTCTTTGACCTTCTCGACGAGGTCCATTTTCTTGATTCGTCGGGTCCCTACGGGTGTGAGCGCGACCGCGATGACAACCACAATCCCGATGAGCAGCACCAGGGTGGAGGGAACCACGTGGACCTCGAAGTAGAAGGCCCACTGTACGGAGGCCTCGATCATCGCCTGGGTGCCTGCGATGGCCATCAGAGAGCCGATGACTCCGCCGATGAGACCGATGACGAGATGCTCGATAAGCAGCATTTGCCCCAGCCGTCGAATGGGCGCTCCGAGCACGCGCAGAGTCGCCAACTCCGAGTCACGCTCGGACAAGTTCATCAGCAGGGTGTTGAAGAGGACCACCACAGCGATGAGGATTCCCATAAACATCATTCCTGAGAAAAACTGCTTCTGGGTTTCTTGCATGCTTGCGAAGGCATCAAGGCTGTCTTGACGCAGTACGATCGCCGCCGAGACATTGGCCAGTTCGCTGTCTACCGAGGCATTCTCGGGAAACTTGAGCAGCACGCTTGTGGTTGAGAAGCCCAAGGTGGCCGCCAAGTCGTCTTGGTGAAAGTGGACCGAGCGAGCGAACTCATCGCGGGTGATGCCGGTAATCGTCACAGGAAACGGAGTGCTCCCAATCACCACCTCTTGAGTACTCCCGACCGTCCAATCCAAAAACATGGACGTACCCTTGTCGATGAGAACCTGGGGTGGACTTGCGCCCAACGCGGGCAGCTCTCCGCTGTCGAGTCGGACGAGGCTGAGAGACTCGCCGGCTTGGGTACTCAACCGCTCATGACCTGTCAGCAAAAATTGCCGGGGGTCATCCTTGGGGGTGGCAGGAAACTGCAGGAGAGACTCCGCAGTGGCCCCGCGGGCTTTCGCCCAGTCGAGAACCGCCTGCTCGCTACCGGGCGCAACCTGGGCTTGGGCATCCCAGGTCTCCCGATCGCCGCCTGTTGCCAGATCCTCAATGGAGCCCATCATCAGCAGCATCGAGCCAAAGATCAGCATCGACAGCCCGACACCCAAGAAGGTGAGGAGCAAGCGCACGGGCTTTCGAACACTCGAGCGAATGGTGAGGCCAAGGGCAATGGGCATGCGAGCAGTCCACCGTTGAAGCCGCTTCGATGAGAGCCTCACCTCGTGCTGCCCTCGGAGCACATCCAGGGGCTTGAGGCGCGAGGCTTTCCAGGCAGGGCGAATTCCCGCGAGAAAGACAATGACCATCGCAATGGCCACGTTTTGGCTGACAAGGCCCTCTCCCAAGCCGTCCACCACCACGGGTATGCCAAGGATCGACTCGTACATGCCCCGCATCGCCGGCGCTCCGACCTGAACCCCGAATGCGAGCCCCAACAGCGCGCCGATGCTGCCGATGATCAGGGGTGCGAGGATGTAGGCAGGCATCAAGGTCCAGCGCCCCACGCCCAAGGTTCTCAAGATGGCGATCTCTCGGGCTTGGGACTGAATCAGACGCTGAAGACTGAGGAAAATCGTGATCCCTGCAACCAAAGCCAACATGCCAGTGATGTAGGGATACGACTTCTGGGCCCCTTCTGCATCCGCACGGAGAAACTCGACGGATTGCACGTTGGACCGGTTGTAGACGGTGGTTGGATCCCCGGTCAGCTGTGCGACGGCGCCACTCAGAGTTTCGACGACCCTCTCCAGCTCAGGACCCTCATTGACGGTTGTGCTTTGAAGGTCGTAGGCAGGGGTGCCCTCGATGTCCAGCAGAAGCAGGTTGGCACTGCCCGCACCGAGACCCGTGAGCCGCTCGAGACCGCCTGCGCTCAGATAGCCTGTCACAAAGGTGCCCTCGCTGGCAGGCATGATGGAACCCTCAGGTGCGAAGTAGAGGTGGTCCGCATGGTAGCCGAGCCCGACCACTTTGAAGGTTTGGGCACCCTGTCCGGCGCTTATGGTCACCTCCGAACCGACATCCAACCCGAGTCCCTCGGCAGCATGGGCGTCGATGACAACCTCGTCCGGCCCGGAGGCCAGTCGACCGCGGACCGTTGGGTGTTCAGGCATCCAAACCCGGTGCACTTGGGCGTCGGTGATGCCGTGCCAGACCCCGGTCACCAAGGTTTCCTCACCGGCCTCATTGGTGTGGAGGACCATGCCGTCCTGCACCAGCCGGGGCTCACAGGTTCTCAGGACCAGGGGCGAGTCGGGCCAGGCCGACTGAAGGCCGTTGCAAATTTCTGCTGCGGTCTCGCCCGACCAGACGGACGCGTTGTTGTCGACCCACAGGTCCGGAAGGTTGACACCGGTTTCGGTATCCTCGTAGACCGCCTCGAGCTGCGTCTCTGCGCTTTGCGCGTAAGAGCCAAAGGAAATCCCGGCCGCGACGCCCATAGCCACCATAACGATGACGGCGATGAGCCTCAGCTTGCTCCGCCAGAGGCTGCGGGCAAGGCGTTTGATGAGCAACATGGACATGAAGACTACCCCTGGATTAGGACACGGCTGCTTCGTCGGAGATCACCTTTCCGCTGTCGAGTCGGATGACTCGGGTCGCGTAGGCGGTCAGAGATTCATCGTGGGTCACCAAGATGCAGGTGATGTTTTCAGCCTCACACGCCTTCACCAAGGCCTCCATCACTTTCGATGAGGTCGTGGAGTCGAGGTTGCCAGTGAGCTCATCGCCGAGCAAGAGGCGAGGACTCTTGGCCAAGCTTCGAGCAATAGCGACGCGCTGCTGCTGACCGCCGCTGATCTCCGCAGGAAAGCGGTCGGCTTCAGCACTGAGACCGACCAAGTCCAGCAGCTCTCGTGCCCTCGACTCATCTCGCTTGCCAGCAAGTTCTTGGATCAAGAGGATGTTTTCCAAGACAGTCAGGTCCTGCAGCAGGTTGAAGAATTGGAAGACGTAGCCGACATTATCCCGGCGAAAGGCGGTCATCTTTTCAGAATCGGACTGGGGGACGTCTGCCGAATCAAATCGATAGCTTCCCTCTGTGGGCGTATCGAGTGCGGCGATGCAGTTGAGCAGGGTTGTTTTTCCCGACCCCGATGGGCCCAGCAGCAAGATTCGCTCGCCTTCCTGGACGCTAAGGTCCACCCCGTCAAGGGCGGTAACGGTCCCCGCAGGCATCGTGTAGTGGCGTTTTAGACCGTGGAGTTCAAGGAGAGGTGTGGTGCTCACAGCATTGCCTTTGGGGTTGATGGGCAGTTCATCTCGGGTGGAGATGGGTCGGTGAAAAGACAGGATTTACGAAGAGGAGACCGGTTGGTTCGCCTTCACGATCGCGTGGATCTCTTCATCCTCAAGCAATCGGTTGGTGCTCTTTGCAGCATCAAAAACGGCTTTGCAGAGGGAATCGGTCGGCTCGTAGCCGTGGCTGATCAGCCAGGCTTGGACGTTGGACATCCCGCTGTAATGACCCACCTCGATGACCTGCTGCAGACCAAACCATCCCGCGGGAACACCGCTGTAGATTCGGTCGGCCAGCCAGTCGTCGCCGCGCTTCATGGCCTTGACCACAGCGGCGGCATGGACACCCGTACCGGTTCGAAAGGCGTCCCGACCAAAGACGGGGTAGCTCGCGGGAATCGGAACCTCGCAAGCCCGAGAAGCCAGCTCCACGAGTTCTGCGAGTTTGTCGAGGTCGGCATCCTCCACTCCGAGGAGCTTCAGGTTCACAAGGAAGAGGTCGAGGGGTGTGTTGCCGACACGCTCCCCCATACCGAGCACAGTCCCATGCACGCGGTCGGCTCCCGCCTCGATGGCCATCAAGGCGTTGGGTAGGGAATGCCCGCGGTCATCGTGACCATGCCAGTCGATTCGGCATGTTACCCCGTGAGCTCGGATGAGGTTTCGCGCGAAGTGGATGAGGTTGTAGACCCCGTCTGGGGTCGCATGCCCTACCGTGTCGCAGAGGGTGAGGCCGTCGACGCCTTCCTCAATTGCTGCACCAAAGAGACGCGCAAGCAGCTCAGGGCGACTTCGAACGGTGTCTTCGGTCACGAAGCTGACCTCCAATCCGGCGTCTTTGGCCATGCGAACGCTCGAGCGAGTCCGTTCCTCGAGAAGGTCTCCCGTCCATCCCTCAGTGTACAGGCGGATGGGGGAGGCCCCCAGAAACGCCATAACTTCGATGGGCATACCCGTCTTTTGACTAATTTCGATGACGGGACGGATGTCGTTGGGGTGCGTACGAGCAGCGCATTGGGGCTTGATCGCCAGTCCCTCGTCGCGGATCATCTCCACCAACACGGTGCAGTCGTCCACAGCCCGTTGGCCGGCCCCTGGGAGACCCACATCCACGTGGTCAATGCCCAGTGCGTCCATCAGGCGGATCATCTCAAGCTTGTCTTCGATGGGCGGATCGGTCACCGAGGGGCATTGGATGCCATCTCGAAGAGTCTCATCGACGTACTGCACACGCCTCAATGGAGGGGAAACCTTGTCTCCCTGCAGATTCCAGTCGTAGATCAGCTCGCTTTCGCTGGGCGTGATTTCGCTCATTAGAAGGCCTCCACGACCACAGCAATTCCCTGGCCTCCACCGATGCAGGCTGAGCCGACACCGTATTTCTGACCACGTCGCTTGAGTTCGTAGAGCAGGTGCATGGTGATTCGAGTGCCCGAGGCGGCGAGGGGGTGCCCGATGGCGACGCCGCCGGAGTTGACGTTGGTGATGTCTCGGTTGAGGTTGAGTTCTCGCTCACAGGCGATGTATTGGGTCGAGAAGGCCTCATTGATCTCCACCAAGTCCATCTGTCCAAGGTTCAGGTTGGCTCGCTTGAGCGCCTCTTGAATTGCGGCGACTGGGCCGATGCCCATGTACTTGGGATCCACGCCGACACTCGCCGATGCAATCAAGCGACCGAGAGGTTGCAAGTTGCGCTCGGCTGCAATGGCTGCGGTGGTCATCACCATTGCGCCGGCCCCGTCGTTGATGCCGGATGCGTTGGCGGCCGTCACCGTACCGTCTTTTTTGAAGACCGGTCGGAGGCCGGCCATGGCCTCTTTGGAGAAGCGGTTGCGCACGCGATCCGATTGAAGCGGAGAGAGTTGAGGATGTTCGTCGACTTCCACCACAGTATCGCCCCGTCGGGAGGAGATCGTCACAGGGGTGATTTCGTCGGCATAGCGTCCCGCATCTTGTGCAGCTTTCCAGGCGGTCTGGGAACGAAAACCGTACGCATCAGCATCCGCTCGACTGATGCCGTATTTTTCACCCAGGTTCTCGGCAGTGATGGCCATTTCACAGCCTGCGACAGGGTCCATGAGGACTTCCCGGAGGTAGTCGTTCATGGGTGTTCCGCCCAACTTGAAACCGCCTCGAGCACCTCGAATCGTGTGGGGGGCTTGAGTCATGTTCTCGGTTCCACCAGCGAGCACCATGTTGGCCTCTCCCAATCGCAGGAGCTGCGCGGCCTGGGCCAACGACTCGAAGCCTGAGCCGCAGAGGCGGTTGACTGTCACGGCGGGCGTGGGAACCGGCACTCCGCTTTTCAAGCCAATGTGGCGCGCACCATAGATGGCGTCTGCGGAGGTTTGCATCACGTTTCCGAAGACGACGTGGTCAATGTCCTCCGCCTGCACACCGGCTTGGTCAATCGCGGCTTTGGAGGCAATCACCCCGAGGTCGATGGCGCTTACTTTCGAGAGTGAGCCCAAGAACGTTCCGAATGGGGTGCGTTTTCCGGAGAGGAAGACAATATCTGATGACATGAGAAGCCTCGTGAATGGGGGAAGGTTTAGTTGAGTTTGTCGAGTTCGCGGAGTACCGCGTCACCGACTTCAGAAGTTGAGAAAGAGCCGCCAAGCTCTGCAGAAACGGTGTTGTTGTGGAGACAGGCCGCGACAGCAGCCTCGACCTGCGTCTCAGCGGTGGTGTTGCCGAGCCAGCCGACCATCATGCCCGCCGTTAAAATCGCGGCCATGGGGTTGGCGATACCCTGCCCTGCAATCGTGGGCGCTGACCCGTGGACGGGTTCAAAGAGTCCGCATTTTCCAGGGTGAAGGTTGCCGGATGCTGCGAGGCCGATTCCACCCTGCAGTTGAGCGCCAAGGTCGGTCACGATGTCCCCGAACAGGTTGTTGGTGACGATGACATCGAATTGGTTCGGTGCACGAACCATCTCCATGGTCAAAACGTCCACATAGAGGTGTCGGCTCTCAATGGAGGGGTACTCTGCAGCGACCTCTTTGTAGACGCGCTGCCAGAGGTCATGACCGTGGCGCATGGCGTTGGATTTGTCCGACATGCACATGTTCTTTAGACCGTGCTTTTTCGCGTGTTCAAAGGCGGCTCGAATGATGCGCTCCACACCCTTTCGCGTGTTCAGTTCTGCCTCGATAGCCACTTCATCGGGTGTCCCCCTCTTGAATTGCCCACCAACGCCTGTGTACAGACCCTCGGTGTTTTCTCGGAACACCACAAAGTTGATGTCCTCTGGGCTGCAGTCCTTGAGCGGGGTGTAGCGGGAATCCAGAAGCTTGCAGGGGCGGTAGTTGACATAGAGGTCCAGCTGGAAACGGGCGCCAAGAAGAATGTCTTTCGCATGCACATTCGATGGAACTCGAGGGTCTCCCAGCGCTCCAAGAAAGACGGCGTCGTAGTCGTTTCCGAGTGCCTGCATTTCCTCGGGCGTGATGGTAATGCCGTCACGGAGGTAGCGGTCTGCTCCGTAGTCCAACTCGGTGTAGCTGAGGTCGAGCTTGTGGATGCTGTCGAGATGCTTGAGGACCCGAACGCCCTCATCGATGACTTCACGGCCAATTCCATCGCCGGGAATGATTGCAAGGTGCGCCACGGATCCTCCGCCTTGTGTGGGGTGAATTTGTATCGCTCGTCAACTGAGCCGTCAAAGCCGACGTCCCTCATTGACGGGAGGTTTTCACAGTGCAACAGTGTGGGGTGTGGAGTTCGCTTTCAAATGAGCGCCTATTTCTTAAAAAAAGACGGTTCGGAATACTTGGTCTACAGCAAGGAGGGGCTCATTCGACTCGTCCAGGTGGGCCTGATCGCAGCTGAGGATCGGCTGCGGCGAGACGGGGAGAAACGCTACCGAAAAGCCGATTCATTTCCGGAGCTGAAGGCGTCTTTTGCCGCGGATGCGTGGGATGTTTGGGAGACATTGGGGGACGAAGACCCCGAGATCCTGTGGGGCAAAAGCACGGAGTGGGTCGGTGGGGAGCCTGCAAAGGCCCCCTCGACCGCCTCGGAGCCGCAACAGGAGCCCATGAGTTCTGAGGCGCCTTCTGATCGGGAAGAGACAGTGACGGAAAAAGAACCCGTCGTGGAGGAGTTGGCGAGCGAGGAGCCAAAGTCGAAGAAAGAGGACGTTCCGGTCGAGAGCATTCCAAACCCGGTGATGTCGCCGGGACCCGCCATCACCGAGGATGAAGACTCCAATGTGATCGTCTTCCCGAGGCCATCCAACGCACCCATCCGGCGCACTGCGGGGTCGGCGCAACCGAGGCCAATGGCCACGTACGATCCGCCTTCGATTTCGGAGTTGAATCCAAGGACGGTGGTCAGAAGACCCCCTCCACCTCGACGGTTCCGTGCGTTTCCATGGGTCTTTGGTTCCATACTCGTGGTTGGAAGCTTGATCCTGGTGGGCCTCAACTCCCACATCAAATCCACAGCCAACTGGACCTCTGTCGGACCGGAGGGGCCACCTCCAGAAGCGGTTCTCGCGGAAGCGCAGCAGTTTGAGCCCGAGACGCCACCGCCAACGACCCAAGATGCGCAGAAGCCAGACCCCATGGAGCTTGTTTTCGAGTCGAAGGTGGCCACGCTTCGAGAGCGCCTGAGTCGGGGTGTCACGGAGATGCGGGGGCAGCCGGATGATCTCACCAATGCGCTCATGATTGAAATGTCGCGCATGAGAGTGGGGCTGCTCCGGCTGAAAGCCCCCGTGCACGCGTGGGGTGGTCCCCAGAATGATCTGCCGGTGGCCGCGGATGTACACATTGTCATGAGCAAACAAGACGACCTGATCGAGCAATTGGGAGCTGCTGTCTTGGTGGTTGGCAAGTACCTTCAAGCGTACGAAATGGAGTTCCAAGAATTCGTCGTTGGAATCCAAGAGCCCTCGGGCATTGTCCAAGAGCGGGCGATCCCCGCAGAAGGCGCCCAGGCGGTATTCAGCAATCGGATGTCGCTGCGCGAACTTTTGACGGAGTAGGCGTGAACCTACATTCCGTCGCGGCTTGCCTGCTGGAGTGCCTCGATGGACCGAACGATGGCCTCTGCTGGGGGCGCACCGCGGTTGGCTAGGCGTATCTTTCGCTCCGGGTTGACCAGGTACACCGTACGCAGAATGACCGTCTTGAATGGCATCTGCACCGCTGCGCGAAACTGCCTTGCCACAACGCCACCCCGGTCGGTAAGGATGGGAAACTCAAAGCCAAACTTTTCCGCGAAGGCTTGGTGAGAGGCGGCTTCTGCAGGATTGATGGCGTACACCTCGGCCTTCAGCTCTTGAAAGCGAGCGTAGTGGTTCTGCATGTCCTGGAGCTGTTTGGTGCACCCGGGGGTGTCATCGCCGGGGTAGAACACCATCACGGTCCATTTGTTGTTTTTGTGGCGCTTCCACGAGTTGTCGTAGGACTGAAGCGCCCACTCCGGAACAACTTCTCCCTCAGCAAGGAGGTTGGGGTAGACCTTGTCCTTGACCGCGGATTTGATGGGTGTAGGCAGGCGGTGAATCAGTCCGGTGAGTGACATGAACTCTCCTTGGTGCGCCTGGAGGCTATCCGTCGCGCAAGTGTTCCGCCAGTCGCTTGACCGTGGAAACAAAAGCGGTATCCCAGTTGGGGTCTTGTGCATCCTCACAAGCGAAAATTTTGTCCGGTCCCACTGGCGGCAGCGGAAGAGGACCTCGGACTTGTCCTGTGAGGACGTAGACAGGCGTGTCGCACTGCCGGGCCAGAGTGCTCACGCACCCCACCACCTTGCCTTGGAAGCTGCTCGCATCCACGCGTCCTTCTCCTGTGAGCACGGCATCACAGGAGCGCAACGCCTCTCGGAGGTTCAGTCGCTGACCGATTGCAGAAGCGCCGGGTAGGAGCGGTGAGTCCAGGAGGGCTCGGAGTGCAAACCCAAGTCCACCCGCAGCACCGGTTCCTTGGCCACAGGGGTCGACAGGCGTGAGGTGGAGACGCTCTCGCCATTCATTGACCACGCGCGACCAGTTCTGAAGTCCGGCGAGCAAGCGGGGGTGATCGTTCTTCTGGAATCCCTTGTCCGGTCCGAACGCAGGAACAGCCTCCTCAAGATTGGCCTCTACGTCGACCCAGCCGCAGACCAGGCGGTCTTCCAAGGGGACCTCGCCCTCGAGACGATCAGCCCGCTCCATGGCCTCCGCTCCACTGATGGGGGGCAGACGGTTCCCTTCCGCATCCAGAACCTGGAGGCCAAGGGCTTGAGCAAGCCCCAAACCCCCGTCGAAACACGCACTTCCTCCGAGACCCACCATCAGTGGGCCCTCTTCGTGTTCCATATCCATGGCACTCAAGACCTCCCCAAGCCCGTAGGAGGAGACCTGCCATGGCCTGTCGAGTGGCCCCCGGAAGAGACTGCGGCCTACCGCGCGGGCAGCCTCGATAAAGTGCCCTCCTTCAAAACTCAACACGGGGGCGTGCACGGGGTCTCCGAGTGGTCCAGAGACCTCGTGTCCGGAGGTTTGAGCAGTCAGCTGGTTGAGCAAGACCAAGGTCGTGCCCTCTCCGCCGTCAGCCATGGGCAAGCCGATGCAGGAGATTCCAAGAGGCTCAAGCACCTCACTGGCTCGGGCGACAATCCCAGGGGCGGAGTCAAATCCACTGAATGAATCCGGAGCGATCAGCAACTTCATGCTCGACTCCGTTGTTCGAGTGGGGAACCGGCTGGCACCCAAGATCGGAGAGCAGGGCCGATGCGCAGGGGTTTTTTCGCCAACTCATCCGGAGTCCGGGAACCGGTGAGCAGGCAGGCCAATCGAATCTCGTCGATGACCCCCTGAAGAAGAGCTCGGGCGGCATCGGTTCCACCACTGGAGAAGGCCTGGAGCACAGGCCGAGCCATGCCCCCGCAGCGTGCTCCGAGAGCGATGGCCTTGGCAATATCCAGCCCATTTTGAATGCCACCCGTCGCGCAAACGCCGAGTCCTGTCCCTGACAGCTGCGCCACGCTGGCCGCAGTCGGGATGCCCCAATCCCAGAATCGCTCCCCGAGGGACTGCGTTTTCGCCCGAGCCCGCAGCGTCTCCACCCCCACCCATGAGGTCCCACCCGCTCCGGAGCAGTCGGCCCATTCGATTCCCAAAGCAGCCACACGTTCCCCCACCCGTCGGGAGAGCCCGCACCCGGTTTCTTTGACGACTACAGGGACACCAAGCTCCTGATGGAGTCTGTCGAGGGTCTCGATTCCTCCTCGGAAGTCCGTGTCTCCCTCCGGTTGAATCACCTCCATTGCCGGGTTGAGGTGGACGCAGAGGGCGTCGGCTTGGGTCTTGCTCACCATCTCCTGCAGAGCCTCCGTGGAGGACTCACGGGCCTGCACGATGCCGATGTTGCCGAGAATCAATGTGTTCGGTGCAACATCGCGAACCTCATAGCCGTCCGTGATGCCATTCTGGAGCAGTGGACGCTGTGATCCGAATCCGAATCCGATGCCGAGTTCCTCAGCAAGCTCCGCCAATGCGCGGTTGATCGGGCCGGCTTCTTCCACTCCCCCCGTCATGGCTGCAATGACCAGAGGTGCTTGGAGAAGTTTTCCTGCGTACTCCACTCGAATGTCCACCTCGTCGACATGGAGCTCCGGCAGGGCATCGTGGACAAGCTGAACCTGCTCGAGCAGGGTGGTCTTCTGTTGGAAAGCCACCTCATCGGTTTCGCAGAGAGCGATGTGATCGGCTTTTCGAGAGCGGATGTCAGGGTGAATTGTGTCAGGCATTCTCAGTTTTCCAATGAAGGCCGCAGCTCAATCGAACCGGAACCTCGAGCAGGGCATCCTTTTGGCAGGCCGCCAAGAAAGACGCTCGGTTCTCTTCATGAGGTATCAGGGCGACAGCGATGTCGCCTCCACCCGCGCCAGATGGCTTGGCTGCGCCGCCAAACCCGCGGGCCAGCTGTCGTATTCTGCGATGGGCTGGCGTGAGGTACTCAAATCCCGCGCTCTGGGCCATCGTTTCAACAAGTGCCCCGTAGGCATCCAGAGCCTGCACAGGATCCGAATCGAAGCCATCAAGGAGCACCAGGGCTTCTTTCAAGAAATCGGATCGGTGGGCGAGGCGCAGATAGGCCTCCACACGAGGACCTGTTGCGGCCGGTTGACCGGAGTGGAGAACACTCAATGGCAGGGGGGAGAGTTCTTCTCGGCCTCCATCAGAAAACCGGGACAGCCCACCGTAGAAGGAAGCCATGACATCCCGGCCCGATCCGGAGCCTTGTACGGCTCGGTGGGTCTGGAGAGCGATCGAAAGGTCCGATGGTGCAGGTTGCTTACCCTGAGCAAGGAGCCCCGCACCCACCGCGGCTACGCACGCTGCAGCACTGCTTCCAAGGCCCACCTTGTGGGGAAAGTTGAGTGGATTCCAAGCGGCGAAGTCGTAGAGTCGAGGGGGTGCATCCACAGCTTGGAGAGCGGGTTGAACAAAGCGGGTGTCTCCTCCAGGAGCTCGCACCCCGTCACCCGGCATTACGCGGCAACGCACGCCATGATTGACCGCCGCCACAACCGCGTCGCCGCCCTCCAGAACTGCGTACTCTCCGATGACGAAAAGCTTGCCGGGTGCAAATACGTTCACTCAGTCCTCAACGAGACGAGCCGGTCCACCGGGCAAGAGAATCTCGGTAGCCTCGGCGACATTGCTGAGTCGCTTGGCCACGGCTTTTGCGTTCTTGGCCTCGCAGATGATCTTGACGTTGGGTCCTGCATCCATCGTCCAGTACGCTTCAATGCCCTGTCGTCGGAGGTTTTCGACAGCATCCATGGCCCAAACGGAGTGGCTTTTCCAGTACCGAATTGGAGGATCCGCAGCCAGCATGCTGGCGTGCATTCGCAGCGCCGATCGCTCCATAATCGTACCCAAGGCGCTCAAATCCCTCTCGAGGATGGCGTTTCGAGCAGGTGCTAGGTCCCGCTCGTTCGATTCGACCCAGTTCATGTAGTAAGGCGAGGTCTCCATGGTTCGGTTCATGCCTGCAGTCGAGGACACGGCTTTGGGGCCCTTGTAGAGAACAGCGACGACCATGGCCACGTCCCAGTGGGACTGATCAGCGATGGGGCGTCCGTGGGAATCCAGGCCGTCTGGGCGCTGTCCTCTCGGCCACTCAACCCATCCTCCCCACAGCGAACGGCAGGCCGATCCGGAACCTTGTCGAGAGAGTATGGAAAGCTCTGTGAGGTTTCTTTCATGGCCGAAAGCGGCGCTGGCCGCCAGGGTCAACGCAGCGAATCCTGACGCGGATGAGGCAAGTCCTGCCCCGACTGGAAAGTTTGTGCTGCTGACGACAGTTGCGGGTTTTCGCCAGGGGTCAATGCGGTCCAAGTGGGCAAAGACCCGCTCTGCTGGACGCCCCTCTACCAGTGCTCCATTGATCCAGCACTCATCCTTTTCTGCATCAGAGTCCACCGTGGTTCGGGTCTCATAGGGCGCCAAGGTGAGAGACAGCGAGCTGGTCGCAGGCAGGTTGAGAGCGAGGTCTCTTTTTCCCCAGTACTTCACAAGAGCGATGTTGGGATGCGCGATCGCGGTAGCCATTTCAGGACCTCGGGAGTGTGCAGGCGAAGGCCTGGATACCACGGTGAAGCGCTGCCTGCAGCAGGGGCTCAGGATCCTCGGGGACGAGAGCGACGACCACGCCCCCACCTCCTGCTCCCGAGAGCTTGGCTCCCAATGCTCCGTGTTGCATCGCCAAGGCCACAAGCTCATCCAACTCTCGGGTGGAGACACCGATGGTCTTGAGGAGTGCATGCGCCTCAATCATCAGGTCACCCAGAAGATGCATGTCCGAGAGGTTGTCTCGGGCGATGTCGGCAAACTCGCCGAGTTGGTTGAGGGCTGGAGTCACCTGGGGTCGTGATCGGGCGACCTGAGCGACAAGTTTGGCCGTATTGCCCGCCTTGCCGCTGTCTAAGATGACTGCTGGCAGGGGAGGCATGTCCAAAACCTCGGGCTCGCATTCCTTTCGGTAATAGAGTGCGCCTCCCCGTGCGGCGACCGCGTGATCAATCCCAGACGGTGTTCCGTGAAAGACTTGTTCAAGGGCGAAGCCTTCAGCGTGAATTTCCTCCAGACTGGCCTCGCGGTTTTCCAGTGCAGCCCGCGCTCGAATCAAGGCAACACAAAGTGCAGCGGAGCTGCCCAGGCCACGGCCTGTTGGAATCTCGGAGCGAATCCGAACAGCGAGCCCCTCTGCGGGGAGGGCCTTCTCAAGCAACCTGTTGAGGCGTTCGTCTTGGATCCAAGAATCCACCAACCGGGTTGGACCGGGTCGAGGATCGAGAATGACCTCGGTCTCCTTGGACAAGGCCACCGCGATTGCGGGATGGCCATACACAACAGCATGCTCGCCGAACAGGATCAGCTTGCCGCAGCCAGAGCCCCAGCTGCTCACGACTTTTTGAGCTCTCGGAGAACGCGTTTTGCTGTCTCGATGGAAAAGTCTCCCTCAGCGCACAGGGCGCTGGCCACAGCGGGTACCTCTTCAGGAAGCGCACCTGCTGTTGCTGCGACGCTCCGCGCATGCATGCGCATGTGGCCCTGTTGGATTCCCTCGGTGGCCAATGCACGAAGGGCTCCCAAGTTCTGAGCCAGCCCGACGGCCGCCATCACCTCGGCCAGCTCACTCGCTCGGGTGATGTTCAGCAGTTTCAGGTTGGAGCGAACGGTGGGATGGACTCGAATGGGTCCTCCCACGACGCCGACTTGAATCGGAACTTCAATTCGACCATGCAGGTGGCCGTTGGAGTCAATCGTCCAGCGGGTCAAGCTGCGGTATTGTCCGGTCCGTGCAGCGTAGGCATGAGCTCCGGCCTCGATGGCTCTCCAGTCATTACCGGTCGCCAGAGCCACGGCATCGATGCCGTTCATGATCCCTTTGTTGTGGGTCGCAGCACGGTGGGGGTCGGCGTAAGCGAACCGATAGGCGGATGCGATGCGCTCGGCGACCTCTCTGCCCGGGATGTCCTGCTGGTCGAGCAGCTCGGGTGGAAGACGAACCTCAGCCCGTGCAATTCGCCGGTCGGCGAGGTTGGACAGAATTCGAAGCCCGATTTTTGCACCTGTGACCTGTCGGATGTACGGAGCGAGGGTTTCCGCCAGGGTATTGACCATGTTGGCGCCCATCGCGTCGACGCAGTCCAAGAAAAAGTGCAAGACCACCATGGTCTCGGGGGCTTCTCCCGGCTCGTCGTACACGACTTTGCGCACCTCCATGCCTCGGAGCCCACCCCCTCGTGCCTCCAGCCGGGGGTGAACACCCGCACCTTTCTCCATGAGCATTGGCAATGCGGCTTCCAGCTGCGCGGCCGTCTCGTCGGCGTTTTCCGTGGGCATCAGCTGAACCTGACCAATCATCACGCTGGAGTCGGTCTGAGCGCTGAATCCCCCAGCACCACGCGCCAGCTTTGCCATGTTGGACACCGCTGCGACGACGGACGGCTCTTCAACAACCATGGGAACCAGAACATCGTTGCCATTGATCTGGAAGTTGATTCCCACGCCCAAGGGAAGAGCGAAGGTTCCGATCACGTTCTCGATCATCAGGTCTGCGACGTCCAGATCCAGAGCATCCTTACCAAAGGAGGAGCGATCGGACTCACCCAGCTCGGTACGAGACTCGAGCGTGGAGAGACGCTGCTCAGGGGGCAGTCGGTAGAAACCTGGGATTCTGGAGGTCATGGTCGCCGTTTAAGACCTGAAGCACGGTTTCGGCAAGGGGCGGTTCGGTGAATCAGTCCTCATAGAGACTGTCGAGCAGCTTCTTGTGTCGGGTCTCCACAGCGCGTCTCTTGACTTTGAGTGTCGGGGTGAGCTCCCCGGTCTCTTGGGAGATTTCGTAGTCCAAGAGTCCGATCTTCTTCACTTTTTCGTAGGAGGCTCGTCTCGCATTCAGTGCCTGGACATCTGCCCAGATGAGATCGTGTACCGCTGGATGAGACGCGAGCTCCGAGGGGTCCGAACTTTTGATTTGGTTCGCTTTTGCCCATCCGGAAACGGCCTCCATGTCAATGCTAATCAGGGCCACACAGTAAGGACGTTTGTCTCCATGGAGAACCACCTGGGACACCCACCGGCTGCTGGCTTTGAGTTGGTTCTCAAAGTTCTGAGGGGCAATGTTTTTCCCTCCGGCCGTGACGATGATGTCCTTTTTTCGGTCTGTGATGCGCAGAAAAGCATCCTCCAAGTGCCCAATGTCGCCGGTTCGAAGCCAGCCGTCTTCTGTGAGGGCCTCGCGAGTGGCCTCGGGCTGGTTGTGGTAGCCCCGCATGATGCCTCGCCCCCCGAGCAACACCTCTCCGTCCTCATCAATTCGGATTTCAACCCCCGGGATTGCCCTCCCCACACTGCCAAACCGATAGGCATTGGGCCGGTTCACCACACTCGCAGCTGAAGATTCGGTGAGGCCGTAGCCCTCCAAAATCAGGAGGTCGGCCGCATGAAAAAACTCAGCGATGTCTTTGGAAAGCGGTGCTCCACCGGAGACAAAATACTTGATGCGTCCTCCGAACTGGTCCTTGAGACGCGAGAAGACAAGTCGGTTGGCCATCCTGTACTGCACAGCCAAAGCACCACTCGGCTGCAAGCCTTGCTGTCGGAGTTCACTGACCTCTTTTCCTGTTTTCATGGCCCAGTTGAACACTTTCAGTCGGGTCCCTCCCGCTTCTCGGGCCTTGGTTCGAATGGCATTGTAGGCCTTCTCAAAAACCCGAGGCACCGCTCCGAGGACGGTGGGCTTGGTTTCGGCGAGGTTGTCGACCAGGCGTTCCAAGTTGCCGTCCACCACGGTGGGAACGCCCAAGCGTATGAATCCTATCTGAAGCACTTTCGCGAAGGCATGAGCGAGCGGGAGAAAGAGGTAGTGCTTGTCCTCGGGCTGAAGAATTGCCAGCTTGTCGATGGCTTCCGACTCGAACACCCAGTTGTCGTGGGTGAGCATGACCCCCTTGGGTGGGCCGGTGGTTCCCGAGGTGTAGATGAGGGTTGCCAGTTGTTCGGAGCGAATCCCTTGCACACGCATTTCGTATTGACTGGGATTGTCGTGGTACCACGCCGCACCGATGGATTGAAGCTCCTCGAGGCTCATCTGGAACCCGTGAGTTGTCCCGCCGTCAATGACAATCACTTTTTTGAGATGAGGGAGTTCGGGCGCGAGTTCGGCGAGCATCGCGGCTTGGCTCTCGGTCTCTACGAAACAAAAGATCGACTGGGAGTCGTTGAGGATGTGCAAGGCCTCTTCGGGACTGCTGCTTGGGTACAGCGTCGTGGTGCACCCTGCAGCACAAAGAATACCGAGGTCCACACAAACCCATTCAGGACGGGTTTCACAGAGGATGGCTACACGCTGCTCCTCCTCAATGCCCATTGCATGGAGTCCACAGGCAACGTCGCGGACGACCGCTGCGACATCTGCCCAGGTCATGGCCTCCCAGCGGTCGTCTCTTCTGCCCCACATCGCGGTGGAATCCGGTGTGGATCCAACCCGGTGGTTGAAGATCTCAGCGACGGATTTGAACGATTCATTCAGCATGAGTGACTTCAGATCCGGACTGGAGAAGTCAGCAATGCGCACCCATGTGGGGCTTCAGACATCGAGGCCCTGAGCTGCCTTTCGCTGAGCTTGGCGTTTGTGGATCTGCTCCATACTGTCGCGAGGAATCGCTGAAATCAGACGCTCTGTGTAGGCCTCTTTGGGGTTGGCGTAGATCGACTCGCTCGGCCCGAACTCCACGAACTTTCCTGCATTCATGACGGCCATCATGTCGCTCATAAACTTCACAACAGAGAGGTCGTGGCTGATGAAGATGTAGGTGAGCCCGTACTCGGCCTGAAGATCCTTCAGCAGGTTGAGGACTTGTGCCTGAACGGAGACGTCGAGTGCAGATACCGACTCGTCGCAGATGATCAGCTCGGGGCGCACGGCGAGAGAGCGGGCGATGCAGATGCGCTGACGCTGACCGCCGGAGAACTCATGGGGATAGCGGTTGAGAAACTGCTTACCGGGGAGGCCGACTTTGGCGAGCAGGTCAAGGACCATTTCGCGGCGCTCCTCGTAGTTCTCACCAATCCCGTGAACATCCATGGGCTCCATGACCGTCGTTTCGATGGTCTTTCTTGGGTTGAGAGAGCCATAGGGGTCTTGAAAAATGATCTGGAAGCGTTTTCGGTGGCTGCGCAACTCTTTCTGGCTCATCGTGGTGATGTCGATTCCGTCAAAAAGAACCTTTCCACCTGTAGGATCGATGAGTCGCATGATAGCGCGACCCGTTGTGGTCTTACCGCATCCGGACTCACCTACAAAGCCGAGGGTTTGCCCGCGGTAGACATCAAAGCTGACACCGTCAACCGCACGAACGTGGTCGGTGACTTTGCCAAAGAATCCATTTCGAATTGGAAAATGAACCTTGAGATCTTCCACTCGGAGAAGCGGAGCCTCATCCTCTCCGGCAAAGGTTGTGCCCTCGCGGTAGTCTTCAACGTTGCCCTCGAAGCCGATGCTCTCAAGCCGTGACAGGGGATAAAGGTGGCGCTCCCGGCCTTGGGTGCTCATGCTGTCGAGCCACTCCTGGGAGACCTCTTTCTCATTCACGGTGTAGCTGCCGTCGTCATGGTAAATCGTGTCCATGAAGTCCGGCACCGTGGGCAACCGCTTCATGTCGCTGTCAAGACGCGGACGGCATGCCAGGAGCCCCTTGGTGTACGGGTGCTTGCCGTGCTCGAAAATGCTGACCACATCCCCATACTCCACGAGCTTTCCGCGGTACATCACGGCCACCTCATCGGCGATCTCGGCAATCACACCGAGGTCATGGGTGATGAAGATCATGCCCATGCCACGCTCGTCTCGGAGCTTTCGCAGGAGATCCAGGATCTGGGCCTGGATGGTGACGTCGAGTGCAGTCGTGGGCTCATCAGCAATGAGGAGCTTGGGGTTGCACGAGAGGGCCATGGCGATCATGACTCGCTGCTTCTGACCGCCAGACATCTCGTGAGGGTACATGTGGATGCGCTTTTCAGGGTCTGGAATCCCAACCTCACGGAAGAGCTCGATGGTTCGCGCTTCTGCTTGCTCCCGGGTCACATCCTGATGCAGGATGATGGCCTCCATCACCTGGTCGCCAGTGGTGTAGACGGGATTAAGGCTTGTCATGGGCTCCTGGAAAATCATCGCGATGTCTGCGCCGCGAATGGAGCGCATCTCTTGGATGGACTTCTCGACCAAGTTCTCGCCGGCAAAGAGAATCTTTGAGCCTTCCTCGATGCGAGCAATCTGTCCCGGAAGCAGCTGCATCACGCTCAAACTCGTGACGGATTTACCCGAGCCCGATTCGCCGACAATGCCGAGGGTCTGACCGGCTTTGACCTCCACGTTGAGGTCGTCGACGGCTTTGACCACGCCGATGTCGGTGTGGAAATAGGTTCGAAGGTTTTCGAGTTTGAGAAGTGTAGAGCTCATGGTCAGGTCACTTTCTCAGCTTGGGGTCCATGGCGTCACGGACACCCTCGCCAGCGAGGTTCAAGAGCAGGACAGTGAGGAAGATGGCGAATCCAGGGATGAGCACCAAGTGCCACGCACCCGTGGAGTAGCCTTCGCGCAAGGTGACACCCCAAGAGGCCGTTGAGGCGTCCCCCATGCCCAGGAAGGAGAGCGAACTCTCGAGCAGAATGGCCGAGGCCACTCCGAATGCCGCTGCAACCAGCACGGGACCCAGCGCATTGGGAAGGATGTGCTTGAAGATGATGCGTGATGTGGGGTAGCCCAGGGCTTGGGCGGAAGTCACAAAGTCTTGGTTTCTCAAGCGGAGGAATTCACCACGCACGAGACGGGCGACACCGGTCCACCGCACAAATCCAATCGCCGCCATGATGAGGAAGATCGAAGCGCTGCCCACCAAGGCGATGACCGTAAGGATCAGGAAGAAACTGGGGATGCACATCACGATTTCAATGAGACGCTGGATGGCGAGGTCCACTTTGCCGCCGAAATACCCCGCGATCGAGCCGAGAATGATGCCAATCGCGACGTAGATTCCCACGGCAATAAAGCCGATGGTCAGAGAGATTCTCGTGCCGTACAGAATGCGCGTGGCGACATCCGAACCGTTGGTGCTGATGCCCATAATGTGCTTTCCAGAGGGGCCCTCGAGAGGCTTGAAGCCCTGCTGGCGGTAGCTGTAGGGGGCAATGGGAAAGACAGCAGAGATTGCATCGGGGGCCTCGGCTCCCGTCTCTTCTGCAGCCGCAATGGCCTCTTGGTTCTGCCAGTAGACCTTGGAATACACGGTGTACTTGCTCGAGGTGGTGTGCAGCACGTTCCCCGCGATGTAGCCGATCAGCACGGCGAGGAGCACGCTGCGCGAGCCCATCTTCAGGGCCAGCATGGTGGCACAGGTCACGTACAGGACAATGCTCAGCTTGCCGAGGTCCAGCGCTCGCAGGAGCAGGTTGGGGCTGTCATCGCCGGTACCTACGGCGGTGAAGACCATACCCGCAAAGAAGGCGAGGAAGAAGCCCGCTCCGCGTGAGAAGATGGCCTTTGCTCGGGCACGACGCTGGCGTACGCGTGGCATCTTCGCAGGAAGCTTGCGCATCCAGAGCCACCACAAGAGCAGCATGGGCATGCCCATGACCATGACCAGGTTGAAGAAGAGGTCGACGCCGTTTTCAAAGTACTGGGTGTCAAAGAGCGTGGTGAACCAGGGGTAGGAGGTACCCGTCTCATCGGTCCAAATGAAAGGCGTGGAGCTCGCCAGCAGAGGGGCGAAGATGGCCAGCGTGAACAGGGCTGCAAGACCCCAGAGGCTTGCGTAGGCCACTCGGTTCTTTTTGAACTGCCCCCAGACGATGTCGCCATAGGTCTGCGTGGCCTTCTCGCGTGTCGACTCGGCCGCAGCTGCTGCGCTTTCTTGAATCTCAGACATCAATCAAAGGTGATCCGCGGGTCAACCAGTGCGTAGAGCAGGTCGGCCAGCAGCATTCCGATAAGGGTGAGCAGGGAAGTGATGAGCAGGATGCACATGACCACGTTGTAGTCGCGTGCCTGGATGCTCTCGAACATGAAGGATCCGATTCCTGGAATCTGGAAAATGAACTCGATGACCACCGAGCCACCAATGAGCGCAGGAAGCAGTGTCGCCATCAGGGTGATGATCGGAATCATGCCGTTGCGGCCGGCGTGCTTGATGATGACCACGGCTTCGCTGAGGCCCTTGGCTCGAGCCGTTCGTACATAATCGGACTGGATCACGTCCAAGAGGCCTGTTCGCGCGTAGCGCGAGAGGGCTGCTAAGCCGCCATAGGTCATGCAGGCCACCGGCAGCGTGATGTGCCAGATGACGTCCTTGAGGTAGTCCAAGGTGGTCAGATTGCCCGCATCAATGCTGGAGAACCCACCTGTGGGAAGCACCTCGAAAGGTGTCCCCTTGGTGAGGAAGTTCAGCAGAATTGTCGCCACCCAGAAGGAGGGCAGGGAGTACAGCATGAACAGAAAGACGGTGACCGCACGGTCGGCAGGGGTGTTGCGGTACACCGCAGACCAGATTCCGAGGGGCACACTCACCAAGTAAATGATGAGCAGTGTCGCGACGCTGAGGCAGATGGAGTAGCGCAGCTTTTTGCCAACCAGGCTCAACACATCCTCTTTGTAGAGGTGGGAAACACCGAAGTCGAGGCTGAGAATGTTCGACCAGTACTTCGCAAACTGGGTGTCCAGCAGCAGAGTGCTCAGCTTGGAGCCCATGGTGAAGTGCCATCGACGCTCCACATCTTCCTCAACGTAGGCGGTCCATTTGCTCACCACCTCGGCCTCGGCCGTATCCGTAGCGTTCTCCTCGAAGGTCCAGGTTTTGATCTCGAGGTTGTGCTTCATGCGGTCCGAGTCGGAGGACAGCTGCTCTTTGGTGGGTCGCTTTGTGTAGGCATACTGGAGCCGCAGCTTCGCAGCAGAAGACAGCCACTTGCTTGCTCGGGAGCGAATGGACTTGTCGGGATGCTCGGTGAGGACCTTCAGCAGTCCAGGAACCGCATATTGAGCCCAGTCCGTGAGCTGCTCTTTGGCCTCAATCTGCCGACCGGGGAGGACCTCTCCTCCAAAATTCATCGAGTCCTCAATCGCACTCAGGACCTCTTCATCGCTCAGGCCATAGCGGGTGTTGAAGAGCACAGGCTTGTCGAGGTTGAACTGCTGTTTGAAGAGGGTGTAGGCCTCGTTTTCAGCGCCTTGATCGGCATCTTGCGAGGCATCACCTGCTCCTTGAACACTGGCCCCTGGCTGACCTGGAGCAGCATGCATGACCAAGAACACAATCAAGCTGATTGCGAAAAAGGTCGGGATCATCAGCAAGATGCGTTTGACAATGTACTTGCCCAAGCTGAACTCCTAAGTCGCTGTTCGATTGAGGTGTAAGGGAAGAGGTCTACTGAGGAGTCAGGTACCAAGGGCGAGGATTCATGTACGGGCGAGTCCGGGAGAACTGCACATTGCTGAGGGCATCCGTCTGCCAGAAGACAGGGGTCTTTCTGGTGTAGAAGAAGGTGTAGGGCTGCTCGTCGTAGCAGAGCTCGTGGAACGCCTTTGCAATGCGGAGTCGCTCGCTGTAGTCGAACTCGTTCTGGAGGGCGACGATGAGTTCGTCCGCCTCTTCATTTCGGAAGCCAACCCGGTTGGAGCCTTTCGGCACATCCGCCTGACTGGAGTGCCAAATCTGGTAGAAGTCGACGTCGGGGCTGGACACCCAGGCAAGGGTGATGGCGTCGAATTCCCGGTCATCCACCTTCTTCAAGAGGTTGGCCCATTCCATGGGGGAGACGGTCATGTTTACGCCAATCTGAGCCAGGTCTTCTTTGAAGATGTTTCCGAGTGAGAGGTATTCATCCGAGTTGCCGTAGATGGTGAGGGTGAATTCAAACTTCACCCCGTCTTTGGCGCGGATACCGTCATTGCCCATGACCCAGCCGGCCTCATCCAGCAGCGCGGCCGCCTTTTCGAGGTCGAATGGAATCGGGGGCAGTTCGCTGTTGTAGTACGGCAAGAAGGAAGGCATTGGCCCAGTAGCCCGCTCACCCATGCCCAAGAAGACCTCATTGAGGATGAAGTCAGCGTTGAATGCATGAGACATTGCAAGTCGAACCTTCTTGTCACCAAACCACGGTTGATCGGCATTCCAGCCGATGTAGAAGTAGGTGTGTGACCAGAACTCACCCTCGGTGAGGGTGCCGTCCTTGAACGGAGAGTCCTCACCGGCCTCGAGGACCTCGGATCGGTACTGGCTTGGCTGGAGGTTGGAGATGTGAAGCTCTTCGGTGTAGAGCTTGCGTGCCCAAGAGGACTGGTCTTTGAGGATGCTGATCAAGATTTCTTGATGCGCATTCCCACCATAGGGGTAGTTCGGATTCCGCTCGAGCCGAATGAACTCGCCCTGACGAAACTCAGCAAACTCGTAGGGACCGGCACCCAGGGTGCGAGGGTTGTACCAGTGGTCATCGAAACGCGTGCCGATGATGGCCTCGTCGTAGCGCTCTCCAAGCTCGTTGAATGCGTAGAGGAATTCCGGCATGGGGTAGAGCCCCTTGACCATCAGTTGCTGTTGAAAGTTGCGCTTTGAAAACGTGATTTCAAAGGTGTAGTCGTCGGTGGCCTCGTAGCTCGCAAGATTCGAGAAATAAGAACGCAGTGGTGCTGCTCCAGCCACCTGTTCGTTCATCAGCATGTCCAGCATGAACCGGATGTCGTTGGCCGTGACGGAGTGCGGTCCATCGAGCCATGCATAGCGCTCGTCGGACCAGTCCACGCGGGGTCGATGCCAGCTGAAGTCCTTCCTCAGTTTGAAGACGTAGGTAACGGGGGTGTCGAGAACGGCTTCTGCGGTGGCATCTGCTCCTGCAGCGTCCTTGCCGGTGACCGCAAAGGTGTAGAAGCCCTTCGGCGCTTGGGACCCGTCGTCGATTTTACCGTCCCACGAGAGGCTGCCCTCGCCCTCGGCGAGAGCACCGCCGTCGATGGTTCGAACCACCGTGCCACTGGCATCCACGATGGTGATGGTGGACGAGGCCAGTGCGGTCGAGGCCGTGAAGCTCAAGGTGGTGGAGGCCTTCTTGCCATCGTACGCGAGGGAAGGCTTGTCAGCGATCTCCTCGGCCATGTAGTAGGCGAGGTCAGGGGCCCATTTGGAGTCATCCTCCATGTGGCGTCGAACCATTCCGACGCCCACGTAGGCCTGGATCTCCGAGACGTCAGCACCATTTTCAGTGAGGAAGTTGAAGCCCTTGGGGTCCGAGCCGAACTTCACGCGGAGTGTTCCTCCAACGGTGGCTTCGGGTGGGAGCCAGGGTGTGGGGTCAGCCTCGAGAAGATTCTTGGGGTCTTTCAGAGCCTCGGAAACATAGCGTGGGGTGGGCACGCCATGGACTCCACCGCTGGGTGACGCTGCAGTCGAGGAGGTGGCCACAGTACCGTTGGCGATTCCTTGCTCCAGTGACTCCAGTCGAGTCAAAATCTCGAGCTGACGCTCTTCCATGTTGTCGTTCTGCCAGCAGTTGATGACGGTGGTGAAGAACAACACCACCATCAGTCCAACGCTAATGACACTCTTTAGAAATCCGCGTGGCATCCAGGCCTCAAATTGAAAAATGGGAGGGGGGCACTTGCCCTTTGGCAACGCCAGCAAGTATGCCGCTGACCCGTGTGCGTCAATGGAAACAAGAAGTGACGACGACGGCTGAAATTGGTGCTAAAGTACAAAGCAGGCGGTCGTTCAAATGCACAGCACGAAAAAGAAGAAGACACGCGTTCTCCTCATGAAATACCACGAGGCTGCAGACCAGCAGCCTCTCTCCAAGAAGGCAGCGGAGAAACTCGGGATTTTTCCGTCGCTTCCACTTCTTGGATTAGCCGCCTATGTCCGGCAGAATGGCTTCCCCGTCAACTTCATTGACCTCCACGCGATGAACCTGGAAACCAAAGACGCGGTGGGACTCGTGCGGGATTACGACCCGCAAGTAGTGGCCCTGACCGCCAAGACGTTGGGCTGGCCAGCTGTGATCGAAATCGCTCAGATGGTTCGTGCCACATGTCCAAATGCGCTGATCGTGGTCGGCGGACCGCACCTCACGCTTTACGCCAAAGAGTCACTCACTTGGGACTGCTTCGATGTCGCGGTAGTCGGCGATGGTGAAGAGGCTTTTCTGGAGATCTGCGAGGCGGTCGAGGCGGGCTGGGACATCGAGGGCATCCCAGGAACTGTGGTTCGAAAAGAGTCTGGGGAATTGGTGGAAAGCGAAGCCCGCAAGCTCCCGAAAGACATCGACAAGTACCCGATGTCCGCGTGGGATCTGGTGGACATCAACTCCTACCACTGCCTGACGCTGCTCAAACCCTTCGCCACCATGGTCACCACCCGGGGTTGCCCTTGGCACTGCGGGTACTGCTCACAGGTCTACTCGGAGAAGCTGAGGTTCCGGTCTCCGGAACTCGTCGTTGATGAAATGGAGTACCTCTCGCGCAAGCTTGGCGTGAAGGAAATCGTCATGTTCGACGAGACCTTCACCATCGGCAAAAAGCGCATGCGAAAGTTCGCTGAGGAAGTCCGCCGCCGGGATGTGAAGGTCAAGTTCAACATTCGAGCGCGAGTGGACACCGTCGACCGAGAGGTCCTTACCCTCTTGAAACAAGCGGGATTACGCTCCATTCACATGGGGGTCGAGGCCGGCACCGACCGTCTCTTGAAAATCATGAACAAGCAGATCACTCGGGCGCAGACGGAGAAGGCATTCCGGATTGCGCGAGAGGTGGGCATTGAGACCCGAGGCTACTTCATGATTGGCTACTACGACGCGACTCCCGAGGACATCGAGGAGACCATCCGGTTCGCTGCAGACATCGGGCTGGACTGGGCAAGCTTCTCCGTGGCAACGGCGCTGCCGGGCACTGACCTGTATGATGTCGCCAAAGAGCGCGGGTACGTGGAAGGAGACTTCTGGCGTCAGTACACCATCGACGGTGGGGGACTGATTCCCCAGTTGGAGACCGAGACCTTCTCAGCAGAACGGCTCCGGGCTTACCGCACCAAAGCGTACATGAAGTTCTACCTGCGACCGGACTTGATTCGCCGAAAGCTCTCGAAGTCGGAAGGGCGAGAAGAGTTGATGGAGATGCTCGGGGGAGCAACGGTTCTCTCGGAGATCGTGAAGTCCAGCGTCATGCGGCGTGTTCCACAAGTTCGCCTCGGTAAAATCGCTACGGTCTAAGAGCGTTTTCCGCTCACGACACGGGCGATGCCCGCCAAGTCGCAGTGCTGCTGGACGTCTTTGAAGCCGGCGGTCTCAAACAGTTGGGCGACCGCATCCGCCTGACCTGCGCCAACCTCGACAAGCAGGGCACGACGGGCGCGTTGGTAAGCGGATGGTATCAGCTCACGGTAGCAGGCGAGGCCGTCCGCACCTCCGTCGAGGGCCAGTCGCGGTTCAATGGTTGCGACCTCCGGTTCGAGTCCGTCGATTGCCTCGGTAGGAATGTAGGGGGGATTGGAGACGACCACATCCACATGCCGACTCTCAGGAATCGGTGTCAGGAGGCTGCCTCGCAGGACGGCCACGCGTTCCTTCAGTCCCAAAGCCTCAGCGTTGTGCTTAGCGAGGGCGAGAGCCTCGGTGGAGACATCGGTGGAGAAGACCTTCACACCCTCATTTTCTTTGGCTAAGGACAGCCCGACACACCCTGTTCCTGCCCCGACATCGGCGACAAAGGTTTCTCCTTCGCAGAAGCTCAAGGCCGCCTCGACGAGGGTTTCGGTATCGGGGCGTGGAATGAGCACACCGGGTGCGCATCGAAAATCCAGAGACCAGAATTCCCGTTTTTCGAGAATGTAGGCCATCGGTTCCCGGTCCCCGCGCCGCTTCACAAATGGACGCAGCGCGTCGAGCTCCGAATCCATCATGGGACGCTCGAAGTTCATGTAGACCTCGAGCCTGCTCATCCCGAGGACGTGCCCGAGGAGAAGCTCTGCATCCAAGCGCGGCGAGGACACTCCTTTTTTCTTCAGGAAGGAGTCCGTTCGCTCAAGAATCTCAAGAAGAGCGATCACCCCTCGTCCATTTCAGCAAGTGCTTCCGCTTGGAAGTGTGCTCGTACAGGTACGAGAACATGGTCCATGGCGCCCTCAACAATGCTGTCGAGTTTGTAGATCGTGGCTCCTGCCCGGTGGTCCGTGACTCGATTTTGAGGGTAGTTGTAGGTTCGGATCCGTTCCGAACGGTCGCCGCTTCCTACCTGTGATTTACGGTCTTCCGCCTCGGCCGCATGCCGCTCACTCTCGATTTTGTCAAACAGCCTTGCGCCCAGAACCTTGAGTGCCTTGGCCTTGTTTTTGTGCTGCGATTTTTCATCTTGGCAGATGACCACCAGTCCAGAGGGGATGTGTGTAAGGCGGACGGCGGAGTCCGTGGTGTTCACCGACTGACCGCCGGGCCCACTGGCACGAAACACATCGATCCTCAAGTCCTGCGGGTTGATGTGAATCTCAACCTCTTCAGGCTCAGGCAGAATGGCCACGGTAGCTGCAGATGTGTGCACTCGCCCTTGAGTCTCCGTGAGGGGGACACGCTGGACACGGTGCACACCGGATTCGTACTTGAGGTGCGAGTAGGCCCCAGAACTGCTGATGAGGCAGATGACCTCTTTGAGACCCATTGCGGACTTACCGCCGCTTCCACCGATGCTGGTTTCAGACTGCGAGAGCACCTCCACCTTCCAGCCTTTTTCAGAGGCATATCTGGAATACATTCGGAACAGGTCCCCAGCGAAAATGGCGGCTTCATCTCCTCCCGTTCCTGCTCGGATCTCAAGAAGGATGTTTCGGCCCTCATAGGGGTCCTTGGGCAGCAGCAGAAGTCGGAGATCCTGTTCGCGATTGGCCATGGATTCCGTGAGGCGAGTTTTTTCTTCTTGGGCCATCTCCCGCATCTCGGGGTCACCCAAGAGTTCCTCCAGCTCCGCCAACTCTTCTTTTTCGGATTTCAGCGCACGAAAGTTCTCAACGATGGGCGCAATCTCAGCGTGCTCCATCGTGAGTTCTCGCATTTTATTGTGGTCAGAGGACACCCCTGGGTCCATCAGGAGTTCCTCAATCTCCTGGAACCGGGCCTCTACCGTACTGAGCCGCTCGAACATTCGCGGTCAAGCAGCTTAGTTGTTGCCAGAGAGGCCGTACTTCTTACGGAAGCGCTCGACGCGTCCCTCGGTGTCCATCAGCTTCTGAGTACCGGTGTAGAAGGGGTGGCACATGCTGCAGATATCGACCTTCATGGTACTCGAGGTGGAGAGGGTCTCGAACGAGTTGCCACAGACGCAGCTCACCGTGCAGGTCACGTATTCTGGATGGATATCAGCCTTCATGACGGCTCCTCATGCCCCAGGGTGCGACTACGCGGGGCGTTGCCGGCTCTAATCGCCCGAATTTCTCACCTTGTCAAGGAATTCGTCTGTGCTTTTCGAGGTGGACAGGCTCTTCAACAGAGATCGGAGGTCTTCGGTGTTGTTCCCATTGAGGGTTGAACGTGCCTCTGCGAGTTGTTCTTCCTGCTGTGCGGAGAGCAGTACATCGGTCCTTGCGGTCTGACTTTTTCGCAGGTGAATCGCAGGGTAGAGTCCCTCTTGTGCTGTGGCTCTGCAGAGATGAATCTCTGCATTGGCCGCGGCGGAGAGTTCTTCCAAGACGTGTTGATCCAGGCTGGACCCGTTGTCTGAGCGCACACAACCGATGATGCTCAACGATCCAATTCCTTCTAAGTTGCGTGCAGCGCCAAAGAGGCGCTTGAGCTTGAGGATTGCTTGAACCTCGATCCCGCTGGCTAGCACCTTACCGCTGCTCGGTAGGGAGGCATTGTACGCCCGAGCAAGCTGCGTCAGCGAATCAATTAGAACCACCACATCGCGACCCTGTTCCACGAGTCTTTTGGCGCGTTCGATGGCAATTTCCGCAATCTGGACGTGACGACTCGAGCCCTCATCGAGGGCGGAGGAGGCGATCTCGCCGTGAAGTAAGGAACGCACCTCGGTGACTTCCTCGGGGCGTGCATCAATGAGGATCGCCATCACGCACAGCTCGGGATCGGCGGCCTCGAGAGCGGTTCCGA
>JAYXVV010000074.1:0-20753 GCA_036021505.1 Myxococcota bacterium | reverse complement strand
TTCGTCTGCATCCTCCACGGTCACTTCAGATCCAAGCTTTCCGCTGAAGGAATAGACCTTCTTCTCGATGAGCTGGAGAAGTCGTCCGTCTTCGGTGGGAATGCCAACAGGAACAGGGGTTCCCTCCAGACGGGCCTCGATGGTTTCCATGGCCCGCTCGAAGTCTGCACCTGGACGGTCCATCTTGTTGATGAAGAACATGCGGGGCAAGTCAAACTGGTTGGCTTGACGCCAGACGGTCTCGGTCTGAGGTTCTACGCCTCGAACGCCATCCAGCACGATCACGGCTCCATCAAGGACACGCATGGAGCGCTCGACCTCGATGGTGAAGTCCACGTGCCCCGGTGTGTCCACGATCTGAATGAGGTGCTCTCGCCAGGGACACTGGGTGACCGCCGCCATAATGGTAATGCCGTGTGCCTGCTCCTCGGCCAGGTAGTCCATGTGGGCCTCGCCATCATGAACTTCGCCGATTTTGTGACTGGCTCCTGTGTAGTAGAGAATTCGCTCCGTCAGGGTGGTCTTGCCGGCGTCGATGTGTGCAGCGATTCCGATGTTCCTCACTTTTCGGAGATCGGTACCTTGGGTGGGCTTGGCCATGAAGACTCCTTGCACAAACGCGGTGGTGAGCGCTTGTTTTGGGGCTGAGTATCGCTGAAATGGCCCAAAAGCCAGGGATTGAATTGGGTCTGAAGAAGGTCTGTTGTGACGGGATTGTGCCGCATCCTCGACAGCAGCGAGTTGCCTCAATAGATCGCCGAGAACATAGGGACATCAATGGGCGGCATTCTTTTGCTGGAAGACGGGCGCTCCTTCACGGGAGAGAGCTTTGGTGCACGAACAACGCGTGTCGGCGAGGTGGTTTTCAACACTTCGATGACCGGCTACCAAGAGATTCTGACGGATCCCTCGTACTGCGAGCAGATCGTCACGATGACCAGTGCGCACATCGGAAACTACGGGGTGGCGGGACTGGACGCGGAGTCCGCCAAGGTCCATGCATCGGGCTTCATTGCTCGGCACTTCTCGCAGGTTCATTCGAACTGGCGGGCAGACAACGGCCTCGATCGCTACCTCAAAGAAAATGGAATCCCTGGGCTGCAGGGAATCGATACACGGGCTCTCGTTCGCCACATTCGAGACAAGGGCGCGATGAAGGCGGTCATCAGCACCGACGGCTCTTCCGGTGAGGAGCTCTGGAGCCTCCTGCGGGAGTGGCCTGGCATGGAGGGCAGGGCTCTTGCTCAGGAGGTCAGCTGCGACGAGCCTTATGTGTTCGCCGACCCAAAGTCTCCCCGTCTTGTTGTGAATGTGCTGGATGGTGGGGTCAAACAGAACATCCTTCGATTGCTGGCCCAGTCGGGTGCCAAGGTTGTGGTGTTCCCTGCGAACACTTCGGCGGAGGTGCTTGAAAAAGACGCGGATTTTGTCTTTCTCTCGAACGGTCCAGGTGATCCCGCAGCACTCCCGGGCATGGTTGCTGAAATCCAGAAACTCGTCGGACGCATTCCGATGTTTGGCATCTGCCTGGGGCATCAGCTGTTGGCACAAGCCTTGGGCGCCTCCACCTTCAAGCTGCGTTTCGGCCACCGGGGAGGAAACCATCCGGTGCGTGATGTGGAGACAGGACGCATTGAGATCACGTCACAGAACCACGGCTTCTGCGTCGACCCCGAGGGAATCGAGGCGGCGGGTGGGCGAGTCACTCACATCAACTTGAATGACGAGACACTCGCTGGTTTTGTGCACGATCAAAAGAAGATCATGGGCATCCAGTTCCACCCCGAGGCGGCGCCTGGGCCTCACGACTCCCAGCACCTGCTTCTGAACCGCTTCTATGAGTTCGCTGAACTCGGGGAGAGCAAGTAATGCCGCAAAGAACCGACATTAAGCGCATTCTGATCATTGGAAGTGGTCCGAGTGTGATCGGCCAAGCTTGTGAGTTTGATTACTCGGGTACACAGGCCTGCAAGGCGCTCAAGGCCCTGGGATATGAGGTGATCCTGATCAACTCCAACCCGGCGACCATCATGACGGATCCTGAGGTTGCGGACGCCACCTATGTGGAGCCCCTGACTCCAGAGTTCTGTGAGCAAGTGATCGCCCGGGAGCGTCCGGACGCGATTCTCCCGACGGTGGGTGGGCAGACAGGACTCAACTTGGCCATGGCGCTCTACGACAACGGTGTGCTGGAGAAGTACGGCTGTGAGCTGATCGGGGCGAAGCCAGAGGCCATCGAGCTGGGCGAGGACCGCGCACTCTTCAAAAAAGCGATGGAAGAAATTGGACTGAACTGCACCAAAGCGGACGTGGCCCACAACATGGCCGAGGCCGAGGCGCTTCTCGAGGAGATCGGTCTTCCTGCCATCATTCGTCCCTCCTACACCCTGGGCGGTGCCGGGGGCGGAATCGCGTACAACGTGGATGAGTTCCGCAACATCGTAGCTCAAGGTTTGGACCTCTCTCCAACCACTCAGGTCCTGGTCGAAGAGAGCGTGATCGGCTGGAAGGAGTTCGAGCTCGAGGTGATGCGGGATCTGGCAGACAACGTCATCATCATCTGTTCGATTGAGAACTTTGATCCGATGGGCATCCACACCGGAGACTCGGTCACGGTGGCTCCTGCGATGACGCTCTCCGATTTTGAGTACCAGCGTCTCCGCGACATGTCCCTCGCGATCATTCGAAAGATCGGGGTGGAGACAGGCGGCTCGAACATTCAGTACGCCATCAGTCCCGAGAACGGTGAAGTACGGGTCATTGAGATGAACCCCCGAGTGAGTCGTTCCTCGGCTCTTGCATCCAAGGCCACTGGCTTTCCGATCGCCAAGATTGCAGCCCAGTTGGCCGTGGGCCTCACCCTCGATGAAATTCCCAACGACATCACGAAAGTGACCCCCGCAAGCTTTGAGCCATCACTGGATTATGTGGTGGTCAAAATCCCTCGCTGGAACTTCGAGAAGTTCGAGGTGAAGAGCAGTGCACTGGGAACCTCCATGAAGTCGGTTGGCGAGGTGATGGGCATCGGAGGAAGTTTTCCAGAGGCGCTTCTCAAGGCCATCTCCTCACTCGAGGGAGGGTACGGTCAGGCTACCGAGTGGAGCGACCAGAAGCTTCGCGAAGCCCTCGCGATTGCCACCCCCGATCGAATGGCGGCCGTCTTTGAGAGCATGCGCAGAGGCATGGATGTCTCGATGGTGCACCAGTTGACGCACATCGACCGGTGGTTTCTGACGGAGTTGTCGTCGATTCTCTCCATGGAGCAACAGCTCGACGGACGGTTTCTCTCGAATTTGAGCCGTGAGGAGCTTCATCGCGCAAAAAAGATGGGCATTCCCAACGAGCACCTCGCCCGTCTGCTTGCCTGCACGGAAGAAGACATCACAGCACGACTCCGCGCAGAGGACCTTCGGCCGGTCTACAAGCGCGTTGATACCTGTGCGGCTGAGTTTGAGTCGCACACCCCCTACCTCTATTCCACCTTTCAAGAGGAGGATGAGGCGGGTGAGTCCGAGTCCGATCGGGTGATCATTCTGGGCAATGGACCGAACCGCATCGGGCAGGGACTGGAGTTTGACTACGCGTGTTGCCATGCGTCCTACGCGGTTCGAGATGCGGGACTCACCTCCATCATGGTCAACTGCAACCCCGAGACGGTGTCGACCGACTACGACACCTCGGACAAGCTTTATTTCGAGCCGATTACGGTGGAGCACGTGCAGGCGGTCATCGAGCGCGAAAAGCCTCGGGGTGTGATCCTTCAGTTTGGTGGCCAAACGCCCTTGAAGTTGTCTCACAGCATCGGCCCCATCCTCGGGACAAGCGCTGACGCGATCGATCTTTGCGAGGACCGGGACCGCTTCAATGCGCTGCTCTCCGAGTTGAACATCCGTCAGCCGGACGGTGCTCTCGCCCAGACGGCGGGTGAAGCGGTGGAGAAGGCGAAAGAACTGGGCTTTCCCCTCCTGGTTCGCCCCTCCTACGTGCTGGGTGGTCGGGCCATGCGGATCTGCTACGACGAGGCCGACTTCTCAGAGGCTCTTCATGACGCCCTGGAGGCTTCCGAGGACCATCCGGTCTTGCTTGACCGATTCTTGGAGGGGGCCGTCGAGTACGATGTGGATGCGCTCAGTGATGGAGAAGAGGTTTGGATTGCCGGGATCATGGAGCACATCGAGGCTGCGGGCATTCACTCAGGAGACTCCACGGCAGTGATTCCACCGGTGATTCTCACGGATAAAAACCGAAAAGAGATCGTCGACATCGTGACCAAAATTGCCCTCAAGCTTGAGGTAGTGGGCTTGGTGAATGTGCAGCTGGCCGTTCAAAATGGCGTGGTCTACGTCATCGAGGTCAATCCTCGGGCCTCGAGGACGGTGCCCTATGTCTCCAAGGCGACTGGCGTTCCAGTCGCTCGTATGGCGACCCGTCTCCTCTTGGGAGAGAAGCTCAACCAACTGGGGGATCTCGAGAAGCGTGGGCAGGGCATGTTCTTCATCAAAGCGCCTGTCTTCCCATGGCAACGCTTCCCGGGTTCGGATGTCGTTCTTGGACCTGAAATGCGCTCTACAGGCGAGGTGATGGGAGTGGGCTGGAGCTTTGGAGAAGCCTACGCCAAGGCGCTTCTTGGAGCGGGAATGAAGCTTCCTGAGAGTGGAGGGGTCTTCCTGTCTGTTCGCGATGAGGACAAACCGAGGATCGCTGCTTTGGCTGGACGTCTGCAGCACATGGGCTTCGCCATCTACGCGACGCTGGGAACCCACAAGGCTCTGGAAGAGGCCGGAATTCCTGCAACGCCGGTCTTCAAGGTGAAAGAAGGTCGCCCCGATATTGTGGATCACATCAAGAACGGTGAAATCCAGTTGATGATCAACACACCCATCGGAAAGAAAGGTGTGCTCGATGAGCGTGCAATGCGGCTTGCAGGGTTGCGTTACGCAGTGCCTTGCCTCACGACGCTAGAGGCCGCTGAGGCCGTCTTGGAGGCCCTGCGAAGCATCCGGGCGAAAGAGCTTAAGGTCATCAAGCTCCAAGAAGTTCAGTAGACCGGCGCGGCGTTAAGCGGCCGCGAGTTCTTCAAGTGTTCTGCTGAAATGCTGCAGAAGCCGATGGGGGTCCGCTACAATGGCGGAGACACAGGACTTTGGAGTAGATCAATGCGTTTGCGGTGGATGGCACTCACAGCAGGCCTGCTGGGATGCGGTACCGGGCAGATCGAGTTGGGTGATACCGGCTACGCAGCTCTGGATTCAGGGGTTCCGACTGGGGATGTATGCCCCCGACTCGAGCTCTCGAACAAAGCGTTGAACTGGGCGGGAACTGCAGCGGGAACACCGTCTCTGCAGACCCTGAAGCTCACCAACTTCTGCGTGGGTGAGCAGGTGCTTGACGTGGTCGTGGCGCTGAACTCCGACGTGTTTCAGGTGGATCAAACCACAGCGGTTGCGGCACCCGGAGAGAGCATCCTTCTCACCTTGTCTTTCAACCCGTCCGACTACGAGGTCCATGAGAGCACCCTCCTGGTCACAACCAACGAGAAAGGCTCGCCGAGCTACAGCATTGCGCTGACGGGTCGCGCTCAAGTCGACATGGATGGCGATGGGTTCGAGGCCGTCGTGGCAGGGGGGGAAGACTGCGATGATGCCGATTCGGATGCCTATCCAGGAGCCCCGGAAATCTGGTACGACGGCATCGATCAGGACTGCAGCGGAGGGTCTGACTACGATCAAGACAACGATGGTTTTGATGCTGACGCCTTTGGTGGCGAGGACTGCAACGATGAGGATCCAAGCATCAACCCCGATCAAGAGGACATCTGGTACGACGGTATCGATCAGGACTGCAGTGGTGGCTCCGACTACGATCAAGATGGCGATGGTGGAGACGCGCAAGAACACGGAGGGGACGACTGCAACGATCGGGATCCGACCGTGTTCTACAACTCGGGCGAGAGGACTCAAGACGGCCTTGATGACGACTGCGACCTGTTGATTGACGAGGATTACCTCGCCGCCGGAGCCGTGGTGTTGTCGGAGATGATGATCGATCCGAGCGAGGTCGCCGACTCCGCGGGGGAGTGGCTCGAGGTGTACAACACCACCAACCAGGACATTCCCCTCATTGGCTGGTCGGTAAAAGCCTCGGATGGAAACGCGTTCACGGTAACGGATTCGGTGGTCGTCGCGGCACGGGGCTTTGCGACTTTTGGGGTCAATTCAGACACTGCCCAGAATGGGGGAGTGGTTGTTGATTATTCGTACGACTACAACCGCTTTAAGCTCAGCAATGACGAGGATGACCTCGCTCTCATGGCAGGCGACGTGGTGATGAGTGAGCTCAGCTACCATGAGGAGGACATCGACCTTGAAGAAGGTCGAACCATCAATCTGGATCCCGCCTACATGGAGCAGGCCTTCTCAGAAGATCTGACGTATTGGTGTTCCTCTCGGTCGAAGTTTGGGGATGGAGACCGGGGTACACCGCTGTTGGCAAACGACGCCTGTGAAGACAATGACTTTGACGGGGATGGGTACTCCAGGACCGAGGGAGACTGTGACGAGTCGAATGCGGACGTCAATCCAGACGCCCAAGAGGAATGGGACGAGGAAGACAACGACTGCAACGGACTGACGGACGATCTGCAGATTGATGAGGCCGCCGTGGGCTACCTCCACGGTCAGTACTCGGATTTCCTCGGGTACTGGCAGGGCCTCTCCCTCGGTGATTTGGATGATGATGGCCAAGAGGACATCGTGGTCGGTGGGCTCTACACACAGGACTACTACTACGACGGTGGGTTCCACATCGTCGATGGAAGTGCCTACAGCGGCTACGCAGGGGCGGCCGAACAAAACGACTACGCGCTGGTCAATGGAGCGTCCTACTACAACTACATGTCGTACCTTCCCAAAAGCCTCGGGGACCAAAATGCGGATGGTGTGGTCGACCTATTTGTGGTGGCCTCCGACATCTACTACTCCAATCTCGGAAATCGAGCGGGAGGGCTCTTCTTTGGTGGCTCAAGTTTCTATGGAGACTACGACATTGGGGACGCCGATGTTTTGTTCACCGGGGCCAGTTCCTATGGCTTGAACCACGCGAGTCTCTCTCAGTTCGATCTGGATGGAGATGGCCAGGATGAGCTGTTCTACAGCGACAACAGCTACAGCAGCAACTACGGTGTGGTCTACGGCATGAGTGCCTCATCGCTCGTCAGCGGCAGCACCTACGAGTGGTCTACCGATGCGGACTACAGCTGGGTGGGCTCGGACAGCCAAGATCAGAATGGAAGTGCGCTGGGAGGCGGAGACATCGACTCGGACGGCTACGAAGATGTATTGATTGCTGCACCATTCGCCGACCAGGGTTCCGCAGACAGCGGCTCCGTGTATCTGATTCTTGGGGGTGCTTCCTCGTCGAACGACACGGATCCGGAGCGAGAGGCCCACGTCATTTTTTATGGAGACGATCCTCAGAACTACCTGAGCCGACGGAGTGCACCCGTGGTCGGGGACTTCGATGAAGACGGAAATGCCGATGTGGTTTTGGCCTCCCCTGACCACCAGGAACTCTACTTTTTCTCGAACGCCGGAGCGTTGAGCGGGAAGGTCAACACCCGCACTGCGGACGCAACCATCGTCGGAGACGGACCGGCCTACTTCGGGTTGAGCATGGACGCTGGCGATGTGGATGGTGACGGGGAGGATGACCTCGTGGTGGGCGCTCCGGACTACACCGATGTGTCGTGGTATGCGACTCAATATGCCGACGAGCCGGGTCGCGTTTACCTGTTCACAGGCAACCTGAGCGGCTACGCGTTCGCCTCGGATGCAGACGCTCAATTTACGGGACGTGCAACGGGCGACCTTCTTGGGGCTTCTGTCGCGCTCGGAGACATCACCGGCGACGGATTGGACGATGTCTTGGTGTCCTCTCCGAATGAGGGCACCAGCAGCTCCGGCTCCCCCACGGAGGGATACCTCTGGATTCTGGAGGCGCCTTGATCGCGCTTTGGCTGCTCGGATGCAGCGCTCTCTCGACAGTGAGTGAGGGCGAATTGGAGCTCTTGACCTACAATGTGCATGGGCTGCCTTCGGTGGTCACCGGCGACGACACTCTGGGGCGTCTCGCGCAAATTGCCCCGCTTCTGGATGCCTATGACTACGTCGGAATTCAGGAAGACTTCACGGAGGAGGGGCAGGCGCTCCTCGATGCGGGAACCTCGCTTCCCTTCATGAGGCGTTTCGACGAAAAGCTGGAGACGGAGCGAGTGTACGGTTCCGGGCTCACTTCCTACAGCCGGATGCCGATTGTGGCCTCCGAAGGAGTGCATTTTCAGGACTGTCACGGGTTTGTGGAAGGCGCTTCGGATTGCTTTGCGTCCAAGGGATTCCAAGTGCTTGAAGTTCAACTGGGCAGCGAATTCATTCTCCAGGTGGTCAACACCCACATGGAGGCTGGCGGTGGTCCAGAGGACCAGGCGGCCCGGGCAGGAAATGTTGAGGAACTGCTTCTGGGAATGTCGGCCTTGTCCTTAGAGCACCCTCTCGTCTTTTTGGGGGACACCAATCTGCATCCGGAGGACCCGGTGGATGGTCTACTCTCCATGCGATTTGAGGAGGAACTGGGTCTGGAGGACGTCTGCAAGACGCTGAACTGCGAGGAGCCCAATCGAATTGACCGCATCTATTTTCGCAGCGGTAAGGCAGTGGAGTTGGTCGCGCTGGAATGGCGTGTAGCTCCTGAGTTTGTGGATGCCGAGGGGGCTGTACTCTCGGATCACGATGCGATTGCTGCACGATTTCGATGGGCGAAGTCGGCGCCGATCGACTAGAGCGACTTCATGTCGCACCATTTCGTCGCCACCACGAGCAAAGGCTTGGAGCCTCTTCTTGCAGACGAACTTCGATCGTTCGGAATTGGGGTCGATGCTGTGGGGAGGGGTGTGGTGTATTTTGTGGGCAAACTCGAGTCAGGCTACCGCGCTTGTCTTTGGTCCCGAATCGCGAGCCGAGTGATCCTTCGGGTAGGGCGAGGGCGGGTCGATTCTCCGGATGCGATCTATGAATGTGCTCGGGATGTGGACTGGAGCGAGCACATCGCACCCCATCAGACTCTGCTGGTGGATTTTGTTGGCCGTGGCCGAGGCATCACCAATGCGGTCTATGGTGCCCAGCGGGTCAAAGATGCGATCGTTGACGGCTTGCGGACAGAGAGCGGACAGCGCCCCGATGTGGATTTTGAGCGTCCGGACGTTCGTGTGTCCGCTCACCTCAACAAGGGTTCCCTAACGCTCGGAATCGATCTTTCAGGCAGTGCACTCCACAAGCGTGGGAAGGGGCGTCTAGCGGGTCAGGCACCGCTGAAGGAGAGTCTGGCGGCCGCAATCTTGCACGCAGCTTCCTGGTCGGAGCACTCGAAGAATGGTGTTCCTCTTATGGACCCCATGTGTGGGTCAGGCACATTTCTCCGTGAAGCCCTCGGGATCGCGCAGGACCGAGCACCGGGACTGGATCGCCAACGCTGGGGCTTCAGCCAGTGGCAAGGCCACCGCCCGAAGGTGTGGGAGCGTCTCCGCCAAGAGGCCCAAGAACGCTCCAAAGCTGGGAAGAAGCAGCCTGTTCACCTTTTTGGTCGGGATCGTGACTCCAGGGCCATCGATGCGACACGGGAGAATTTACGGCAGTCAGGTGGATTGAACGGAATCCACCTCGAAGTCGGAGCTCTGGACAAGGCCCAATCCCCCATGGAGAGTGGACAAAATCCAGAGGGAATCTTGGTGTGCAACCCTCCTTATGGTCGTCGGCTTGAGGACAATGAAGCGGCAAAAGCCCTCCATAGGGAGCTCGGAAATGTGATGCGAAGGCACTTCTTGGGGTGGACGGGCTACGTCCTTACGGAACAGGGGCCCTTGGCCAAGGCGGTTGGGCTGAGGCCTTCTCGGCGAATCCCTGTGTTCAACGGGCCCATCGAATGCCGCGTCTTGGAATTTGAAATCTCGCGTTCCAAGGTGGCCCGAGACCGTTGAGTCAGAGTCAGACCTGTCGAATGACCACCAAAGACACGTCATCATCAATCTCGTAACTCTCCATGGGTTGGAGGATGTCTTCGAGGATGTCTTCGGCTGTCTTGCCTTGGCTTGCCTCCAGGAGGGCGACAAGGCCCTCGTTGTTGAGGAGTTCCTTGTTGCGTTCGGCCTCAGTGATGCCGTCGGTATAGAGCAAGAGCACGTCCCCGCTCTCGAGAGTGAACTGAGAGACAGGCAGCTGTTCCTCGATGTCATGCATCAGCCCAACCCACGTCCCGGTACTCGGGATGCGCTCCACGGAATGGGTGGATGCTCGGCGAATGAAGAGGTCTTGGTGAAGCCCTGCAAAGTGAAACGTGCCGTCGGGATCTCTTCGAATGGCGGTGAGGGTCATGTACTTCTGCTCGCCGAGCCGCCTCATGTTCTCCACAAGTGTACCGTTCACTCGGGCAAGCAGAACATTGGGCTCAAGATCCGGGTGCGCCCGGAGCTCGGTTTGGACCGCTGTCTGGCACATCATCATGATCAATCCCGCAGGCACCCCGTGCCCCGACACATCGCCAATCAGCACCCAGTGGGTATCCCCTACGTTGATGAAGTCGTAGTAGTCGCCCCCCACGATTTCTGCAGGAAACATGCTCGCTGCCACATCACAGCCGGGCAGCAACGGTTTGGCAGGAACCAAGGCGGTCTGGATTCGGGTCGCGAGCTCCATCTCGCCCCACAGTGAGGACAGCGCGTCGTCCAGTTCAGCCGTTCTCTGAATCACCCGTTGCTCGTGGTAGAAGGACAAGCGGCGGAAACGGTACAGAGTGATGATCAGCGCCACCAAAAAAATGATGGACCAGCCATAGAGAATGATTCGATAGAGCCCGGTTGCATCCACTTCAACCATGAACGCTCGCTCGTAAATCGAGAGAACCTCGGCCAAGCGGTCGCTTACTTTGGACCGGGTGATGGCGTGAATCTGCTCATCGAGGAGCACCATCTGCTCGACTTCCTCCGCCTGTTGATTCTCCAGAACCGCCCCGAACATCTTGGAGTTGGTCACCTTAAAGGCTTCGAGCTGCTGCCGCTGAAGCGCGATTTCTTCCTCGAGGCTGCTCAGTGCCGAGAGCAGGGGGTCACCGAGGTCGCCAATCACAGACTCCATGTTCGGCTGGAGCAGGTCGAGGTGTGCGCTGAGTTTGTTGCCGACCGTGTCAAGACGACCGTAGCTCTCTGTGAGCTCCATCCGAAGCCTGAGGCTCTCTTGGATCAAGAAGGCGTTTTCTTGATTCGCCTCATGGAGTTGACGAATGACCTCGTTGTGCTGAGCATGGTTGGGTGGGCGGGACTCCTGAAAGAGAATGGCGAGCATTCCACCTGTCAGAAGCAGTGCTGCTGCCCACTGCACTTTGGCGCTCCAACTCAGCTTCATTGGGCCTCAATGGAGAAGTTGTTCCAGCCCGCTGCCAAGGCGGAGAGGGAGGAGAAGGAGAGGCGCTGCCAATCCTTGCTGGAATCGTAGGTCACGCGAAGACCCGTGGCTCGATTCGCTGTGTCTCGAAGAAATTGGAAAATGGGCATGAAGGAGGAAGAGTTCATGTAGTCGAAGTTTCGAAATTCGACGTGCACACGCTGGTTGTTCAACTGAGGCAAAATTTCCTCGAACCAGGGGTTGAGGGTGGTGGCAGGGTGGCGCTTGTCGGACCGACCCTCGAAGTGAACGGTCATCCCCTCATGGTCGGCTTGGACCCTCAACCGGAGGGCGTCGGCTTCGTAGGTACTCATCCGTTTTTACGCGCCGCCATGATGGTCAACACGGTGTCGCTGTAGCTGTGGTTGATGGTGCACCCTCCATCGGTGGCAACACGAAGCAAACCCAACTGGCTCGGGCCCTCGACTTTGCCCTCGATGAGCTCCCGCAGTCGGGCCAAAGAGAGTTCCCGTGGGTTGTCGGAGGCCTCAATCTGCGTGAGGATGGTCTCGACGGCCTCGAGGTTGTTCTCGTTGGCCACAGCGTTGTGCGAGGCGATGGTGAATCCATCGTCCTCGATCTCAAAGGAAACAAACCCTACGGGCTCCCCATCCAGTGGAGCACCGTATTTGACAATGTTCTCGGTGAGTTCACTCGCAACCATAATGGCGGCTTCCCGCATCGGAGCGTCAAAGGAGGAGAACAGCATCCCCGCCTCGAGGCGGACTTGGCCAACGGAATCCCAGACCAAAGGGATTTCAAGCCGGCGAGAGAGGTTCTTGGCAGTTTCAGCAGTCATTGAGGATTCCTCGAAAAAGGGGCCATGAAGATGGGGCGCAGGGTATCGCAAGTTCGAGGGGGATCTCAATGGAAGATTGTGTCGATCCGCAGTCTTTTTCAGCTTTTTGAGGAGTTTGGTGTCACCGTTCAGACAACTTGACGTGGAATTCCGATATGCTGGTCGCAATGTGGCTTGGATTCGGAATCGCTGCGGCTCTCGCTGGTCCTGGAAATTTTGGGAAGAATTTCACGGTTTCTTTCGAGGACATGGACGGGCTCTTTGAGCAACAGGCACCTCGTTTGTGGGTGGTGGCGCCGGAGGGGGCACCGGTGGAGGTGTCTCTTCGGGATGACGGAGGACAAGGGGATGCTGAGGCCGGAGACTCCGTGTACTCCGGTACTGTAGGTGAACTTCCGGACGCGCAGGTCGTTGTGTACGTGGATGGACCATCGGGTGAAATCTGGCGCCAGGATCCGTTTTTCGTCCCCGCAGACATGCAGTATCCTGCACTCCGCCTGAAGCTGGAGAATGGGGTGGTCGAGGGAGGACTTAAGGCCGATCTCTCCCCTGAGGAGCAGCGTGTCGTGGATCGGGAGGGACATCCCGTTGGAAACACGGGAGAAGGGGGTTTACGCGGTGCACTGCAAGACAGTCAACAACGCATCAGCCTTCTGATTCTCATTCTCCTCGTGGCAGCCCCTGCACTCATGCTCTGGAGGGAGCGGCGTGCCCGGGGTCGAATGGCGCAGGAGCGGGCGATGCTCTCGGCGGCTGACCTCGTGCTCGGAATCGATCTTCCGCATCTTCAAGCGGGCTTGCAGGTCTGGACATCAGCAGAATCCTTTGAGTCCTTGAGGAATCGGTTGGCAGTGGTGCCGGATCGAAATTGCGAGATCTTCTGGCTGTCGGTGCAGCCGTCGGCTGAACCGGGGTTTTCGGGGCTGCACACCTGGACGGGTCCCAAGCTCGAACTGGTACAGGCCTTGCGCTGGCGTCTGGCTGTGGGGTCCACCGAAACTCCACCAGGCCCTCTCTTCATCGAGGGCCTGGAGGCGCTCTACCTCGGCTACGGAGAGAGAACGTCGCAGTGGATCGATCTTCAGTCCCTTGCGCAGGACTGCCCGGTCGTCATCCTTCGGCGGGCACTTGACTCAAGCGGGGGGTGGGTGGCTGAAGAGCCTCCGGAGGAATGGCTTCAAGCAGCAGGCGAGGATCAGCCTTTGGCTTGAAAGCGTTTTCTGCGAGGGTTCTGCGCCATCTTCGAGCCCCTGGGAGCCCGTTGAAGAGGTTCTGCATGTGACGCGCGATGTGGCCCAGTCGGGCCCGATCGTCCTGTCGCAGTACGTCATCGGCGTAGTCGACCAGAGCTTCCACCACTTGGACTCGAGTAGGAATGTCCTCGGGGTCCTCAAAGAACTGGGCATCGACGGTATGGAACAGCCATGGGTCATCATAGGCAGCACGTCCAATCATGACAGCATCGACCTTGTGGAGCTGATCCGCAACACTGGACCAGTCTCGAAATCCGCCGTTGATTTCGATCTGCAGATGAGGAAATTCCTCCTTCAGGCGATGCACTTCGGCATAGCGGAGGGGAGGAATGTTTCGGTTCTCTTTCGGAGAAAGTCCGTTGAGCCACGCTTTTCTGGCGTGCACTGTGAATCGGTCGCTTCCTGACTTGGAGACGATGGCCACAAAGTTCGCCATGTCCTCGTAGCGGTCAAGCTCATCGATTCCAATCCGGTGCTTTACGGTGACAGGGAGGGAGCACGCCCCTCGCATGGCTTCCACAGCGGCTGCCACATCATGAGGTCGAGCCATCAGTGAGGCTCCGAAACACCCATTCTGAACGCGGCTGGAGGGGCAGCCTACGTTGAGGTTGACCTCATCGTATCCCCATTCCTCGGCCAGCTTCGCGCATGCTGCAAGCGCGGCTGGATCGTCACCGCCGAGTTGCAGGGCGAGAGGGTGCTCTGAGGCGTCATAGCGCAGGTGACGATCCGCGTCGCCATGAAGCAGAGCACCCGTGGTCACCATTTCCGTGTAGAGAAGCGTTCGGCGACTGATTTTCCGCATCATGAATCGATAGTGGCGATCGGTTCTCTCCATCATCGGTGCGATGCTGATGGGTGGGCTTTGGGGCGCTCGGGACGACATAGGAGCGCTTTAACCCAGAACGGATAAGAACAGCGCCCAGGGGAAGGAGAAGAGCAGTGCATCCCATACAATCCGAGGCCGATCTCGATCGCATGAGGCGCACCATGATGGCCTACATGACCATCTCCGCTTGGTCGAGTGCTGGTTTCTTTGAGCCCTTCAAGGATGGCCGAATGCGACCGCTGGACGTACTGGAGGGGGATCCCAGAGCACTTCACGTTGGGGCAACCATTCTGGGTCATGTGGGCCTGCTTCAGACGGATGGTAGGCGTTGGGGCATGAGTCCGCGCGGCCTCGAGTTGCTCCATGAGGGCATCTTTGACCACATCTCCCACAACGACACGTGCAGCTATCTTCTGGGGTTGCCCGATGTGTTCCGAAACGGAACGGCAATCCAGGACACCGACATTGGTGTTGTTGAGAGCGATCCCGAGCGGGTCCGTCGGTTCATGCACGCGCTCTACCGACGCTCGGAGAAACCTGCAGCTCATGCGGCGGCCTGGATGGCAGAATGGCTTCCGAAGGGCAGTAGGGTCTTGGACCTGGGGGGCGGACACGGTCGCTATGCTGCCGCCATGGCCGAGCATGGCCTGGAAGCCACATTGTTCGACAAAGCGATCTGCACGGCGATCGCGCGTGAGATCTGCGGCGATGCCATCCAGACCTTGGATGGAGATTTTCATTCCGACAACCTCGGCGGGCCGTATGACGCTGTCTTCGTGTCCAACATTGTGCATGGCCTCGGTGAGGAGGCGAATCGGGCGCTTCTGGATCGGTTGGTTGAGGTGCTTGCGCCGAATGGTCGAGTCGTCGTGAAGGATTTCTTTGCGCAGGGTGGGGGAATGCATCCGGAGGGCGCAGTGATGTTCGGGCTTGTCATGTTGATGTACACGACCCAAGGGCGAACCTATACCATCGGCGAGATGCAGGACATGTTGACTGTTTCTGGACTGATTCCCGAGGAGGTCGTGGAGGCTCCGCAGTTGGGCTATGAACTCGTGGTGGGCAGGAAGCCCGCCTGAGGGCTTGGCCCAGGCATTTTTCGTGGTTAGAATAAAGCCATGGAAACTGCCGAGACGAATCCACAGTCCAATCTGGTCACCCTCACAGAAGCTGCGCAAGAACAGGTTCGTGTCCTGCTCGCGGAGGAAGAAGAAACCGAGGGAGTTGGACTGCGATTGGGAATTCAAGGCGGAGGATGCTCGGGTTTAAGCTACGTTCTGGAGCTGTCGGAGAAAGATGACAAGGACACTGTGCTCCGTTTCGAGGGGTTCGATGTCTTTCTCGACCCGAAGAGCACGATCTACTTGAGCGGCATCACGCTGGACTTCCAAGCGGGCCTCCAAGGCAAGGGGTTCGTGTTTCACAATCCGATGGCGGCGAACACCTGCGGCTGCGGCGAAAGCTTCTCCCTCTGAGTGGAGGCGCGGCTATGAACCGCTCGCTGTTGAAATCTGCTCGAGAAAAAGGCCTCGTTTGTGCGGTAGACGATGAGGCCTTCGGTTTGGCGGACCTGACTGCAATCCGGGCGGCTGGCCCCGATGCCGCTCGTTTTTTGAATTCCCAGCTGACCAATGAGGTCGAGGGACTGGAGCCCGGTCGAGGAAACCTCAATGCCCGGGTGAGCCGGACGGGACATTTGGAGCATGTCTTCTCGTTGCATCGGATGAGTGCCGAGGAGTTTTTTCTTGTTGGGGAGACGACGTCTGCAGCGGAGTTGCTGCAGAGTCTGGATCGCTTTCTCTTTGCCGACAAAGTGGAACTCACCCTGGAGCAGGGACAATGGATCCATCTTCAAGGTGGAAAAGTGGAGTCGCTTCTTCCCGAGGACCTGCGCCACGAGTTTGATGCCGTGATCATGGATTCCGGTGACTTGGCTGTGCGGCGCTCACTCACAGGCGAGCCTGGACTGTTGGTTTGGGGGAAACCGGATGCGACGGATTGGATACGACGGGCGCAGGCGGTAGGAATGGAGGCTGTGGGTTCGGTGGCGTATTCGGAGGGACTGGAGACCCTCCGGATGGAGGCCGGCGGCATTCGCGTTGCCGCCGATTTTGCGGGTGCCAAGCACCTCCTCCCCGAGACCGGTCTTGAGCACCAGGCGGTCTCCTATTCAAAGGGGTGCTACCTGGGTCAGGAGGTCATTGCTCGAGTCAGAACCTACGGAAGCGTACCGAGAGCTCTGAGGGCGGTGCTTCTTGACACGTCTGTCGATGAGATCCCCGCCTCGGGCAGCAACGTCCTCAACTCAGAGGGAAAAAAGATCGGGCAGTGGTCGTCGAGAACGGAATCTCTCGAGGCCGAGGGCGTACTGGCATACGCCTTTCTCAACCGGGATTCACGGACCCCTGGAAACCGACTGCGAATTCAACTTGAATCGGGAGTGGCAGAGGCTGCTGTGGCACTCTTGCCGCTCTACCGAGCCAAGGACAGCCGTGAGCGCATCGCGACACTCTACGACAAGGCGGTGCGGGTGTATGCCCGTGGAGAGGTGGAGCAGGCCCTTGACCACCTGGAGGCTGTGCTTCGTCTTGATCCCGCTCATGCCGATGCGTACGAGTTGATCGGAGTCATGCTGGGTAAGACCGGTCGCTTTCACGAGGCCATTGATTTCTTTCGTCGCATGGAGGAAGTGGCTCCGGATGAGCCGATGGTCAACACGAACCTCTCCGTGTTCTACATGAAAATAGGCGACAAGCAGACTGCAGAGGATCAGTCGGGCATCGCGACACAAAAAAAGTTCAGACAGACCAAGTGGAAGGACAAATCGACTGCAGAAATCGCAGAAGAGCAGGCGATTGCTGCGCGGAAAGGCGCAGAGCGGAAGCTGGTGATGTTTGCCAAGGTCTTGGAGATTGATGCTGATGACGGGGTCGCACTCTTCGGGTCAGGCACGAGTCATGCGGTACTTGGACAGTGGCAAGATGCAGCGGCATCCTTTGCTCGGGCCGTTGAGGTGGACGAGCAAAACAGCGCAGCGCACTTGGGACTTGGAAAGGCTCTGGAGGCTCTGGGCAAACCCGAAGCAGCGGTCGAGGCCTACAAGCGCGGGATGGAGATCGCATCGAGACGTGGGGATTTGATGCCACTGCGCGAGATGGAGCACCGGGTACTCCTGCTGTCTCGGTAGAGGCGAGTTTTTGCGCTACTCGACGTTGAGCTCGAGTTTCGCTTCCTCCGACATCATCTCGGGACCCCATGGTGGCTCCCACACCACAGCAACCTCGGCAGTCGTCGTGCCTTCTGCGGCCTCGGCTTTGGCTTTCACCTCGGCAGGAAGACTCTGAGCAGCCGGACAGTTGGGTGAGGTCAGACTCATGTCGATGTTCACGGCGCCTTCCGCGTCGATCTTGACGTCGTAGATAAGGCCCAGGTCATAGATGTTGACGGGAATTTCAGGGTCAAAAACCTCTCGTAGGGCATCGACGACGCGCATCTGGATTTCTTCCGCCTCACCCTCATGAGGCGTCAAGCGATTGGTGTCGACTTTTTCAGAGGCTGCACCGGAGTTGGCCTTGGACAGCGCCTCAACCACGTGATCCGGAACCTCACCGGTGGGCTCATCGTTCTCCTTGAGCGCGGTGTCTGCAAAGGAAATCACATTCTGGACCTCCTCCATTGCCTCATGACCCTCGGGTCCGGTGGGCACGTGAGGCTTCCACGTCTTTACGGGGCGAGAGGGTTCGGGTTTCCTCCCACGCTCACCCGTTGCTCGGCGAATCGCCTGTCGAGCTTTGCTTTTGATGCGGTCACGAATTCCCATGGCTTCCTCAGTTCAGTCCAAAGAGACGAACCACGCGCTCCAAGCCTTGGCCGAGCCGCTCGACTTCGTCGTGCGTGTTGTAGAACGCAAAGGATGCCCTGGCGGTGGCATCCACCCCAAGGCGATGCATCACGGGTTCAGCACAATGGTGACCCGTGCGGATGGCGATCCCTTGTTGGTCCAAAATCGTCCCGATGTCGTGGGGGTGGGTGCCCTCAATGATGAAGGAATAGACGCTGGCCTTGTTGGCTGCAGTACCAATCGGTCGGATGCCTGGAATACCCGCAAGCCGCTCGGTGGCGTGCTCCAAAAGTGCGGCTTCATGGGCAGCAGCCCCTGCGAAGTCGATGCTGTTCACAAAGTCAACGGCCGCACCGAGTCCGATCCCGCCGGCAATGTTGGGTGTGCCTGCCTCGAACTTGTTCGGGAGTGGGGCGTAGGTGGTCTTCTCGAAGGAGACCGATTCAATCATGTCCCCTCCGCCTTGGTAGGGTGGCAATGCATTGAGCAGATCGCGCTTGCCCCAGAGAATCCCGACGCCATTGGGACCAAAGAGCTTGTGACCGGAGAACGCGAGGTAGTCGCAGTCCAAGGCATGCACGTCCACGGGTGTGTGAGGAACGGCCTGTGCCGCATCGAGGCAGACTGGGACGTCCAAGGCGTGAGCCGCCGCGATCATTTCCTCCACGGGGTTGATCGTGCCGAGTGCATTGGAGATCCACACGACACTCAGGAGCTTTGTGTTCCGATTGAGCAGCCTTCTGAAAGCGACCATGTCCAGCTCACCGGCATCCGTAATCGGGATGACTTTCAGGCTTGCTCCGGTTCGTTCACACACCATTTGCCAAGGCACGATGTTGGAGTGATGCTCCATGGCTGTGATGAGAATCTCATCACCGGGCTTGAGTGACTGGCCCAGTCCGTTGGCAAGCAGGTTGAGGCTCGCTGTTGTTCCGCTGGTGAAGAGAACTTCTTCCAGGTGCTCTGCCCCAATAAAGTGCTGAATTTTGGCCCGAGCCTCCTCGTACTTGGTCGTCGCCCTCTGAGAGAGGGTGTGGACGCCGCGGTGGATGTTGGAGCGGTTGGAGTTGTGGTACTCCGCGATGGCATCGACCACGGGCTGTGGAATCTGCGAGGAGGCAGCATTGTCGAGGTACACCAGGGGGTTCTCTCGAACGTTTTGCGCCAGGCAGGGAAACTGCTCGCGCACGGACTCCACGTCAAAGCCACCTTTCATCGCGGGAGACTCACTCATCAATGACCATCCTTGAGTTGGACCAGGCGGGCAGTGACCTGTTCGGCCATGACCTCCTGCAAGTCTTCATCTTCCAGTTCACCAAGGAGCTCATCCGCGAAGGCTTGAGTCAGCATGTGAACGGCTTCAGCCTTGGGAATGCCTCGCATGCGCATGTACATCAATGCCTCGGCGTCGAGCTGTCCTACGGTGGTTCCGTGGGCACACTTTACATCGTCGGCGTAGATCTCGAGCTCAGGCTTGGTGTTGATGTCCGCAGTGTCAGAGAGGAGCAGGTTGTGGTTGGCTTGCTCAGAGTCCGTCTTCTGAGCGATCTGCTGAACCTTCACCATTCCGTTGTAGACTCCGGTGGATTTCCCACTCAGGACACCTTTGTAGAGTTCTCGACTGACGCAGTGGGGGGCCTGGTGGTCGATCAGGGTGTGGTTGTCGAGGTGTTGATTCCCGTCGAGGAGGTAGAGACCGTTCAAACTGCATGCTGCACCGGCTTCCTTCAGCTCGACCTCGATGTCGTTGCGAACCCAGCCCCCGCCAAGCCAGAAACTGTGGCCGTCGTAGGCTGAATCACGCCGCTGCTGAATGTGGACGCGCCCGATTTTGGTACCGCTCGGTCCTCGCTGCCACAAACAGTGCACCAGCTCGGAGCCGTCGTGAAGATCCACCTCCGTTACCGCATTGGTCAGGCTTCCTGCACTGAGTCCCACGTAGCTTTCAACCACCTCTACGGAGGCGTGGCGGCCCAGCTGTATCCGGTTGCGGATTTGCGCCGCATTGTCGGCCTCACCGTTCACAACGTGCAAGATGTGGATGACGCCGGGGTGATCCTCCTCGCCCTCAATTTGGATCCATGCACCGTCTTGAACGAAGGCGAGATTGAGTGCACTGAAAGGCTCGCTCGACTCCGAGGTGAATTGCGCGAGCTCTCCTTGAGCGGCTCCGCTCCGGATGGCCTCTTGGAGGGTGTAGGTTCTGGCCGCTTCGCCTCGGGAGAGCTTCTCGGAGAAGTGTCCGTTCACGAACACCAGTTCGATGTCGGCGTGGGAGAGGCGCAACCCATCGATGTCGAGGACGGATGAAGCGCCAAGCGCCCAATCCACCGAGGCAATGTGCTTGGGGTTGGAGTACTTCCACGCCTCGGTGCGAGGACCGGGAAATCCAACCTGGTTGAAGGCGTCGAGTGCCTCTTGCCGCAAGCCGGCAAGCCACTCGGGTTCCGAGGAATCCCGGTAGGCGGGATGGCTTGCTTGGAGTCGTCCAGTCGACATCAGGCGCTTGCCTCGATGTCTGCGTACCCACTTTTTTCGAGTTCGA
>JAYXVV010000073.1:0-9280 GCA_036021505.1 Myxococcota bacterium | reverse complement strand
CGGCAACTACCTCTTGTTCGCAAGGGAGGGAGTCGAGGAGTCCGTCGTTGACGGTGAGCTCACCTCGATAGAGACCGGCAATGTCCGTTTCCAAACGAGCCTGTGCCTGGTTGGCATCGGTGATGCTGGCTTCACTTCCAATGGGTCTGGCCGAGAGGCGCCAGCTGTAGCTGAGAGACGCGCCCTCGGGATCGGCAGAGGCGGTTCCGTCCAGAATGCCGGAGCCGCCCACAGGAACCACAATCGGTGCTCCACAGATGGCGACTGGAGGGTCATTGCTGTCATTGAGGAGGTCGATGAACAGGTCGGTTCGGATGGAGTCGGAGAGCCCGTCGTTGACCGTCAGTCCAACGATGTAGAAGCCTTCAACATCCAATTGGAGAGCGGCGAAGGCGCCACCGTTGTCCTGAAGAGCCGTTGCGGAATCCTGTGGGGCGAGGACGAGCTCGTAGGCGTAGGACAAAGCCGATTCTTCGGGGTCGTAGCTTCCGCTTCCGTCGAAAACGACGGTGCCGCCCACGGCGGGTAGACCGCCCGCCTCGAGGACCGCAACCGGACGCTCATTGGGGCGCTGCGCAATGACACGAACAACATCGGGTGCAGACGCCAATCCGTCGTCGTCGCGAACTTGAAGGCTGATGGTGTAGACCCCGTCTCGGTCTGCCTTGAACTGAACTTGGGAGGGTCCCTCGTCAGCCTCCACGAGCTCAGCGGTGCTGTAGGCCGGAGCCGAGAGCAGGGTCCATGACCAACTCTCGATGCTTCCGTCGGGGTCTGCGGAGAGACTGCCGTCTATCTGGACTGTGGAGTCTCGGAGCACCACTTGGTCCGCTCCGGCTTCGGAAACAGGGCGCAGGCCGCTCTCCGTGGTGCAGGCGCCCAAAACCAAAGACCCAATCAGGCTCAATCGGAATTTCATCCTCGCTCCAAGTCGTGCTGGGAGAGCATAGCAGAGCTTCAGCCCAAGGTTGCCGCTATGCAGCCATAAAATCGGGTTTTTTGGGAAAAGTCTTTAGGCCGCTGAGGTCCAGTCTTTCCTATTTCCAGGCGCCCTCATCGATCCAGTCTCGAACCGTCTGGATGTCTGCGGAGCTCCAGGGCGAACCGTTCTTGGGCATCTGCTGCCCGTTACCGGAGCCTTGGGTGCCCTCCAGCTTGATGACGACCCAACTGTTGTCCGCGTCATAGGGGTCGATGATGAAGTAGCTGGAGTTGGAGGAGGAGCTGGTGCCGACAAGCTTGTCCCAGGTGGATCCGGAAGCGTAGTCACTGTGGCATCCGGCGCAGTCCGAGGTGAAGAGCGGCTGGACGGCTGTGTCCACACTCTCGCCGCAGAGGTCGTTCGCGGAACCGGGGGTTCCGAGGTCTCCTGAACCGTAGCTTGAGCCTCCCTCACACCAGAGGCCGCCGTCGTCATTTTCCGACTCATCGGTGTTGTTGACGTGGAGGGACATGGAGGCGCCATTGGGGTCCGGGTAGGTCGAGCCGTTGTCGTAGCTGACCGAGTCCAGTACCGTGCCACTGACCTCGATTCCAAGGTCATCTGTTCCGTTGGACAGGGTGAGGTTGGAGTAGCCGTATTCGTAGTCAGCAGGAAGCCCCCCGTTGAGGCTGCTGTCCTCGTTCGCGGCGAAGACCACATACTCGCCGGGCTCGATGTCGATGCATGCGGCGACAGTGTGGCTGCTTGAGCCACTCGTGAGCTCCAACCCGTCCAGGTCGAACTCCTTTGAACCCGCGTTGTACACCTCGAACCACTCACCAAACTCATCGCCGACCGCACTCGGGTTCTGCATGACCTCCGTGATGATCAGGTCTCCGACGCTCAAGGTGCTCACATCATTGGTTGGCCCATCGTAGCCGTTGCAGTCGGAGTCAACGCCATCGCAGTCCACCTCGGTTCCCTGTGGGTTGACCGATCCGTCGCTGTCGTCACAGTCGGTGCTGTCGCTGGTGTACCCGCTCGGAAGGTCGCAGGCCTCCACCGTGGAGTTCGGGTCCCCGTACCCATCGGAGTCGGAGTCGGCATACCAGGTGCTGGGGTCCACAGGGTCGTTGTCGGCCACGGTGTCGCAGTCGTTGTCTTTCCCATCGCAGGTTTCCGGAGCCCCAGGAAAGGTGTTCTTGTCGCTGTCGTCGCAGTCTGTGGAGTCGGCGATGTACCCGTTGGGCGCCTCGCATGCTTCAACGGTCATCGTTGCGTCGCCGAATCCGTCGGAATCCGAGTCGGCGTAGAAGGTGCTGGTCACGCCCTCATCGATCTCATCGTTGCAGTTGTTGTCCACCTCGTCACAGATTTCCTCGGCATCCGGGTTGATGTCCGGATTGTCATCATCGCAGTCTTCTGCCTCGGTCCAACCGTCGCCGTCCGCGTCAACGGGTCCCGTGTCGGTATCGGTATCGGTATCGGTATCGGTGTCGGTGTCCGTGTCGGTGTCCGTGTCGGTATCCGTGTCGGTGTCGGTGTCGGTGTCGGTGTCCGTGTCCGTGTCCGTGTCCGTGTCCGCGACCTCACCAGTGTCGAGGTCGGGCCAACCGTCTGTTTCATCTTTGGCGCAGCCGATTGCAACAAGGGGCAACAGGGCAGAGAGAACAAGAACACGGGTCAGCATAGCGGCTCCTTTTGAGGGTCTACTCTACGTGGATTCTGGAGCCTCGTCTACTGGGTGTTATACGGGGCCGCGAGGAGATCATGAGCAAGATCCAAGACCTGATCGAAGAATACGGAAAGATTGCTTTAGTCATCTATCTTTTCCTGTGGGCCATCGTGGTGGTCTCGACCCTTGGCGCGATCGCCTTGGGGCTCACTGGAGAGAAGGTCGATGGACTCTGGGCCATGATTGTGGCCTCTTGGGTGATGGCCAAGATCACGCAGGTCCCCCGGATTGCTGCGACCCTGGCGCTGACTCCAGTGGTCTCGAAGTGGTGGAAGGGACGGAGTCGAGACGCTTAGCCGTCCAGTGGGTCATCTACCCGTTGCGAGGAACCCATCCTGAACAGGCGGCCTCGACCATGCCCAAACGGTCTTGTCCCCAGAAGAGTGTGGTTTCATTGACTCGAAAACTGGGCGCACCGCACACGCCGTGATCGATGGCTCTCTGTGTGTTCTCGAACAGCTGAGCCTTTATCTCGGGATTCTGTGTGCCCTTGATCAGGGCTTGTCCGTCAAAACCCGCCCCGTCCAGCAGGGCTCTCAAGTTCTCCGGGTCTCCAACATTGATGCCTCTTCCCCAGGCGGCGTCGTAGATCAAGGCGGTTGTTTGGGGCTGCTGCAGGGCGACTCGAAGCGGAGTCACCGTTCGCATGGGAAACACCTCCGCGAAGGTGAACGGCACGTTCCACCACTTGGCCCATTCCCTCAGGTCGCGCTGCATGTAGTTCTGCCGGGGCACACTCATCTCGAAAATGGGAATCAACGGCGTGCCGATGTCTTTGAAGAGGGCTCCGAGCAGGATGGGGCGGTAGATGAGCTTCGCCCCTTGAGCTTTCGCGACTCGCTCAATCTGGGTTGCTCCAAGGTAGGAAAACGGGCTTGCGAAGTCGTGGAAGAATTCGATGGTGGGCTGCGTGTCCTGAACGGGAGCGTCCTCGGGAGGAAGGCGCTCGAGGCCGAGGTCGCGGGCAACGAAATGGAGGCGATCAGCGCCCCAGTAGAAGGTGTCGTCGACCTGAAAGCTTGGGACGCCAAACATGCCGAGGTCCTGCGCCTCTTGGGTCGCATCGAACAGGGCTTTTTTGGCAGCGGGATCATCGAGGCATCCGAGATCGAGATCGAACTCCTCGGCAATGTGGCCGAGCACCGCTCGACTCCCGACAGGGAGACCCTCGACCCAGTAGGCCCGGAAGAGCCGATGGGTGAGAGCAGGGCGGATTTCCGGGGATGCAGCGAGAAGGAGTCGCTGCGTGGCAACCGTTCGCTGAGGGTAGCAGTCGGGGCGCTGGAGTGGGACACCGAAACATTCGGCTTGACGCGTCATGTCTCGCTCGTTGTGCTGAATCTTGGAGGCCGGCCAACTGGCGGCGGGATGATCGGTTCCACCAACAGAGCGGTACAAGCCTCCAAGCAGAATGGGGCACCACTCCAGCGACGCGTTTGCAGCGGCACAGATGGCTTCAATTTGAGTGGAGGCAATGTAGGCGTAGGGGCAGGCAATGTCGTAGAAAAAGCGAACAGATTTCATGCCTGAGAGCGTACCTGAGGCTGCATGTCCCGTCATTCCCTCCCCATGAATTGTTCGATGACGAAGCGCATTTCATCGGGCTCAAACCCGTTGTTGGCGTAGACAATGCGCCCGTCGGGTCCCACGATCCAATCTTGGGGGTAGGCTGCGGTTGGAAAAGCCGACTGCAGACTGTATTGGGCATGCACCTGCCCGTTGCCGTCGTAGAGGATGGGGTAGGTGAGGCCGAAGCTGTTGCGAAAGTTGAGCAGTGCGGACTGGCTGTCCTCGGAGCCAATCCCAAAAACCATGACACCCTGGTCGGTGTAGGGGCGCCAAATGGTGTGTTCGATCTCCGAGACCTCGGAGGGACACACCGGTCACCAGGTGGCAAAGTAGCTCAAGACCACGGGCTGTCCGCGGAAGTCGGACAGGGTGTAGGAGTTGCCATCGACATCCAGCAGCGTGAAGTCGGGAGCCATCTTCCCGATGTCGGGGTGGGTCACGCCTCCGGTGTGCACGCGGACCTCGCTTACGGGTTGATCCGGATCGCTCGTCAGGATGCAGATCCGCGTGTCCAGCTCCCCACCGGAGAAGGTCAGGTTGACAGGAACCGATCCTTGTCGAGGAACCTCCATCTCTTGGATCTCGAGTGTGACGCGTTCGTCGTCTGCACTGTAGGCTTCGATCCAGAGGGCCTCATTGCCACGATTGGCAACGGAGAAGAGGAGGTCCTCTCCGGACTCACTCACCAAAATCTCCGACACCTGTACATCAACGTCGGGACTCGAGACACTCTTGTCGGCTTGATAGCCCCGAAGAGCTCCCCAATCACCCACCCAGGCTGTTCCTGATTTGGCATCCACCGTCATGGCCCAGTACGGTGTGGATCGGCTGGCGAACGGCATGGGTCGATGCGCTTCGGTCAAGGAGATGGCGACCACCCGCTCCAGTGTGACCGCCCAGACCAAGTCGCCATCCACCACAACGTCACTGACGATGGTTCCAAGATCCATCGTGGTTTCTGCTTCAAGGGCCAATGGGTCGGTACGTGAAAACAGCGAAATTCCCGCACTCCCTCCAGCAACGACCCAGTCCTTGTTGTGGCTCACCGAGGTGACCGAGCCGATCGCATGGCGCTCAACCACTCGAGGTTCCTCGGGGTTGGAAGGGTCCACCACCACGAGACCCTGTTCTTGATCGGCGACGTAGAGAGCTTCCACGCTCCCGCTGAGATTCTGAGGAATCCCGAGTCCACTCAGGGAATTTTTGCGAGTCGGCGCGGTCCGGTTTGAAATATCGAATCGATGCAGTACGCCATTTCGGCCTGCAACGTAGAGAGAGTCTCCAACCTGAACCATGCCCTCCAAGTTGGCCTCGATGGTGCGAGAGAGTTCTTGGGGGCGGGAACTCTCCGTAGCGTCGAAAACGGTCAAGCCATGGCTGCGGTGGGTGGTGTAGACGAGCCCCCCTCCGGAGTCGGAGCTTGGGAACGGATAGACGTGGTGGTAGCGGCCATAACCGTCTTGGGGAGTCAGGGATTCGAGAGCTGGAGCTTGTTCATCCGAGATGTCGAAGGCCATCAATCCCCCCTGGCCCACACCCCAGAGAATCTGACGATCCGAATCGATGGCCACATCGATGAATTCAATCATCGTGTTCGATTCAACAAGGTTGTCGTAGAATCCGAGGTCCGTCAGCGGATCTTCCGGGCCCTCCTCGGGGGGAGTGCAGGGATCGCCCGTCGTCGAGTCCGAGTCGTTGGGCTGTTCCGTATCCGCAGGGTTGCCGCTGTCCTCGCTGGAATCCACCGGTTCCTCAAACCGCACGCAGTTGCCCGCTGAATCACGAGCCCACCCGTCTGCACAGGGGTTGGTGGTGGTGCAGCCCATCAAGACCCCGGCGGCGAGGAACACACCCGAAATCAGGGGGTGGCGGGGTGTGGAATTGTGCAGGGTTGAGGTCACCAGGGGGTCCTTCTCGACAGGGGCGCCACGGGCCATGCCGCGGGTGTGCTTCCTTGTTTTGGCACTGGTGGGCGGAGTGCGTCCAGAAAAACCTGGTGGCTACCCTCTCAGGGTGGTGAATCTCCTTTGAATTTCAGGGGTGATCAACCCCGATGTTTCGGTTATTCAGCGCCGTCTCCCGTCCATTGGAACAGCCCTTGTCTGCCGCGTACTTCGACGTCGACGGAACCCTCGTCGGCACCAACTTGATTCATCCCACCCTGATGTACCTCGCCAATCAGGCATCGCCTGTCGATGGGGCGAGGCGACTCGGGCGGGCCCTTTTGCAGGGACCTGCGATGTGGGTAGCGGAAAAAAGAGATCGTCGTCTGTTCAATGAAATGCTGTTCTCTCACTACAAGGGCATGTCGGAGGATCGGCTCATCACCCTTGCGGAAGACGTCTTCGACGGGATGGTGAGGCCACGAATCTTCGAGGGCACCCTGCAGCTGGTGCACAAGTGCCAAGACGCAGGCATGCGAGTGGTGTTGGTGACCGGCTCTCTTGACTACACCATGAAGCCGCTTGCGAAGTACCTTGGAATCACGGACATCATCACCAATCGCCTGGAAATGAAGGATGGCTACGCGACGGGCAAGCTTCTCCGGCCCGTCGTGGCTGGACCCGCCAAGGCTCGGATCATCGCGGAAGATGCCAAGAAGCATGGCCACGATCTTGCCTTGTGCCATGCCTACTCCGATTCCTATTCCGATGTCCCGATGCTCTCTGTGGTGGGACAGCCCTTCTGCATCAACCCCGATGAGAAACTTGAGCGTCTCGCCAAGGCCTACGACTGGCCGATTCTGGACATTTTCTCCAGCGGTCGACGTGACGGCGATCCTCCCTATGCTCGAAAGGAGCACTCCTGATGAACACGCCTCATCCCTGTGTGGTCACCATTGATCATCGCTCAAAGCCCCGATACCTCTTTTCGGGAGATCAACTCGTCGAGGTGGACCTCCCCGTCGGGACCCGGGTGGTCTACCCGAAACCGCCACTCAAGGGGCTCGATGATGTGGATGCCGCGATTCGGTACAGCATCAATCACCCCCACGGTTGTGAGCCTCTGTATGCGATGCTGAAGCCCGGCATGAAGGTCACCATTGCTGTGGACGACATCTCCTTGCCCCTTCCGCCGATGCGAACCCCAGATGTGCGTCAAAGGATGCTCGACATCGTGCTCGACATGCTCGCGGACTATGCGGTCACGGACATTCACATCATCATCGCGACCTGTCTCCATCGCCCCATGACCGGCAAGGAGATCAAGCGTATGGTGGGAGCCAAGCATTTCAAGCGCTTCTGGCCCGACCGACTCTACAACCACGATGCTGAGAAACCGGGGGGGATGACCTATTTGGGAACCACAGAAGCGGGTGAGGAGGTCGAGATCAACACCCGTGCGGTGGAATCCGACCTGATCATCTATCTGAACCTTAATTTCGTTCCCATGGATGGTGGACACAAGTCGGTTGCTGTGGGCTTGTGTGGGTACCGCAGTCTGCGGCCGCACCACAATCCCTATGCCATTCGCAATTCAAACTCCTACATGGACCCCAAGGCGTCCGAGCTCAACCACCGAATTGTGAGAATGGGTCGCTTGGTGAATTCCAAGTGCAAAGTCTTCACCATTGAGTCTACCGTCAACAACCGGATGTTCGACAAGCCGCTTGAGTTTCTGTCGAAGAACGAGGATGACCTCACGCTCACGGAAGAAAGGGCCCTCAAGGCGCTCAAGAAAACCTTGGATGTTCTCCCGCAGCCGGCTCGGCAGGCGATTTTCGACAAAGTACCGGCTCCCTACGACGTGACCGGAATCTTTGCGGGTGAGACCGAGTCGGTGCACGACCACACCATCAAGAAGGCCTATGAGCAGTATTTGGTGCCTCTCGAGGGTCAGGCGGACATCTTGATCTCCGGGGTGCCGTACATCAGCCCCTACAATGTGCATGCATTTCTGAACCCCCTCCTCGTGAGTGTGATGGTTCAGGGCTACCTCTTCAACCTCTATCGTGGGGCTCCAGTGGTGCGAAAGGGGGGTACAGTCATTGCTTTCCACCCCTGTACCGACAAGTTCGACCGGGATCAGCATCCCGCCTACGTGGAGTTCTTCCACAAGTACCTGACCAAAACCCGAGATGCGGTGGAACTGCACAAGCAGTTTGAGAACGATTTTCGGAAGAATCCCGCTTACATCCAACTCTATCGAAGCGGCACGGCCTACCACCCGGCCCACCCTTTCTACATGTGGTACTGGGGTGAAAACGGTCGCCAACACATTGGCCGGGTGATCATCGTCGGTGCAGACAATGAGTATGTGCCAAAGATCCTGGGCTACGAGACAGCACCCACTTTCCAAGAAGCCCTGCGAATGGCTCGCGAGACGGCGCCGGAGAACCCCGACATTACCTGCCTCCACCTTCCTCCAGTGCTGATGTGCGACGTCACACCCGACGCGACTCCTGAGCAGATTGAAGGTGCGGCCAAGTGACACCGTCCCCCATGAATGTACGGGAGATCTTTGCGGGAAAGCGCCTGCTCGTCATGGGCGGTACCGGCTTTCTTGGCAAGGTGTGGTGGTCGATGCTGCTGCACCGCTTCCCCGAGATCGAGCACATCTATCTGGTGGTGCGTCCCAAACCGTCGAAGGGCCTCGACTCCGAGGCTCGCTTCTGGAAAGATGTCGTTCCCAACGGGACTTTGGATCCCCTCCGGGAGAAGTATCCTGGCCCCGCTTTTGAGGACTTCATTCGCTCCAAGATCACCCCAATCCCTGGGGATGTTTCCGAGCCCTTGGCGGGGATTCCAGCGGATGTCCGAGACGAGATCCGAGGCAGGGTGGACGCCTTGGTCAACGCGGCTGGGGTCGTTGATTTCAATCCTCCTCTGGACTACGCGCTCAACGTCAACGCTTTTGGCATGCAGTCGCTCATTGCACTCTGCAAGGATTTGGGAGACATTCGCTTTTTCCACACCTCCACATGCTACGTGGCCGGCGATCGAACGGGCCAGGTCTATGAGGTTCCTCCCCGAGATTATCCCTTCCCGAAGGCCGAGAAACTGGACCGCAGGCACTGGGACCCGGAGCGAGAGATCGCGGAGTCCATCGACATG
>JAYXVV010000072.1:0-11711 GCA_036021505.1 Myxococcota bacterium | reverse complement strand
AAGCTCGGTGAGAGACAGCACCGGCTCGCAGAATGGGACGCCCCTTACACCTTGCCCCTCTCTTAATATTCCCCGCTCTGGTCGATTCCTCACCTGCACATCGACCTCAACGACCCTGCCAGTCTGGCCCGCGTCGCAAGTTACCTCGATGACGCAGCGAGCAACTTGAGTTCAACTCAGACCGGTCCCAAGATCTCGTAGGCAACCGTGATTCCGGAGCCCCGGGGCGGCACAAAGGACCCGTCGAAACGAATCTGGCGGTACTCGGCATCGTAGGTCCATCCATCCGCCTCGCTTTCGGGGATGACCTCGTCGTCGACTGTCACCTCAATGGTCTCGGGAACAGCGGCGTAAGAGAGGTTGAAGACCGTGATCTCACCCGCCACCGCCAAGCCGAGGTCCTCCATGATTCCCGAGTAGTCGGGGTTGCAGATGTTTCCGACGATCCCGCCCATGGTGACCGCCATGGATCGGTAGCGATTGCCAGGCCACACTTCCTGCTGGCACCCGTCTTGCTGATTCGCTTTCGGGCCCACAATGGCCGAGGCGATCACCCGCGCATCTCCGGACTTGAGCTCGGAGAAATCTTGGATGAACTGCTTCACCGAAATCAGAAGCTGGCGTTGGTCGTAGCAGGCGCTGCCGCCCTCCCCCGCCAGCGCATCCGCGTCCGAACAGTCTTCCTCGTCCGACACGAAGACCAGAACCAAGTTGGCATCCTCGCGCACGAATCCCCCATTTTGACCCGATGCCAGTGGCTCCGTGACCGCCGCATACGCGGCAGAGAGTCCCTTTTCCTTGTCGCTGCCGCCCACACCCACCTTCACGCGCGACTTGAAGGCGGCGATGTAGTCGTCCTCCGGTGTGAGGAACGCGGGGTTCCCGATCAACATGGCTCGGCGGGTGTTGTCCAGGTCCATGTCCATATCGATGACCCCGAGCTGGAAATCGGCATTGCTCTCCTCGAGAGTCCCAATGAAGCTCTCGAAACCATCTGCAATCAGCTGCTGTTCATCGGCCATCGAAGGTGAACTGTCCACCACAAACAAGATGTCGACGAGGCTGTTCGGCTCTTGGAGAAAGACCTCTGTCTTCGTCAGTCGGTCGACCGTGTTGTCCACCACACACGAGCCAAGCATCGTGGAGAAGGCTGCAAGGAAGGCTGTCTTTTTCATAGATTCGGGTCCTTCATGGGCCGGCTCGTAGAGACATTTTGCGCGAGGTCTCCGTGGAGCGGACCCCTTGACCATACACCACTGTGAGCGGTCTGACAGTGCGCTAACGCGGTTTTTACCCCGCCAGCACCCAATCCCGGTTTCTCCGTCCTACTCGAACTTGAGCTCCGAGAGACAGACGCAGTCATAGGCGGGGTCTTTGGTGGCCATGTTGCCCTGCTTCACGCTGCTGACCTGAAAGCGCACCTTCGATGTCGTGACAGGTGCGAACTCAACCACCTGCTCGCGGATGCTGTTCTTCAGTGCCACCTCTTGACTCGAGCCGTTGGAAAACTCAAGACGAGCGGTCAGCACGCGGTTGGATTTCATCCACCACATCAGTCCATAAGCATTGCCGTTGACCACACGCATTTTGGAGATCGAACGGGCCCGCCCGAAGCTGAGTTCGACCCACTCGTTGTTGCCGTCCCCTTCAACGCCCTCGCACCACATGGAATCCAAAATGCCGTCCCAGAGGTTGGGGGCTTCGTAGTTGCCGTCGCTGTCCGCAGGGAGATGGGAGCTGTCGGACCACTCACTCACGGGAGCATGCGGTTCGGGATCGCTGTTGAGGACCCGCAGCTCCGAGATCACCGTGTCATCAAATGTGGTGCCCTGGTGTACCGAACGAATTCGCAGTCGCAGGGAAGACGTACGCTTGACTCCATCGAACTGGATGGTTTCCGGCACCTTTTCGTCCTTCAAAGAAAAGCTCTGTTTGCTGCCATCCGAGAAGGCCACCTCCAGGTTGTTCACCCGGTTGTGCCTCTCCCAAAAGTCCTGGGAATACCAGTTGCCGTTCCAGAGCTGAAGCCCAGAAACCTCCTGTTCGCCCCCCAAATCGACTGTGATGGTGGTTCCCAACCCGCTTCCGCTCGTGTCCCCCTCACACCACACATTGCTCTGCTTCCCGTCCGTCAGATTGGCGGGACCATAGGTCACGCCCTCGGTCGTTGGCAGACTGCTGCTGGAAGTGATCGTAGCGATATCCACCGTGCCTGCTAGGGCCACACCGCTGGAAAATAAGAGGACAAGAGCTGCCAGGATTCGCATAGAGCTACCTCAAAATGAGCTAAAAAGTACTGGATACGGAGAGGCGAGCCCCCTCGAATCCGGGAAGGTTTCGACACTGGCCACCTGCACAGCGGATGCCCGCCTTGTAGGAACCGTAGAACGCTTTCACAGTGGTGGCCGACACCGGCTGCCACTGAACTTCTGCTGCTCCGTATAGTGTCTCCGTGAGGTTTCCTTCACTCGAGATCAGTGGATTGTCCGTGAAGTCTTGGTAGAGAATGAGCGCCCACTGCTTCGTGAACTTGAGGCCCAATGCCGTACTCATCTCGGTGAAATCGTCCTGTTGGTTGGCGTTGTCGCCCCACCAAAACTGTTTGATGTCCGTCGTCAGCTCGCCGTGGAGGGGCCCGATTGGAAAATCGAAGGCCATGTCAAAGTGAGCCAGACGGTCCATGCCGTGCTCGTCTCGAAGGTCCACTCGATAGCCTCCGTTGACCAGTAGCTGAATGCTCTGCCCGAAGTGATCGGCACCGAGTACGGGGTGAATTATCGTCTCAGGGCTGCGGTTAAAGTGCAGACCTCCGAGTTCTTTGTCTCGCGAAACACTGACCTCAAGATGGGGTATCCACGCCCCATTCATCCAGTCAAAGCGAACCCGTCCACCGGCAATGTCGTTTGAGTTGACGGCCGCCGCGGAATCTTCCGTGATGACCCGCTCGTATTCGAGGGTTGGACCGCTTGCGAACTCATAGCCTTCAGACCCCGCGAAGGAATTGACCCCCTCCGTGTTCTTGTAGGCCTTCCCCTCCACCAGCATGGTGACTGGACCGAAGTAGGCTGCACCTGATCCATACAAGGCGTACCCCGGCTCGGCTTCTTCTTTGGCAATCAGCTCTCCACTGGTGTAGTGAAACCAGTCCGCCTCTGCGAACCAATCCATTCCAAGAAACCCACTGAGTTCCGCAGTTGCCCCGACAACCGCTGCGTCCAAATCCTGCGACAAGGCGTCCAGTGCGTTCTCTGTGACATCGGCTCGGGCGAATTGAAAGAGCACGCCGTGCAGCCCAAAGTTTCCAGGTCCTAAATTGTACGCATCCAATCGGGTGCCGGCGACAAGGTGATTCACGTTGGGCCGGAGGTCGAGGTTGGGGTTGTCCTGCGCAACCTGCTGTTGGTTGGTGAGCCCAACAGTAAACGTTGCCTGGACATCCCCCTCCTTGAGCGTGGCGGTGCCTCCTCGGATGCTCGTGTCGATGTCCACATCCGTGTTCTTCACCAGATTCAAGGCCAGCCCTCGTCCAAAGGATGCGTAGTGGTCTCCCACCTGGAACGACCCCCTCCTGCCGAAGGACTTTTTCAGGAAAACCTTATCGAGGTGGAAAAACTGATCGGGAGCGGGCGACAGCATGTCGCTCGGAACGATGGAGCGCTCGTATTGAAGCGCATCATCCAAATAGTACCGGTTGGCCAAGAGGATGACTTCGTCGAACTGCAGACCGAGTTGCAATGAGTCCTTCGAGAACAGCAGGTTCATGCGGTTCACCTGCTCCACGTAATCATAGAGATTTTTCTGGTCCTCAAAGCCCTCCAAAACGTCGTCAGAAGTCCAGTAGCGAACTTCAAAATCATCGCTGACCGAGACCTGCCCTCCTCCGAAGGCCCCCTGACCGTCCAGCTCCATCGCGGTAGCCCCAGACAGGGCGACAAGCAGCAAAGGCGTCATCATCGGCCCCGGTCTACGGTTGCTCGAGGAGTTCTTTCACCTTCGCCGCCAACGCTACCTCATCGCCTGGACTGTAGCCCGAGTGACGCCACGCAACATTTCCCTCGCGATCCACCAACACCGAGTAGGGAAGCGTCTTTTGGGGGTTGTACTGACTGACCACTTCGGTCGCGGTGTCGAGGAGGACAGGAAAGGTGAAACCCTTGGACTTGATGTGCGGCTTGACCCGAGAACTTGTTCGCGCCTCATCAACGCTTACGGCCAGGATCGCTAAACCTTGCTCGCCCAGCTCGTCGTGCATCCGCTGGAGATGCGGCATCTCCACCTGACAGGGGCCGCACCAGGTCGCCCAAAAGTTGATGAGCACCACTTTTCCGCGGAGATCGCTGAGGCTGACCTCTTGATTCTCCAGATTGCGAAGGGTGAAGTCAGGGGCCTGTTGCGCCTGCACCGGAGCGACAAACAGCAAGAGACCAAGAACAGATAGAAGCAATGATTTCATAGTACCTCCGCATACGAATACCTAGCTTGTCCTATTCGATTCGTAGGAGAAATCGCAAGCAACAACGCCAGTTGCGCGAGCGTACCACTTCCTACACCGCATGCGTGTTAGTTTCGAGGACGTCATGAAAAAACGCATTCTCATCATTGATGACGAGCCGAGTATTCGAAAGGTACTCGCAGCTCACCTCACCCACGATGGCTACGAAGTCGAGACCGCTTCTGACGGAGGCGAGGGCATTTCGAAGATTGATTCTGCCCAGTTCCATGCTGTGGTTACCGATCTCAAAATGCCCAACATTGGAGGTCTCGAGGTTCTTCATTGGAGCAGTCGGAACCACCCTGGCCTTCCTGTGATCATCATCACCGCGCACGGCACAGTGGACACCGCGGTCGAGGCCATCAAGCTGGGTGCCCACGACTATGTGACAAAGCCCTTTGACCGGGATGAGCTGAAGCTCATCATCCGCAAAGCCGTCCAGACCGAGGAAGCCAGTGCCCGAGACCTTGCACCGGCCAAGGGAAAGTTCGAGATCGTTGGTCAAACTCCCGGCATGACCAAGATCTACGACCTGATCGAAAAGGTCGCTCAGTCCCCCACAACGATCCTGATCACTGGAGAGTCTGGAACCGGCAAGGAGCTCGTCGCCAAGGCACTCCACGATCAATCCAATCGCAACGACAAGGCGTTCATCAGCGTGAACTGCGGTGCGATTCCAGAAACCTTGTTCGAGTCTGAGCTGTTCGGGCACGAGAAGGGTGCCTTCACGGGCGCAATCAATGCCCGACCGGGGCGATTCGAACTGGCCGATGGCGGAACCCTGTTTCTCGACGAGGTGGGCGAACTGCCACTGGACATGCAGGTCAAGCTTTTGCGTGCGCTTCAGGAGCGAACTTTTGAACGTGTAGGCGGTGTGAAGCCTGTCCAGGTCGATGTTCGCCTGATTGCCTCAACCAACCGCAACTTGGAGGAAGAGGTTCGCCAGGGAACCTTTCGACAGGATCTGTTTTACCGCCTGAATGTGATTCCCATCCAGCTTCCTCCGCTGAGGACTCGAAAGCAGGACATCCCTCTTCTTGTCGAACACTTTATTGGACGTTTCAACGAGCGGTTGGACCGAGAGGTGACCATCTCCCAAGATGCCATGGAGGCCTTGATTGGGTGGGACTGGCCCGGAAACATTCGCGAACTCGAAAATGTAATGGAACGCTCCGTTCTGCTGTGTGACAGTCAGTGCATTCAGCCCAGTGACCTCCCTGAAGTCGGTGACGCAACAGCTACAGGAGGCTCCGAGGGCCTCCCGAACGATGTGGAAGAACTCGGTCTCAAGGAGTACGTTCGTGCTCACACCGCCATGCTGGAGAGAGCCCGCATCCAGAAGGTCCTCGAGGCGGAGGAAAACAATGTTACCCGGGCTGCGAAGCAGCTGGGCATCTCTCGAAAAAGCCTCCAGACCAAGATGAAAGAGTACGGACTTCGCAACGAAGCCTAAAGGCTTCACACAACCCCAACTTGACCCTCGAGAGCAAGGGTTCTACCCTTCCACCATGTTTTCTATATTCCTCTTGGCTCTTCCAGCCGCTACCTACGCAGCGGACCTCGTGGAGCAACCCGAGTTCCTCAAGGCTGACGTCGGCCTGTCCTACTCCTTTGACGGCGCCAAGATGGGCCTCACGGAGGACAATGAGGCCCTGGGGTCTGTGCTTCACAACACCCATCGCATGGGCCTTCGAGGAGAACTGGGCGTGGCGCCTGGCACCTCTGTCTTCCTTCAGTTCACTGGAAGTCCCTCGAACACCATCCAATACAGTGACCCGCGAACGATGGGCTGGGACCCCAAGGAAGACGAGGGCAGTCTCCTCAACGGGCTCCCCATCGAAGAAGGGATTGATCCCTACAGCGGTGGCGGTTTCGAATCCGTTTGGCTGGGCGTACGAGGAACCCCTTTCTCTCAGGCTCGGGAAGCGCGAGCGACTTGGCTCATCGAAGGCGCTTTGCGAACCCCCGACAAGACCAACCTGTACACGGGTGACGGCAGCGGAGACGGAGCCCTCGCTCTCCGGCTGAGCAACGTCTTCGCAACCTCTCGAGGCCCCACACACCCTTACATTGCGGCCCACTACACAGCAACTCGCCCCTACTCCGTGGAGGGCATGGACGAGGGAGAAGCCTTTGATCCCAGCAATCGCATCCACCTCGTGACTGGTGCCGAGTTTGATGTCTGGACGAAGCCCGCTACCGGTCAGATGGTCAGCGTCGAGGGATCCGCTTTCTTCGCCTACAACTCCCCCGCTGTCATTCCCTCGGGAGTCTTTCTCCCGAGCGTTCTTCCGGGAACGGAACAATCCCCAACGACCGCCACGGAATACTCCGAGTTCGGCGCGGGCTTTGGTGTCCATTGGATGCCCATCCGCGAGATGAAGGTCGACTTAAACATGAACCTGGCATGGCCCACTCCCCACCGAGTGGAATCCACCTACCCCGTGTACAGCGCCTTCCGATCGCGCTCACTCGGAGTAGGACTTGTCGTCTCATACCTCTACCGCTGAGCGGTCTGAACTTATCGCCCCGATTCCCGCCCAGCGGGTCGAGGTGCTGTCGAAAACAGGCAAGAAAGTCCAAGACGGTGACTACGTCATCTACTGGATGGTGGCTCATCGCAGGACACGCTGGAACTACAGCCTCCAGCATGCGATGTACCTCGCGCAGCGGCACAACAAAGGCCTGATTGTTCTTGAGGCCCTCCGCCTCGACTACCCGTGGGCCTCTCAACGGATCCATCGCTTCATTGCCGAAGGCATGCAAGACAACGCCTCCGCCATCGAAGGGTGCGAGGTTGCCTACTACCCCTACATCGAGGCGTCGCTGAACACCGGACGGGGCCTCTTAGCGGCCCTCTCGAAGCGGGCCATTGCTGTTGTCACCGACCTCTTTCCGTGTTTTTTTCTGCCCCGAATGCAGGCGAGGGCCGCCGAAGTACTGGATGCCCCCATGCACCGTGTAGACAGCAACGGCATTCTTCCTCTCGCCGCTTCTGAGCGCGTCTACACGACCGCCGCGTCGTTCCGTAGACACCTTCAAAAGACCCTTCGGCCGCATCTTGGTTCCTGGCCTGTGGCTGAACCGCTCCAGCATTCCGTGAGACCCGTGGCCATCCCGGATGAGTGCATCGAGAGGTGGCCGCCAACCGACCTTGCTGACCTCGACTCCCTGCTGGACAACCTGCCCGTGGACAACGAGGTCGAGCCGGTGCCCTTCCGAGGGGGTGCGAAGAGCGCGGAGAATCAACTGACCGACTTTCTCTCCGAGCGCCACGGCCGATACCATGAAGACCGCAACCGGATCGACAACGGCGCAGCGAGCGGCCTCTCCCCCTACCTCCACTTTGGGCACCTCTCCGCACATGAGTTCGCTCACCGCGCTCTCGCGCAGTGCGGCTGGAGTCCTGATTTGCTGGCTGAAAAGCCCAATGGCAGCCGCAACGGGTGGTGGGGCCTTCCCCCTCACACGGAGTCCCTGATGGATGAACTGATCACCTGGCGAGAGCTCGGCTATGTGTTCTGTCATCAGCGACTCGAGGATTACGATCAGTTTGAGACTCTCCCCGGCTGGGCCGTGGAGACCCTCGAGAACCACAGCTCCGACCCACGTCCCGTCACCTACACACTCGAACAACTTGAGACCGCCTCAACCCACGATCCGGTTTGGAACGCCGCTCAGCGGCAACTCCGGCAAGAGGGCCGTATTCACAACTACCTTCGGATGCTGTGGGGCAAGAAGATCCTGGAGTGGTCGCCGTCTCCGCAGGAAGCGTTGGAGAGGTTGATCCATCTCAACAACCGGTGGGCCATCGACGGCAGAAATCCAAACTCCTACAGCGGTATTTTCTGGACACTGGGTCGGTTTGACCGTGCCTGGGGTCCCGTCCGACCCATCTTTGGCAAGATTCGCTACATGTCATCGGAGAGCACGGCTCGCAAAATTCGCCTTAAGGGCTACCTCCAGCGCTACGGTGAGGACAACCAGCTTCCCCTGATCCGTTAGGGTGAAGCGCTCTCTGTCGGAGGCCGCCATGCGCCGCTTTGTTTTTCTCCTCTCCCTGTCTCTCACGGCCCCCCACGCACAATCGGAAGAGCTGCATCGACCTGAGGCCGTCCAGAACGCCAAAGCTCTGTTCGATCGAGCCGCAGAGAGTGAGCGTGCCTATTTCAACCTCGAGCATTTGGCCGACCACATTGGTCACCGACTCAGCGGTTCGGAGAGTCTAAAAGAAGCCATCCAATGGGCGTCAAGCGAGATGAAAGCGGGCGGCCTGGATGTCCGACTCCAATCCGTCCAGGTGCCACACTGGGAACGGGGGGTGGAGTCGGCTCAGCTGCTGAGTCCCGTTGCCCGCAACCTGGAGATTCTTGGTCTGGGAATGACCGTGGGCGGAGACGTTGAGGCGGATGTTGTCGTATTGACCAGTTTTGAGGAACTCGAAAGCACCGACGTGACCGGAAAAATTGTGCTTTTCGACGTGCCGTTCACCACCTACTCCGAGACGGTGGCCTACCGCACCAAAGGCCCCTCTCGCTGCGCTGAAAAAGGAGCGGTAGCCATGCTGGTCCGATCCATCAGCCCCGAATCGCTCTACACGCCTCACACGGGTACCCTCCGTTACAGTGACTCTGCCCCTCAAATTCCCGCAGCAGCAGTGACACTGGAAGACGCCGCCTGGCTGCATCGCATCGCAGACGACGGCGAGAGCATTCGGATCCGCCTCTCCTTGGGAGCACAGCATCACGGCATGGTGGAGTCCCACAATGTGATTGCGGATCTCCCGGGCCGAGAAATCCAAGACGAGGCGGTGTTGGTGGCCTGTCATTTGGACTCCTGGGATGTTGGTCAAGGCGCTCAAGACGATGGTGCAGGTTGCATGATCGCCTGGGAGTCGGCTCAGCTGCTGCTGGACCTGGGCCTTACCCCCCGACGCACTGTTCGGGTGGTCATGTACACCGCGGAAGAAAACGGCATTTGGGGTGGCAAAGCCTACGCTGAGGAGGAATTTCACAGTCTCCGTTTGGTTGCGGCACTGGAGAGCGACTCTGGAAACGGAGTGGCCCGGTCTCTCCGACTGGACCTCTCCGGCTACTCAGAGGACCTGCACCCCGAGATCACTACGCGAGTGGCCGAGTTCGCTGAGGCCATGAAGTCGGTCGGGCTAGAATCCATCGCGCCGGGCTACTCCGGAGCGGACATCCTGCCTTCCGTAAAAAAAGGCGTTGTCGGATTTGGACTGGGTCATGACACCAGCGATTACTGGCCGATTCACCATACCCACGCAGACACTTTCGAGAAGATCATCCCGGAAGATCTCGCCCACAACGTAGGAATGATGGCTGCCGCCGTTTACCTGCTTGCGGAGGCCGAGCGCCCACTGGCTCCCTGACCCGAGGATGGCGGCGGCAGCAGTTGTGGGGAGGACCGAGCTCAAAAAAACGGGTCCCAAGAAATCCAGGCTCAAGTCCGATTCTCCTCCACCGAAAAGGTCCAAGAACCCGCTCATCCCCTCCCTTGAGCACCACCTCGTGGAGTGTTTATGTACCGCAACGCATTGGCTGAAGATCGCGCCTTTCTCTCTCCTGCCCTCCAGCCCGCTATGGAGACGCCGATTCCAAAGGGCGATGATTTCTTCGGGCCCCTCCGTGAAACTCCGCGCATGCGAAGCTTTGAGGAACACAAAGACGCGCTCTACGGTCTCCCGACCGACGCCGTGCAACTCTACCTCCGCTCGGAGTTGATGCAGGATGAGTTTCCCACCAACGACGACATGGCGGCTGCAATCATCAAAACGCGTCACGACATCCACCTCTGGCTTCCACTCAAGCAGCTGGGACTCTCCCGAAGTTTTCTTCGTCACCGAGAGGCGCTCGAGGATGACCTCGAACTCATGAAACGCACCTGCACCAAGAATGTAAGCCCGTCGTTGAAGAGCTTCTGGCAAGAGACCTGGAGTCAGCTCAATGCGGCGCTGGCTTAGGTTGCAGCCTCAGTCCCAGTCGCAGGCGTCGCCTACGCCATCACCATCGCTGTCGCTCTGGTCGAACCCCCAGGCCTCGCCGTCCGTCAACGACACCTCGAGATCCGTGAGCGGTTCTTGCCCATCGAGAAATCGAAGGTAGGTTCCCCAGCCTCCACCTTGATCGTAGACCTTCACAAGCAAGCGGTTCCACCCCTGCAGCAAGGTGACATTCTCCGTAAATTTGTCTGCTGAGGCCCCCTGACACCCCGATACCTCTTGGACCACCACTCCATTCAACCACACCCGTGCGCCATCGTCGGGTCCGTGGGCCAGGGTCACATTTCTCGCTGTCGGACTGAACAGCCAGCTTGCCAGATAGACCTCACGCGGCGCATCCACCGAGGCGAAGTCGGAGACCAAATCGATGTGGGCTGAATCCGAGACAAAAACCCTCCATCGCTGTCCTTCTACGGATACACCGACTTCGGGCACCGCCTCAGCATCGATGCCGAGCCGCTCAACGGTCGTGGGCAGGCAGCTGTTCTCACTGCTGTGCCCAACGAAGGGACCAAGCGCCAACCAGTGGCGTACGAACCCACTCTCATCCACCCAAGAGGACGGGTTGTCCGGTCCGTTGGCGAGATTCGGACAGTTGTCCTCAAGGTTCGGAATGCCATCCCCATCGCGATCGCTGTCGCAGTCGTCGATGAGTCCATCGCCATCCGAGTCGCTGGTCGTCGAGGCCGGCAGATCAAACGACTCGCTGCTGTCGGAACGAAACCGAACGGAATAGCTGGCCACTTGCTCGTCCATGAGGGGTGTCACACAGACAGCCCAGTCTCCCTCAGCAACAAAACGTGCCCCAGGCTCCTCCACCGGGTCAACGACCGAGCACCCCCGGTCATCGAAACCACTCGAGGCGACCTGGGTACCGTCCGCCGCATGAAGCGCAAGCACCAAGGGAACCCTGCAGTCTCCTCCGGTTTCCGCGATCACGGTGTGGCACTCGGAGACGGCGATCGAAAAGCAGTCCACATCGCCTGTGGTGAGGGCCCCCGAGACCCAATCCTCGCCGATCGGCTGTGCAGTCGCCCAACTGTCATTGGGCTCCGTCTCGCCGGTCTCACTCTCCAGCACACACCTCGGAGAGCAGCCATCGCCCCCCAACCCGTTGCCATCGTCACACTCTTCCTGGGAGTCGGTGACACCGTCTCCGCAGCGTGGGCTTCGGCAGGTTGAACGACAGCTATCGGG
>JAYXVV010000071.1:0-57974 GCA_036021505.1 Myxococcota bacterium | reverse complement strand
GTGGAGTACACACTGAGTTCCACGGACAAAATGAAGCTCGAGCAGTCCGGTACCCCTCCCTCAGCGGCTGCGGAAGATTCACAAACAAGCTGGATCCTCAATGCCACCGACGGCGGCGGTGAACTTCAGACCTTCTCAACTCTCGGCGTGACGCTGGTGAACAGCACCGTCTGGATCGGAAAACTGTTCCTCGCGCTCATCAAAATGGTGGTCATCCCGCTGGTCGTCTGCTCCCTCGTGGTGGGCGTTGCTTCTCTGGGCGACTTCCGCAAACTGGGACGCATTGGCGGCCGGACCATCGGTATCTTCACCATGACGACCGTCGCCGCTCTGACCATCGGCATCACACTGGCCAACCTCATCCGACCCGGCCGCTTGGTGTCCGACAAGGACAAAGCCAACCTCTTGGCTTCGTTCTCCGGCAAGTCGGAAACCTACATCGAAAATGCCGTGGAAAGCCCCTCCCTAGGCGAACAGATCGTGGGCATTGTGCCCACCAACCCTGTGGCCTCCATGGTCGATGGCAACATGCTTCAGATCATCTTCTTTGCGATGATGCTCGGCATTGCACTCACGTTGATTGAAGCCGTCAAATCACAACCCGTCGTGGACGTGCTCGATGGGGTCAATCAGGCCATGGTCATGATCGTCCACATTGTGATGAAGCTGGCCCCGATTGGCGTGGCGACCCTCCTCTTTGAAGTGGTCGGCACCACGGGCATTTCCGTGTTGATGGCCCTCATGGTCTACGCTTTCGTTGTCATGGGCGGGCTCGTTCTCCATGCCATGGTGACCTACCAAGCCGTTGTTCGGCTCGGCGCAAAGCTCCCATTTTTCGAGTTCTTAGGCGCCATGAAAGAAGCGCTGCTCGTCGGATTTTCGACCTCGTCCAGTTCAGCCACACTTCCTGTCACCATGGAATGTGTGGAGTCCAACATTGGCGTCTCCAAGTCCATGTCCAGCTTCGTGCTGCCCCTTGGGGCCACCGTGAACATGGACGGTACTGCGCTGTACCAAGGCGTCGCCGCAATCTTTATCGCCCAGGTGATGGGCATCGACCTCACGATGGCCGATCAGATCACCATTGTGGGCACCGCAACCTTGGCCTCCATCGGAGCTGCTGGGGTTCCCGGTGCAGGAATGGTCACGCTCGCCATGGTTCTCACCGCGATTGGCGTGCCCGCAGCGGGAATCGCCCTCGTCATCGGCGTGGATCGCATCCTCGACATGTTCCGAACGGCCACCAACATCATCGGTGACACTGCCGTGACCGCATGCATGGCCCGCATCGAGGGGGAGCAGCTCCGAATCATGTCGGATGCTGAAGACGCCTCCAACCCGAACAAGGGCTTCGAGGGCCGAATCCAAGAACAGCAGGCGGTGACCGCAGACGACGCTTGAGTCTGCAATCTCAGGAGTTTCGAGGTCCGAAAAGCGCGGTGCCCACCCGGACCAGTGTGGCTCCATGCGCGATGGCCACCTCAAAATCATGGGACATTCCCATGGAGAGTTCAGGCAGTTCAAGCCCCTTTCGTCTGCCCTCCGAGGCCAGTTCAGCCAAGGCCTCGAAATAGGGCGCCACATCTTCCGGGTCTTCATGAAAGGGAGGGATGGTCATCAACCCCCGTAGGCTGACAGCAGGATGCTGCTCAACTTGTTCTGCCAATTCCAGAGCACGATCGAGTGGGACGCCAGATTTGGAGGCCTCACCGCCCGTGTTCACCGCAACCAAAACTGGCATTGGCGACTCACGTCGCTTGGCGAACTCGTCCGCGAGACGAATGTCATCGAAAGCGTGAAACAGATGAGCAACTGGCGCCACGTACTTCACTTTGTTCCGCTGCAGACTGCCGATGTAGTGCCAACGGGGAGCGACGAGTGCTCGGGCTTTGTCCCGCAACTCTTGTGCATAGTTCTCTCCGAAGTCCACGATCCCCGATTGAATGGCTGACTCCACGTCTTCCACCGAGCGGGTTTTTGAGACTGCGACCAGCCGCACAGACTCGCGAGGGCGGCCCACGTTCTCACAGGCCCTCTGAATCCGGGCCTCGATGCCTTGAAGACGGGTCTGAAAACTCACGAATCCTCCATTCGAAACGGCGGTGGTGCCCCATGGGCACTCAACACACGCACCACCTCCGCTAATGGAAGGCCCACGACGTTGGTGTAGGAACCGTCGATGGTGAGTACGAAACTCGCAGCTTGTCCCTGGATTCCATACGACCCCGCTTTATCCATTGGTTCACCCGTCGCGACATAGGCCTGGATCTCCTCCGGCTTCAGACTTCGAAAGGTCACCTGGGTACTCACCGAAAAGATTTTTCGAAGAGCACGCCCGACACAGACCCCCGTCGTGACCGTGTGAGTGCGTCCCGAGAGGCGCTCCAGCATCCTTACGGCATCCGTCTGATTGCGGGGCTTCCCGAGAAGTTCATTTTCCGTGTGTACCACCGTATCCGCAGCCACCACGAGTCCCTTGTGAGCCCCCGCCTTTTCTGCGGCCATGCGCTCGGCGAAATCCACCGCACTCTCGCCGGGAAACGGGGTCTCATCAATGTCTGACGGACAGACCTCCAAGACATAGCCAAGGCGCTGCAGGAGTTCTTTTCGCCGTGGCGATGCCGATGCCAAACGGATGGTTTCCATGGTCCGTCTCATCCTTTCCTTCTGCGCCGAGTCAGACGCGCCTCTCTGCGCTCCTGAGCGTCCTCAGCGCGCTGCTCCTGGCCCGCCTCAATGGCAAGCTTCGGTAGAGGTGCAGGCCTCCCATCTTGGACGTGCACGAAAGTGAGAAAACCTGAGCATGCGTGCCTGCGCTCTCCAGTCTTGGGGTCCTCAGCCTCCGCACGCACTCCGATTTCCATGGAACTCCCCCAGGCCTGATTGACCTGGGCGTAGAGAATCACGATGTCGCCCAGATGAATCGGCTGGGCAAAATGAAGCTCATCAATCGACACCGTCACCACATCCGAGCGACAAAATCGATTGGCTGCAACCGATGCCGCGGTATCCATCCAGGCGACCAACTGGCCACCGAAGAGTGTGCCGTGGTTGTTGGTGATTCCAGGCAGGACCAACTGGGTCATCTCTACAGCCGTCTCCGATGTCCGAACCTCGCGCACTCTTTCTACTCCTCGATCGATGTGAAGGCGTCTCGATGCCGCAACAGCAGGTCGTGAAAGCCATCGTCAGGCAGCTCCCGAAGGTGGGGAACACAGTTTTGAATCACTGTCTTTCCAATCTCCGAGTACGGCTGGCCATCAATGAGACCCAGCACGACGCGAATAAGTCCCCCGTGGGCCACAATCAAGGTATTGCCCGAAATCGCTGGCAAATGAGCGAGGTAAGTCAACACGCGCTTGCCGAGTTGCGCATTGCTCTCTCCACCCGGAGGCGCCCCATTCCAGTCGGTCAGCCGATGACTCAATCCTTCTGAGCGCACCTCATCCAGGCTCTTTCGCGCCCATTCCCCCATGTTTCGCTCCCGAAGATTCGCGCTCTGCTTCAAGGCCAATGACCGCCCCTGAAGGACGCTTCGGGCGGTGTCCACGGCCCTCGACAGATCCGAACTGTAGGCCCTCTCCAAGGACCAGCCGTCGCACACCCGTCGCGCCTCGGCAGCCTGCAACCGTCCGAGCTCCGTGAGTGGTGAATCCACCCAGCCTGAAAGCCAACGCTCAACATTGGCTTCTGACTGGCCGTGCCGGAGAAATATCCAGCCCGGCATTAGCGCAGAACAGCCGCTCGAATTCTCTCCTCTGCAACGAGAAGAGCCCCCACGCTTGCTCCCTCACCGACAATCGCATCCACCGTCTTGCCAATGCTCGAGAGTGAACCACGACCCAGGCGGAAGATCGCACGATCCACGCCCAGCTTGAGTTCGGAATCCATCGGAGTTCGGAGAACAAGCTCACGGAGCAGGGAAACGTAGCGGCTCCTCAGAATACCAATCGCAAGCTGGTCCCACTGACCTGCTCCCCGACGACGTTCGATGCGGTGAATTGCGGGCAACAGCCCACTCGCATTTCCAATGGCCAGGTAGCGAACGATGGCGTCTCGCACCGTGTCTCCCATCTCGACTCGGATCATGGCGATCTCACGGGCGATCGTGAGGTCGACGAGATTGGCGACCCGAGAGGAGAGTGCTGAAGACAAGCCTTTCTGCCTCATGTTGCTGCTGATGTCTTCAATGCGGGTGCGATCGGCTCGGCCCCGACGCCTCGGCAGATTGCTCAACACCTCCAGCGTCATCGCAACACTCTCATCCGTTGGAAGCTCCTGCCCTGGCCCCAAGGCCGTTGCAAGCATTCCATAGATCGAATCCGTCGCGAGCACCCAGGCTTGATAGCGCGTCTCGAGAGGGGCTTTGGCGCTTCCAATCGCGTCTCTCAGGGCATCAAAACCCACGGCTTGCGAGCAGCGGAACCAGGCGCCAATAATGTCCACCATGGGCCGATCCGAGAGGTCCATCAGGAGGGGCAGTGGTACGGCCCCGACATCCTCAACCATCTCGTTCAAGGCGAGCATCATCTTGATGTTGTCCGCAAGCATGTGCTGAGGGATGTCTGCACCGTATGCCTTTCGAATTTCGGGTACGAAATAGCCCATCAAGCGTTCGTCGCTGCCGGGAATGGCACTCGCGTTGGAGTTGTCGAGCAACTGCTGTCCGCGCAGCTTGACGTAAGCCCCCAGAACAGCGAGCTCCGGACGAGTGAGCCCGAGGTGGGTCTCTGCTCTCTTGGCAATGGTGTCCGGATCGGGCAGACCGAGTGCATCGAGGCTCAAGCCCGTCTCCTCACTCACCCACTGAATTGCTCGTGAGAACGGAAATGGATTTCGAGTCGATCGAATCTGATCAAGGCTCAACTGGCGAGAATGCGAGTGGTTGTTCAGGAGAACCTGTTGGGCAATCTGCTCCGTCAGCTTCTCGATGAGGGTGTTTCGACGTTTCTCGGTCAGACGCCCGTCCTTGACCGGTGCGGTCAGCAGGATCTTGAGGTTGACCTCGTGATCCGACATGTCCACTCCACCCGAGTTGTCTACAGCATCGTTGTTGATGCGTCCTCCCCCGAGGGCGTATTCGATGCGGGCGTTGTGGGTGAATCCGAGATTGCCTCCCTCACCGACGGAGCGGCAACGCAGCTCATTGGCATTGACCCTCAGGAGGTCGTTGCTGGAGTCATCCGCATCCCGATGCCCTTCCCACGACGCCTTGACATAGGTTCCAATCCCGCCGTTCCACAGCAGGTCCACTGGGAGTCGGAGCAGCAGACGAATGACGACCTCTGGCGCCAACTCATCCTTGAGCACACCGAGCATCCTCTTCACCTCCGGTGAAAGAGGAATGCTTTTGGCCTGCCGCTCAAAGACACCTCCCCCCTTCGAGAGAAGCTCGGTGTTGTAGGCATCCCAGCCGCCGCCCGCCTTGAAGAGCCGCATTCTCTCCTCGTAGGATACTGCTGGGTCCGGGTCCGGGTCCAAGAAGATGTGGCGGTGGTTGAAGGCTCCGAGCAACCGAATGGTCGGATACTCGATCAGCCCGTTTCCGAACACGTCCCCCCCCATGTCGCCTACACCCATCACCGTGAAGGTCTCCGTGTTGGGATCCAGGCCCATCTCCGAGAAGTGACGACGGACACACTGCCAGCCGCCTCGAGCGGTGATCCCTACTTTTTTATGGTCGTAGCCATTGCTGCCTCCGGAGGCAAAGGCGTCGTCGAGCCAGAAACCGTACTCTCTTGAAAGACCGTTTGCGGTGTCGGAAAGGTGAGCCGTTCCTTTGTCCGCCGCGACCACCAGATAGGGATCCTTGCCGTCCATTGGAACGACCTCAGGAGGTTGAACGACTTCAGAACCGACAATGTTGTCGGTCACATCCAACAGACCTCGGATGAGGAACGTGTACAGTTCATCCGCCTTCGCCCTGCGCTCGGACCGGTCGGCGAGGTGCCGCTTCATTCGGAACCCCCCCTTCGATCCCGTCGGAACGATCAAAACATTCTTCACCATCTGGGTGTTGACCAGCCCCAAAATCTCAGTCCGGAAGTCTTCACGATCCGACCAGCGAATCCCACCTCGAGCCACCTTGCCGCCACGGAGGTGGACCCCCTCCATTTCCGAATGATGCACGTAGATTTCGTATTTGAGCTTGGGTTCGGGAATTTCTGGAATCTGGTCGTGATCCACTTTGAAGCTGATGTAGTGTGCAACCCGATCGCTTCGGAAAAAGTTGGTACGAAGAGTCGCCTTCATCAGATCCGAGAGGTTCCGAAACAGCTTGTCCTCATCGCGATCTTGGATGGCTCGAATGCCTGCATCGATCTCCTGGCTGGCCGACTCGACGCTTTTCTTGCGTCCTGTCTTGAGCTTGGGATCAAACCGAGCCTCAAAACAGACCGCCATCGCCTTCACCAGCTGCGGGTGAGCGAGGAGGATCTCGAGGGTCCGCGATGGGGTGAAGGACCGCCCAAGCTGCCGGTTGTAGCCCAGGTAGGCGCGAAAGAGGTCTGCTTCTGCCCATGTCAGATGGGCATCCACAATCAGCCTGTTGAGCCCGTCATTCTCGATGTGACCACTAAACACCGCCTCCACACCCGCAATCAAGTCCTCTCGACGAGCAAGAAGGCCCTCGACGTCCTCTGTCAGGATTCGAAAGGTATCAATCGTGAAGTGGTTTCCACAGCTGGGCCTCACAGGGTCTGCAAACTGGTTCTGAACCACCAGACCAAAGTTGTCCAAGACCGGAAGGATGTCCGTGAGCCGAACATCGCCGATCTGATAGAGCCGGAGGTTGACGCGTCCCTGCTCATCCAGAAACAGATCCGCCGCCATTGGACGCGTTTCGGAGAGTTGATCGATGAAGCCAATGTCTCTCCAGGAACGCTGAGGATCCACACGCTGCATGTAGAGCGGCTCAAATGCCGACTGGTAGCGCTCGACCAAAGCATCCGCGAGGGCCTCCTCGCTTTCCTGGCTGATGACCGCGTGGAGCCTGCGGTCCCAGGGCGTTCCCATTTCAATCAGAGTGGTGTGCAGCTCCTCAATGGCCTGTTTTTCCAATCTTACAGCTCCGGTGAGAAAAAAGTGGGTCAGGACCGTGTCGTAGCGCCCGACAAAGAGGCCATGATCGACATAGGTCGCACCCGTGGCATGGAGCAGCAGGTTCTGCATCGCGCTCCGAAGGGAGTCCGAAAATTGGGTCTTCGGCATGGCTGCGAGGACAAAACTGACCTCCCCATCCGGGCTTTGAACCATGTGGGCCCGGACTTCTTGCTCGGCCTCTGCATCCAGAACCCGATCGATGATCTGACCAATCTGCTGGAGGCTGGCGGTGAAGAGAAACTCCGTCGGCAGTGTGTCGAACACATTCGCCATTCCCTTGTAGCGCCAGGATCCCGGCAGAGAGACATCCGACTCCAGGATCGTTCTCAACACCTCTCGGAGCACCGGGACTTGCCGAGAGGGCTGGGATACCGCCCGAAAGGTAAACATTCCCCGAATGAGAACCGTGCGGGGCTCACCGCCTTGGCCAGGGACAGAAATGGAGACCTCGTCGATGCGTCCCGAGCGATGGACGGGCGACTCTTGGGCGCTCTTTCGAACTCGAATCGGAAGATCCGACCAGGCTCCTGGAGCAAATTCATGCTGCTCCACCGCAGGCCAGATGGATCGCAACGTTTCCCGCTGAAACCCAAAACAACCCTGTTCACTGACAAGGCCCATCAGTACAAAGTTGTCCGAGAGCAGCCAATAGAGGAAGGCGGCAGTCTCCCGATGCCGCTCCCCATGTTCAGGCTCAGAGACCGAGAGCGCATCAAACTGTTTCGCCAAGGACTCCAACACCCCCGTCATCTTGGAGAAGTCTCGAACCATTGCCCGAGCGAGACGGAGGTTGTTCTCGAGACGCTCCGAAAAAGCAGCGTGGTCAGCAGGGTCCAACCCATCCACCTCGAGCTGCAGGACGGACTCAAGACCGGCCTCTGCTCCCCCGATTTGAACGACTTTTCCCGTGTCCGTCCGTTCCACCCGAAGCACCGCATTGAATCCGGTCTCGACTCGGGCACCGTAGGCTTGAACCAAGAGACGAACGGTGTCCACGATGAAGGGTTGATCGCGCATGCAGGTTTGGACCAGGCAGCGCGAGTCCCCACAGCCCGCGACCTCCACCAAAATCGCACCCGGCGTGCGGTCTTGAATCCAGTCAAAAGTTCCACGAATTCGAGCGGGAACCCCGGCCTCTCCGTGCCGCTCTAAAAACGGGGCTCGAAGCTGCTCCGCCACCCCAGCACAGAAGTTTTCAAAAAGCGCCAGATCCTTCTTCTCAACCTTCGGCGTGACCGCCTCAGCTGCCTGGAGAACCTTGCGTACGGTGCGTGCTCTATCAATGGCCATTGAAGTACTCGCTGCTGAAATTGTGGAGAGGCCGATGGCCCATATTCCGACAGTTTTACCCCCAAAGGGCCCTTGAGGTATATCGCTTTGTTTTCGAGCCACCATTCGCGCTCAGGAAGCGACTCCAAATGGTCACATTGCAGAGGCCGGTGGAAGAACCGCCTCTTCTCTCGGACCGAATGCTATGCTTCCCTCCTGCAACGACTTACAGCAAGGCAACCATGACTCCTGACCACCCCGCCAAGCCGGTTCTCCCCCATCTTCAAACCTTGCTCAAAAGTGCCAGTACCGCAGGTGCCAGCGGTGCAGAGTTCCTCTACGAGCGAACCATCAAACGCGACATGGCCGCACACGGCGCATCTGGCGGTCCGCTCGGCGAGACCACGGAGGAAATCCTCCACGGCAGGGTCTTCGCAGAAACTGGAGCGTCAGCGACATTCTCGATCAACGCCACCCTCCTGGGTCGCCACCAGGCCTCGATTGAGAAGGCGATCGCCCGAGCCCAAAAAGCCACCCCGAACCCCGGTGCTGGCCCTTGTGAGCGCTACGACATCCACGAGAGAGGGCTTGGCCTGCTGGATCCTCGCTATGGTTCCATCGACAGTGAGGCTTTGGAAGAGCTCGTAGAGATCAACGCATCCACCGGCAAAATCGCCCACAAGATCCAGTACAGCGACACACTCCGAACCCGCCTGTTCATTTCCTCCAATGGCTTTCACGCGAACAGCACCAGCACCTTCTACAAGCTCCGCCTGAGCAACACCATCCCGGGTCGCAATCTCCCCATCGAGGAGCTGGCTTGCGGAAGGGCCTTCTCTCATGTGGGCTCCATCCCCTTTGGTCGCTCCCTTGACGCTCGAATGGAGGAGCTGTCCCAGCAGGGTAAAGCACCCGACTCGCCGACTCCCTTGGTTCTGCCCACTCGGGTTGTCGCCTGGTTGTTGAATGCACTCTCTCCGCTCTTTGATGTCCGGGAGGGAGAATCAAAGCATCGATTCTTCAACAAGCTCCAAGGCGGCGTCCTCGGTTCCCGGGTTCTCCATGTCGTGGATGATCCCGTCGCTCCAGGAGGAGTTCGCACTCGGGCCTTTGACGACAGGGGGGTCGCGCCGATTGCTGTTCCCGTGATTCGAGAAGGAGTTGTGGGCAACTTCTACATGGATCCAAAGACCGCGAGAGCTCGCGAGATCCGCCCCACGGGGCACTACTGGAATGGACAAATGCGTGCCTCCAATCTGGTGATGCGGCCTGGAAATCGCTCCAGAACCCAGATGCTGACCGAGGTACCTCTTGCCCTCGAGTTGGACTCACTCGCCGGGGATTTGAATCTGAAGACGGGTCAACTCACAGCCACAGGTCCTGCACTTGTACTGGAGAAAGGCAAATCCGTAGGTTCCGTGAAGGAAGTGCGCCTGGACCTCCCCGTGACCGAACTCTTCCTCGCGTTCAAGGAAGTGGCCTCCAACCAACTCCGCTGCTCTGCCGTAGACAGCGCAACCGTCCTGACTCAACCCCTCCCGGTTCAGGTAAAGGCCTAAAGGCTGCCGTAGACCACCCAATGCCTGTCGCTGATCACCTCCGTCGTGAGGTGGGACAGTGCCGCCGCCTTCAGCTGGGCTTGGATCTCGTCGGGCCGATAGGCAGCGCACAAGGACAAGAAAAAATCACGCTGGAGAACCTCTGGCTCTCCCTCGGAGTATGCGGTGACCAGTTCCTCAGCCCGTGCACGAGACGGGGGCCGGAGGAGGTCCATCACAAAAACAGGGGATCCCGGCTGGAGATGGTCCTTCAAACTCTGCCACAGCACCTCTGGACGCTGGAGGTGGTGCAGTAACGAGTTGCTGATCGCCCCGTCGAACCCCGATTCGAAGCCCTCAGAGGGAAGAAAAACACGCTTCAACTGGACTCTGTGGCTGAGCCCCTCCGACTCCACGCGCTCTCGCCCGAACCGCAACATGGCCTCTGATCCATCGATTCCCACCATGGTGCAATTCGGGTGGCGCTTTGCAAAACGAACGGTGATGTCTCCTGGACCGCATCCCAAATCCAGAATTCGTCCCGAAACCGACCCGCGAAACGCGCGACCCGACTCCTCCACAAAGGCTTCATGAGGGGCCTCAAAATCGGCTGAGGAATACGCTCGCGCTTGTTCCTCTTCTTCCATCAACTCTGGCTCAGGGACCCGGTCCATGGCTGTTCTCTCCCCATCAAGCCAACGACTGAATCTGAGACTCCATGTCGCGAATGAGTTTTGCTGCAGAACCCCATCGGGTGTGCTGGATGCACTTTTTGTAGGCTTTGAAGAGTTCCCCCAAGAATGGATCTGGAGCCTCCAGATGTTCCCGTGGGGCGGTGTCCGAGAGCGGGATGTCTGCCACTCCATCCGATCGGCGCCTGTGGAGCGATCGCAGGGCTTGTATGAAGCGCCTGTGGGCCTCGGGCTCCCCCCGACGCTGAAGCTCGATGTACGCGCTCCACACTTCCGATTCCGGCATCTTGGAGGCGAGTGTCGGCCGGGTCACAGCCGATCGAATCTGCAAAACAAGTTCCCGTGAATTCAGCGTTTCACTGGTCATACTCATGAGTGCCAACTCCGATATTTCGAAGAGGGTAGCACCAACGGAGAGCCATTGAAAAACCGGGTCGAGATTTCTTCTCACCCGAAGCTGTGCTAATCCTTGCTGGTGGGGCTCTCTGCACCCACCACATGGCCTGTTTTTTAGTGAGAACAATGATCTGGCTTCCCCTTCTGACCGCCTGTCTTCAACCTCCGCCCCAGGGCCCCACCCCTGCGGCGCGGGCACTTCAAATCCATGAGCCGATTTCCACGGAGACCAATCGTTCCCTGATTGGTTTGAGCCTCTTGATTGAGGGGGGATCGGCCACTGATGACCCGGGAAAAGAAGGGGCAGGTGCCCTGATGTGGAGCGCTCTCAGTGCGCATCCTGCCCTCCAACAATGGAAGGAAGCGGGAGGTCAGTTCCGCTCGGAGTGGCACCGAGACTACGGCGCTCTTCACTACCGCTGGCCTGCCTCCAAAGGCTTGGACGGCATCCTCACTCGCGTGCTCGAGGAACAGTTCGCTGTCGACGGAAATGACATCGACTGGGAGATCGCACTGGCGGAGACGCGAAACACATGGAACCGCAATGAAAGCGATCGAGGGCTCCCTGAAATTCGGGACGCATGGCTGGCGGCTGGCTTGGAGGGCCATCCCTATGCCCACCCCAAACAGGGAACGGCCCGCACTCGCGCGGCGCTCACAATCTCTGACCTGAAGGCCTCCTTCGAAGAGAACGTGTGCACGGGCAGAGTCCATACCGCCTGGTCAACTCAGGAGCCCTCAGACCTCCCCGAGGGGATCCAGGTCACCTTGAATGCACTGGGGCCTTGTGGAAGCGAACTTCCCACGCCGAAACCTCTGCCGCACCCCAACCAGGAGCAACTTCTGATTCTCGAGACACGGGGAGCGGGCACACAAGCCTTTGTTGGGCTCGCCCATCGGGGAACGGCCCGACCCTTCGACGCCAACGCCCTTCAATGGGCTGCAGCCCTTCTGGAGGGTCCTGCCAACAACGGCCCCGTACATCGACACCTCAGCCGAGCTGAAATCGAGGCCCACGTGACGGCACGCGTTGCCCCCCGAGGGGAGCGGTGGCGCCAGCCCCTACTCCAACTCGAGATTCGAACTCAACAAGAAGACCCCGTCGTGCTTCTTTCGTCTCTGAGAGACGCACTCAACGGTCTGCCTCGCGATGGCTGGAGCCCCCGAGACGTCCACCGACTCCGAGAGCACCTTACCCACCAGCCGGAGTCCTCCTCAACAAGTCCCCGACTCGAAAGCCTGCTTCTTGCGGAGGTCTTTGGACCCTCACCCACGCCCGAGCGAAGCCTCGATAATGCAGCCATCTTGGACATGTTGCAGAGAGGAATCGCTGTCGAGGCTCCCCTGATTGTCATGGAAGTCGGGGAGGCCAAGGAACTCGCGGCCTACGCCCAATCCCATGGCATTCCGACGCGAATCCTTCGGGCCGAGGACATCGACATAGAACCGACAGACTAAGGCGTGAGCCACACCGTGCGCTGCTGAGAATTCACCCAAACTCGGCCCTCAGTACGCGGCTCAACGCGCACAGGCTCCCCGCTGAGCAGGTCCACTGCTGCAGTGAAATCCAGGTCGTTCAAGACGATGTTGTCCGTCTCCCCGTAGACCAAGAAACCCTTCTCGCCCAGGGAGACTCCTCGACCTCCTTGAACGGACAAGGCCGAAATCTCGTCCCATTGCACACCGTCGAGAACCTCTCCCATCCTCTCAAAGGCGACACCAACCGGCTTCTTGGTGATCTCGCCCTCGTCGGACTGTTTGAAGAGCGAGTTGGTTTTTGTACCACTCGGACGCCCCGCCTGAACCGCAGGAGGAGGATCAACGAGCGTGTGCCAGAAGACCCGCTCAACGCCCAGTCGCATCGATGTAATGAAAACCCGAAACAGCATCTCTGCCTGCCAGGTCTCGTTCATCCAGTAGTGACGCCCTTGAGCAGGGACGCTCGTCTCGGTGAGCCAGATCGGCTTCCCAGGCGCAGCCCCATGAGCCCTCCGAATCGCGCTCTCAATCCGTCCCACGTCCGGTCCTCGATGGTAAACATGCAACGAGACCACATCGACAGCTTCCATCACCCCTGGCTGCTTGAAGAGTTCTGTCATGTACTCGTAGCCATGACTCTGGGAGGGCCGTCCAATACCACCCTGGAGGACGATGGCCTCCGAGTGCGCCTCTCGAATGGCGCCCGCCGTCGCGACCACCACCGCCGCAAATTCAGCCGGAGTCGCGAAACCGCTCCTTGCGCGTCGCCCGCTCAGCGGTGCGTTTTTGAGGTCCGGCTCGTTGTCGATTTACCAGACTGTAATGGGCTCTGTTAGGCCCTCAAAATCATCCACTCCGTCGCCATCGTAGCGCTCGACTGCCTGTCGAACGAACCGAAGGTAGGCCTCCATTTGGTCGCCCAGTTGGTAGCGTGGAGTAAAACGTTCTGTACGGTTTCCAGGCCATGGACCGACCATGGCAACAATCTTCAGTTCGGCTCGCTGGACCTCCTCCACCCACTGATCCATGCGGGCAAAAGATTCGCCCTCTTCCACGAAGCGATCGAAGCTCAGCCGCGGCATGGCGACGGTGTGGCCTCGGGTCCAGCGCGCCCCCACTTCCTGGCTCAGATCCGCCATTTTGACCAGATGCTGTGTCATCTCCTCGCTGCCCAGAGGCGTGCGACGCTCTCGAGCTTCAGGAAAACTCACGGACTCGTTGACCCCGAGAATCTCGACCGCTGCCCCAGCCGGCCAGACCGCCTTCGGGTGCGAGGGACCGTGCAACACAGGGGTTTCCTCGGAGCTGCGAACCCCTACGGCGGCAGCGGAGGCAAACATGCCGAAAGCAATCCAGGCTGTGGGTCGAAGTTTCATCCTTTCACCAGACGGAGCCCAGGTCCCCTTGGCTTGGCCTCGGGTTCTGGCTCGGTGTTGGGCTCGGGAGCCTCCAGATTGAAGACCACCTTTTGGATGGCCGACCAAGGCAGAAAACAGGAGTACACCGTGTCAAAGGAGAGGTTGAGAGCCACCCCCTCCTCCGAAAACTGCGGTGCGTTGTGCCGGTGATAGGCCGCATCGAGTTTGAGCACGATCTCCTCAGGCCACTGTTCGAGAACCGAACTGGGGATTCCAGAATCCGCCAGTTGTGAGGCCTCAGCCACAAACAAAAAGTCCACTCCAAGGGCAAAACCAAGACGAAAGGCCTGCTCTCCTTGAATGCCAAAAGGATCGAGTTCGAATTCCTCTGGAGTCTTCTCTTCAATGGGCGTTGGAGGCAGGTCGGCGACGCTCCAAGGAAGCTCCGTCACCGCGATTTCGAGGACGTCGACCACCTTGAGAAAGAGCGCCAGGCTCAGCGGCGCCTGACCCGACAGCGCTCGTCGGATCATTTTTCGCTCTTCCCCGAGCTCCGCGGCCAAGGCGGCACTGTTCAAGCCTCGAGAGGCCATTGTCTCGCGGAGGGTTTCAAGAATTGCATCCATGGCGGTTGTGGCAATCATCCGAGTGTCACCTGTGCTGCTGTGAGGCCCACTTTGGCTTTTCCCTCGATTGTGGTGGAGGTGCCTGCCAACTTGCTTGTCGCTGTGGCTTCGATGCTGAGGTTGCCTTTTGCACTGACCGCGAAGTCTGTGCAGCGAATGGTGACTCCACCCACCGCATCGAGTTGGAGATCACCGTCAGACTTCTGCGTGAAGATTTTTTTGGCATCACTCATGATCTGGTGGACTCCACCGCTCCCGGCGTCGCCGACCTTCGTGGCCTTGGCCCCGATTCCAATGGCCTCTTTTCCATCGGTGTCGTCGAAAACCATCTGGTTTCCTGAGCGCGTCCAGATCAAGCGAAGGTTGTTTTTCGAGTCCTTGTTGGCATAGGGCGGCTTTTCCTCTTTTCCGTTGTAGAGGCTACCGAGCACGACAGGTGTACCGCTCTGGCCAGCAAACCCAACCACAACCTCTGCACCGAGTTCCGGCAAGAGCGCCCAACCGCGGTCTGGCCCCGCCATGGGAGAAGCCACACGGCACCATGCACTCTTGGGAGGCCTGTCATCCACTGACGGAAACTCCACCTTGACCCGGTGGAGACCCTCGGGGTCCTTGTTGTCCACCACCACTGCTGAATCGAGTCCAATCATGGTTACCCAAGGCTGATCGCAGGAGCAGTGACTCCCACCTTGGCCTTCCCTTCTATCGTCGTGCTCGCACCAGCGAGCTTTGCGTTTCCTTTGGCTTCGAGGGTGACGCCGCTCTTGGCTTCCACCTTGAAATCTGAACAAGACACCTTGAAGCCCTGTGCAGCCTCCAGCTCAATGTCTCCCTTGCAGACCACGGTCAGTTTTTTTCCTGCGGCATCGTAGGTGACCTTTACGGCCTCTCCGCTGGTGACCATCTCTACTTTTTCCCCCCCTTTGGTGTCATCAAAGGTGACCGTGTGTCCCGAGCGCGACTTGAAGACACGGAGGTTGTTTTCACCGTCCGCGTTCGCATAGGGCGGCTTGTCTTTTCCATTGAAGAGCGCCCCCACAACGATCGCGTTGTTGATGTCCCCTTGCAGAAAAGCGACCAAAACCTCGTCATCCACCTCGGGGATCATCACCCAGCCCCGATCCTTGCCGGCCATTGGGGTCACGACCCGGGCCCAGTACGATCCCGGTGTGTCGGGCAGTGTGGGAAAACGCACCCGTACACGCCCCAAGCCTGCCGGATCGTCTTTGTTCTGCTCAACGATGCCCTCGACCAGTCCTGGCATGATGCCCGATACTGGGCGCCCAAAGCGGTCGGTCATTTTGGCCATGGGGCTCCCCTTCCATCTTTCAGCATGGACCTAACTCGTTATGCACGAGGCGGACGCAGAAGGTTAAGCCGAAGTTCCAAGGATTTGCTGTCTTTCCTCGTTTCAAGGTGCCGCTATTTCCCGCTCGCTCTCCCGATTTTCAGCGCGTGCATTGAAGGCACTTGGTCGGCTGAGCCTCCGTATGGTTCCTCGAAGAATACGAAAGAGCGTCGACGACCGGTTTTTCTATGCGGTCTTCAACCTGACCCGGGTGACCAACGATCATTACCCCATGCGTGACGGTTCAGAACAAGACTCCAATCCTCGAGGCTCAGGAGACGCAGCGGGTTAGACGGAGTCCATGCAACGCTTTCTCGAACGACTCACACAACGCGTCCAAGAAAGGGGCCCCCTCTGTGTCGGCCTCGACCCACACCTGTCTCGAATGTCACCCCATGTGCAGGCACAATGCACCGACTTGTCGACCTCTCAGGGTCGACGACGTGCCGCTGAGGCCATTCATGGGTGGTCCATTGTGGCCTTGGAAGCCGTTCAGGATCACGCCGCAATCATCAAGCCTCAAATCGCACTCTACGAGCAGTTCGGTGCCGCCGGCTTGGAGGCTCTCGAGGACATTGTCGCTCGTGCAAAGAAAAGCGGGACCTTGGTGCTGATGGATGCCAAACGCGGTGACATTGGCTCCACCGCCGAGGCCTATGCTCGCGCCATTCTTGACAACGACGGCCCCTTCGGCGCCGATGCGGTGACCCTGTCGCCTTACTTGGGCCGAGACTCTATGGCCCCCTTTATCCAGCGCTGTGGGGAGGGAGAAAAGGGCGTCTTCATCCTTCTCCGAACCTCCAACCCCGGAGGGTCAGAACTCCAGCGTGACCACGCCAATGTGGCTGAGCTTGTGGCGCGATGGGTCGAGGCCTGGAACCTCCCGCTCCTTGATGAATGCGGCTACGGCCCTGTGGGTGTTGTGGTCGGAGCGACCTTGGGCGACGAGCTGGCTGCCTGGCGCAGGCGCCTTCCAAGCGCCTGGTTTCTCATGCCGGGGTTCGGTGCCCAGGGCGCGAGTGCTGTGGATTGCCGAGCAGGATTTCGTTCCGAGGGGCTCGGAGCGCTCATCAACACCTCTCGCGGGGTCCTGTTTCCCTCAGCCGGTGAGGAAGAACTCTACGCCGAAGAGCCCGGCGCAGTCATCCTGCAGAAGACCTTGGCGGCCAAGACCGAGCTCCTTCAAGCCCTGCAACAGCACTGACTTACTGGCGACGCCGCCTCAGAAGCGCTGCAAGCCCTAAAAGAGCAACCATCGGCAAGCCGGAGCGCTTGGGTGAGCTCGTGCAGCCGCAGCCAATCACCTCAAGCTCCACATTGCCCCCGATCACCCCTGGGGGCAGATCCGTATCGCCGGGACCACCGGTGTCGCCTCCCTGAGGCTCGCCCGTGTCTTCATCTTGCGGTGGGGGATCCCCACAGGCATCCCCGATCCCATTGTCGTTCCAGTCTGCCTGACCCGGGTTGGATACGTCCTCGCAGTTGTCCTCATCATCCGCAACGCCGTCGTCGTCCTCATCCACGTAGCTCACTTCCATCGCGGAAAACCAGCAATACGTGACATTGCCGCCTTGGTCTTGTCCGGAGTTGTAGGCATACATCCCGACCTTGCCTGCCCCCAGTGGATCGGGGTCTTCCACGGAAAACGAGGTGTCTCCATTGAGGGAGACCGTGATGACTCCGTCATCGACCTCGAGGGTGAACTCATTGGTATTTGTGGCGAAATCGGACCTCACACGCTCGAGGACTTCGGGCTCTCCCTTTTCCACCCGCATCAGGATCAACGCGGCCCCATTGTTCACCGTTTGCAGGGGTGGTGGAGCGCTGTTTTCGGTGTAGGCCAGCAGGTAGAAGCTGTTGCTGCCGTTGTGGTTGGAGACGATGCCCACGGTGTCGTCATCCTGCGACGACCACTCGGCACGGACACTGACCTGCTGGATGGCCTCGCCTCGAATCAGCCAGTTGTCGGCGGCCCCACCCTCACCGTAGGACTCCGTTCCGTCGCCGTCGTCGGTCAGGGAGTATGCCTGTCCCTCGTAGGCGTACCACGGGTCGTCTTCGTACCCCGCAGACCACCCGTCTTCTCCAGCCATGTAGTTGTCCTGGCCAAAATCATCGATGCTCCACGCCTCGATCTCTCCGGCATGCACCATTCCCAAAATCATCAACAGCATCTCTTACTCCGAGTGTGTCTGAACACCGTGATTGTGCAGAAGAAATCCACGAAGAGCCAGTCAAATTGAAGTGGAAGCCTCCAAGAGCGCAACCTCTTCTGTGACCTGAGCCCAACAATACTCGGCAAAATCGCGCGGGTTCTCAAAATCCGCTGGATTCACCAAGGGGCGATAGCTCACCCTTACCCGACGGAACGGCTTCATCAAAATATCGGTCGGAACCATGTTTTCAGTCCCTACCAAAGCCGTTGGAAGGACGGGAAGTCCGGCTTTGTAGCAGGCCTCCACCAGGCTCAGGTGGACCTTGGGCGGCTTGCCATCCCTCATCCGTGTCCCCTCCGGGTAGACATGAAGCGGCTGCCCTCCCGCGATTCGCTCGATGGCCTGCAGAAGCACTCGGCGGCGCTCAGAGGGTTTTCGCCGGTGAAAAAACAGAGCCCCTCCTAAGTACCCAAGCTGACCCATGCCGGGGAAATACAAGACCAATTTTTTGGAGATCCCGTGGGCCCTTGTGTCCGCGAGAATCAGGGGGATATCCGCCGCCGCTCGATGATTGACGATGGCCAAAAATCCGCGGTCTCTCGGGATGTTTTCCATCCCTTTTTTCGACACCCTGGCAAAAAGCGGAAAGCCTCTCAAAAATAAGGTTCCCAGTGCAATATTGAACCAAATTCCATACTTCCAGCGGTGCCCACGAGGGATCAGCATGAGCGGGAGGCCCACCACCAAAACCACAGCGCTGCATGCCACCACACAGAAGGCAATTCCAAGGAATCCATACACGCGGCTGAAAAAGCCCAGCAAGGCAGGCGACTCCGAAACGAGGGGGAGTGAGAGGTCTTGCTGCTGTACTATCACGCCTTCTGTGGTTAGAGACTACCGCGGAGGGAAGAATCATGATGGACCCCAATCGAATCAAGGAGCTGATCGAGACCCAGCTCCCCGACTGCACCGCCCTTATCTTCAACGACATGGGCGACGGAGAGCACTTCGCTGCCGAGGTGGTGAGTTCGGCTTTCGAGGGATTGAACCTCGTGCGACAGCACCAGCTGGTCTATGGAACCCTCGGGGACCACATGAAAAGCGACATTCACGCCCTTGCCCTCAAAACCTTTACCCCTGAGCAATGGGCTCAGCGCAGCTAAGGAAATCACCATGTCTGATGTTCAAAACCGAATTGAGACCCTCGTCAAAGGCAACAAGGTCGTCCTCTTCATGAAGGGCAGTCCAACCATGCCCCAGTGCGGATTCTCTGCTCGGGCGGCCACCATCCTGTCGCACCTCGGTGTCACCGACCTCGCTCATGTCGACGTCCTCTCTGACCCAGAGATCCGACAGGGCATCAAGACCTACTCCAATTGGCCAACGATCCCCCAGCTCTACATCAATGGGGAATTTGTGGGCGGCTCCGACATCATGATGGAGCTCTACCAGAATGGGGAACTGGCTGCCCAACTCCAGGGTTGATCCGCGTTGGGAATCCTTCTCAGGGTTGAGGCCTCTGAGGTGCTTCGTCTACCCGGAGCGCTTCTCCACTCATGAGTAGGCGTCGGCTGCCAAGCAATCCACTGACCTTCGACATGGATGTCTGGACGGGTTTGTCCTACGGCCAACACCCGGAGCAGGCCATCGATGTGTGGGAACTCAATGATCTCGCTCCTCGAGCGGGTTGGCCTGCCGTCTTGCTGTTCTCCGATGGCCCTGAGAAGAGCGATTCCCACGAGACTTTTTCGCTCCTCGGCCCCTTGTTGGCCCGTCGAGGGGTCCTCGTGGCACGCGCCTCCCTTCGCTGGCACGCCCCGTGGACTGAGCTTCAAGCAGACTGTTTGGGGGCCATTGATCGAATCATGGGGTTGCAGATCAACCCCAAACGAGTCGGTCTGTGGGGAGTGGGTCGAGGCGCAACACTCGCCGTGCATGCAGCCCTCTCTCTGCAGGCCCATTCCATTCGAGCCGTCGTGAGCGTGGGCAGCTCCCCCGACCACTACCCCGAGGCTCCCTCACTGCCAGACATCCTCCCGCAGGCCACGCAGCACCTCTCGCTGCCAGCCTCGGCCGGCCTGCGCCAGCAACAGCAAGCCCATCGCTGGCTTGTGAAGACCATCGCAGACCAACAGCGGGGCTCCAAGTGGAAGTTTCGGAAGAAGAAGGACCGTTAGGCCACGGTCCTCGTGGTGGAAATCTCGTCGATGAAACGATGGACTTCGTCGGGGTCCAAGACCGCAAGATAGAGCAGCCACATGTTCAAACTGTAGGTTCCCACAGGAAGCAGGACGTAGAGGATGGCATGGAACATCATGCCAAAGGGAATCAGAACCTTGTGGGTGCGCTTCCACCAAAGACCGAAAGCGAGTGCAAACTCGAGAAACACCGTGGACCAGGCGAGCCCCACCATCGCCGGGTGGAACCAGGCTGATTTGGGGTAGTCGGAACCGATGTAGAGGTACATGGCATAGTGCTCCATCCGCTCTCCCGAGAGAAAAGCCGGGTTGCACTTGTCAAAACCACTCCAGAAGTAGATGAGACTGACCTGGAGAACCATCAGACGCAGGGCCCACTGAGGTCCTGATTCAGCAGGCGGTGGCTCGCCGATTCTCTGCGCCTTCTTCAGCGCTCTCCAACGGTCCCACGAGTAGCTCTTTCCACACGGAGAGCAGGCCAGCAGCACAGCGGTCACAGCAAGCACGTAGGTGTGATGGTGCGTGTAGGGCTCGATTCCCTTGGCGTAGCCCAAGTAATAGTAAAAGCTGACCAAGGTGGCTGCGGTCCAGATCGCCGCAAGGCGCGTGAAGGCTCCGAAAAACAGGAGCGTGCTGGCCACAAAAAGGGAGAACCCATGGAGCAAGTAGTAGGGCTCCAAATTTTTGTAGAGGAGAAAATCACTGGCGTAGCGGGTCCAAACCAGGACCACCAGACCGATGCGGATCAGCGCTGCTGGACGACTGGATCCTTCTTGATGCACCAGGAAGTCCCATGCACGACGGATTGCTGCTCGGGTCATGGCTCACCCTGCCGTCGAGGGCGGATCTGGGACAGGTGACAGAGATTCTCCCCGCCATCGTGTTTGGGGATCCAGCCTCTCCTCGACCCACAGCGGCTCACCACCCGAAGATCCACAGGTCCTCTCTCACGACGGATTACCCGACAGAGGCGCTTTCCCATTTCAATGACATTCGATGGTTTCTTCAACCGCCGAACCGAGCGAGGGGCCCGAGCAAACGACTCATGCCCGAGCACTTCAAACCGGTCCACGGGCTCCTCATTGCCCTCTGCGTCCAGGAGGTAGTAGCGGACATCACAAATGTCCGTGCCGTAGCCGGAGAACATCACCCACTGACGAAACAAGCGGCGATCGACCTCCAGCCCAAAGGGCAACTCTCCTTGTCCGTTGAATGCTTGGCGGTAGCAAGGTCCAAAGCTCATGAACGCTGCAATCGAGCAGAAGAGAAGGATGCGTCCGAGACGACGCCCAGGGGTCTTGGAATCGGGACCGCTCATCCGCGCTCTTGTTGGTTCTGCACCTTGTCGCCGTAGCGACGTGAGGCCTCTTCATTCCAACCGGTGTTGCCATCGCCTCTCAGGATGACCTCGCAGACCAAGCGAATCTTCTTGAGGCGCTTTCCAATCCACGACCGATTGACATCTCTTCGAAGCCAAACCAACAAGCGTCGACGCATCTTGTATTTGTTCCACCGGTCTTTTCTTCTCTTGACGGCGGCTTGGTTGCGAGCCTCCCCCACATCCACGCGCTCGAGGGGCTCAAAGAGATTGCCCTTGTCGTACCCCCAGGTCTCCACATCGCGGGCATCGAGCTGATCCACAAGTTGGCGAAGGATCACCTCTTTGTCGTCAACCGCGGCTACACCCGTGGCCCATTTCTCCAGCGAAGACGTCACCGGCCGGCTGTGCTTGCCGACACCAATGGGATCCCCAAGTCCAGTCTGAGGGGCTTTCTGCTGCCCGTACTCCACACTCTCGGGTTCGTGAGGAAGCCCAATGTGCTCGTAAATGCGCTTGAGCTGTGTCTCCGGGTCTGAAACGACATCCTCATAGCGCACGTGAACAAAGGGTACGGAAGTCGTCCGCATGAAGTCCGCCATGGCTGGGACGTACCGGGTGATGATGGGATTGAAGTCTCGAGCGGCCTCGTAGTCGCCGTCGAAGAACGATTCAGCATACGAGTCCCACACCGAACACGGATTTCGTGTCAGCACCACAAAGTGAGCCTTGGGGAACACCTTGGCGAGAAACGGCAGAATGAGCCCATAGGCGGGTGTCTTGTCCAGGAAAAAAGGCTTGTCCTGGGTGGCAATCATCTTTCCGTACAAGGTGTGCGCATAGGCCTGAAGCGCTTCGATGTAATCCGCCTCGCCTCCGGGGAGATCCTGAACAAAACCCTTCAATGAGGAGGCTGCCTGAAGCTGATCAAATGGGGCACGGTCGACGTTGTCCCAATAGCCAAGGTGAGCCAACGGGGTCAGCAAATGGGGCTCTGGACGGGAGTAGATCTGACTGTGGGACGACAACATCCGCATGAGCAAGGTAGAGCCCGAACGCGGGGGTCCAATCAAGAAAATGAGCTTCTCTTGCATCAACGTCTCCTAATGGTGGAGCGGTCTAGGCGATTTTGAGAAGAAGCGCAAGCAGCCGGCTACTGGGAAATCTCGAGACTGCTCTTGGGCCATGGCCCCATGAGTCGAACCTCGGGCTCCATAAGGATGCCTGTCTGTTCAAAGACTCGGGTGCGGGCCAGACGAATCAAATCCAGAATGTCCTGGGCGGTGGCCTCACCATGGTTGACGATAAAATTCGCATGCTTCGCCGAAATCGAGGCACCCCCGATTCGATGACCTTTTAGACCCACGACTTCAATGAGCCGTCCGGCATAGTCCCCCTCAGGATTGGTGAAGGTCGAACCGCAACTCGGAAGATCCAAGGGCTGTGTCCGCTTCCGGCGCTGCAGCAACTCCTGCCGACGCTGCCGACGCTCTGAGACCTCATCCTCGGTCAACGTCAATTCGGCCGTGGCCACAACAGCCCCTCGGGGAATTGTGGCGTGCCGGTAGGCAAAAGAAAGCTCGTGCGCTGTCCAGACTTTGACCTCGCCTCCAGGCAGGACCAGTGTGACCGACCGAACAAGATCCTTGGCTTCACCGAGCGTGGTGCCCGCATTCATCACAACAGCGCCCCCGACCGTTCCTGGAACACCCGCAAAGGGCTCAGCCCCTGCCAGGCCTGCGCGATCCAGTCGCGCAAGAAGCACAGTCAACATCATGCCCGCACCCGCAACAGCCCGGGTCCCATCAACAGCAAGTCCCGCCAACTCCCCCTTGAGCCGAACCACAACGCCACGCACGCCTTGATCGTGGATGAGGGTGTTCGAGCCATTCCCCAAAACAAGGACAGGGGTGAGGGCCATTACCTTCTGCAGGGTCTCAAGTGTTGTGACCTCAACCAAAAAGTCAGCGCATCCACCAACGCGCCAGTAGGCCAGCTTTTTGAGCGGGGCATCCTGTTGAACGCCTGCTCCAGTACGTTTTAGGGCTTCAAGCACCAGATTTGAACCTCCTGCAACTCTTAACCTTCCTGTGAAATGAGGGGGAACGAGAGGACAGAGTCCAGACACAAGGTATACTGAACAAATGAACAGTACCCTGGCTAAAAAAACACTCATTGCCGATCTTCAGCAGCAAATTGCCGCCCTCGGTCCAACCCTCTGTCGCGCTCAATCCCCCTTACCCAGCGGCTTCCCCCCACTCGATGCCGCGATCGAAGGCTGGCCTGTCCCAGGCATCAGTGAAATCAGCGGTCCTCCCGGGTCCGGTCGCATTCAGATCAGTCTCCCAAGCCTCGTTCAAACGAGCCAGCACCACCGTGTCGCTGTCGTCGACCCACTCCAACAGCTCTATCCACCCGGATGGAAAGGCATTCGATTGGAACACCTGCTGGTGGTGCAGCCCGCCTTGGAGAAGTCCACTTGGGCTGCCGAACAACTCGCCCGCTCAGGCTGCTTCGGCATCGTCGCGCTGCTCGACCCGCCGCGCTTGGGTCGCGCTGCTGCGCGACTCGCACGGGCTTCCGAACAGGGTGCCTGCTCTCTTCATTTGTGGACCACCGAAGGAGATGTCCGAGTTCCTGCAAAACTTCGCGTCCAGCTTTTGGATCGCCGAGGAGACCGCTTGCATATTCGTCTGCCTCGTACGGATACTGAACTGTGGCTCTAAACGCCGGCTCAGCGGACCATGCGTTTCCAAACCTTGTCATCGGGATCCGCAGAGGCCACCAGCATCACCATCAGCACCATGAGCACCAAGGCCACAACCCAAGTGGCTCGCGTTGGGGCCTCGAGTTCCTCCGGTTTCAGGCGGGACTCGATCGGCGCCAAAGCCTGGGTTCCCTTTACCCAGACGGCAGCCCCCCATCGGTGTACGAAAAACAGCACCAATCCCACACCAATCCACAGCAGAAAGGTCGAGATTCCCCAACCTGGCACCAGGAACTGCTTGCGCTCTGGAGCGATCTCTGAGGTCAGCGTGGTGTGCAGGAGGGCATAGGTAAACAGTCCCGAAAAAAAGGCCACGACGGCCACCCAGAATCCCCAAAGAGGCTTCTTGCCCAGCAACAACGCTGCGGAGAGAACCGCAAATCCACCGCCGATAACGGAGGCAAGGGAGCGGGTTCCTCCAAAAGTCTCGACCAAGAGTGACACCTCTTCCCCGTCCACTCGCTGGTCTTGGTAAAACTCAATCCACGGCACCGATGGCACGAAAACAATGCCCGCGGCCACAAGAAAAAACAGGGCCGCAGCAGTATCCAAATCGATGTTGAACGCGCGTTGAGTCACACTTCCTCCGGCAGAACAATTGACGCCAGGATGTCTCCCGCCTCGCCGATGTATTCTACCCGGAGGGTGTTGGCATGGGGATCCGCGACCAGCCGGGTGAAATTGCTTGCGGACACGCCGATCGGAAACTGAGGATTGGGCGCCATGATGCCAGCAATCGGGTTGGGATACTGCCCACCGGGCCCCACCAGGACATCGTAGAAGTTCCAAGCAAAGCCCTCGGGCTCTACGTGGCAGACCATACCAAAGTGAAAGTCCCCTGAAATGAAGTACAGGTTCTCAATTCCTTTCAGGGCGTTGAGAAGCTGCCAACGCGCTTCCGGGTAGCCATCCCACCGGTCTTCTGCCTCGACCTCTGCGAACAAGGCAGAAAAATCAGCAATCGGTACCGAATTGAGAACAAGTTTGAAGTGGGCCGTGGAGGCGTGGATCGCGTCGATGAACCAATCAAACTGAGCTTGGGACACATAAATTCCTTCACTCGCCACACGCTCCGACCGCCCATCGAGCACGAAAATTTCAAGCGTATCCGCCCATCGGAGCGACCGATAGAGAGGTTCTCCCTCCTCCACTCGTGTGGGGGTGTGCTCAAAAAATGCGGTCTTTCCCGCCTCAATTACCTCGGCTGTGGTGGGGTCGGTGCCCCAGCCATTTTCGATTTCGTGATCATCCCAGGTCGCTACGATCGCTGTTGAACTCAGCAGGTCCCGATAGCCCTTTGACCCGAGGTTTGAAGCCCACTCTCCCCGCTTGCCCTCAACGGTGTCTTTGTAGTCGTTGTAGACCTGATCGCCGCACAGAAACACGAAGTCGACAAGTTCCTCTGCGCCCCGAGAGAGTGCTGGAAAAGGCTGGTACCGTTGTCTTGTGCAGCTGATCCCGCCAAAGACCACCGTGGGCAGACCCGTCTTTGGAGGGGTTCGAAAACGCCCAACCACCGACCGAACCCCCTGGTCGTTCTCGAAGAAAAAACAGTACCCGGAGTCCTCGGGTAGGCCGGCCAGTTTAACCTGAACGGTCCTTGCGGCTCCCACAGAACCAGCCGCTTGGACCGATGCTTCCGTCCACTCCGCACCATCCCACCCGGCAGTCCGGATCGCGAGTTCACCGCTGCCTAAGTATTGTGTCCAGCAAACGGCCCCGCTGTGACTCGGATCCCCGGCTTGCACCCCCAAAGGGAACTGCACGGAGTCTTCCGCACCGCCCGGGTCCCAGCGGGGAGGGATGTCCTCCCGCACCCACTCAGCAGCAGTGTCGCCTGTGTCCAAAGGTTCCGAACCGCAGCCTGGAGTCGCCACACCCACCGAGGCAAGTGCACCGAGCTCCAGGACTTCACGACGTGTAACGGTTGGCTTTCGGCCCACAGACCTTCCAATCAGTAGCGATAGTGCTCGGGCTTGTAGGGGCCTTCGACCTCGACACCGATGTAGTCGGCTTGTTCCTCGCGGAGTTCCGTCAGCTTGGCACCAAACTTTTCGAGGTGAAGGCGAGCCACCTTCTCATCGAGGTGCTTCGGGAGAGTCACCACCTCGGGCGCCTTTCCGTTCTGCACGGCAAGCGGATTGACGCCGTACTCTTCAGCGCGGACATGGAGCTCAATCTGAGCGAGGACTTGGTTGGTGAACGAGGCACTCATCACGAGACTGGGGTGTCCTGTTGCACAGCCCAGATTCACGAGGCGACCTTCCGCCAGAATGAGGATGCTGTGACCACCGCCGTTGGGCCCGTGGGTGGTGTTCTTAAACTTCCACTCGTGCACCTGGGGCTTGATCTCGATCTTCTCAACCTCACCCCGCTCGGCCATGGCCTCCAACCCAGCCATGTCGATTTCATTGTCGAAGTGGCCAATGTTGCAGACAATGGCGTTGTGCTTCATCTGCTGCATGTGTGTGGCTGTGATGATGTCTTTGTTGCCGGTGGCGGTGACGAAGATGTCGTTGATGCACACCACGTCTTCCAGACGGACCACATCAAGTCCCAGCATGCTGGCCTGGAGTGCGCAGATCGGGTCGACCTCAGTCACAGCGACCTTCGCCGACTGTCCTTGGAGGGACTGGACCGAGCCCTTGCCCACATCGCCGAATCCGAGGACCAGGCAGCGCTTACCGGCAATCAGCACATCCGTCGCTCGCATCAGCGCATCGACCAGGGAGTGCCGGCATCCATACACATTGTCGAACTTCGACTTGGTCACCGAGTCGTTGACGTTGATTGCGGGGAACAGCAGGGTGTTCGCCACACAGCGCTCATAGAGGCGATGCACGCCTGTGGTGGTCTCCTCCGACACGCCGCGAATGGCCTTGGCCATGGGGGTCCAGAAGTTGTCGCCACGTTCTTCGCGAACCGCATGGAGGATCGAGAGGACCACCCGAAACTCCTCGGACTCCGCGGTCTCCACCGCAGGGATTGTGCCGCTCACCTCGTACTCGTGGCCCAAATGCACGAGCAGGGTGGCGTCTCCACCGTCGTCGAGGATCAGGTTCGGACCTGTCTCGTCCGGCCAGAGAAGTGCCTGGAGAGTGCACCACCAGTACTCCGCCAGCGTTTCGCCTTTCCAGGCATACACGGGAACGCCCGATGGTGCCGAGGCAGTGCCGTTCGGACCCGCCACCGTTGCTGCTGCAGCGTGGTCTTGGGTGGAGAAGATGTTGCAGGACACCCAACGGACATCCGCGCCGAGTTCCACGAGGGTTTCGATCAACACCGCGGTCTGCACCGTCATGTGGAGCGACCCCATGATCTTCGCGCCCTCCAGAGGCCGCTGGGAGGCATATTCCTCACGCAACGCTTCCAGACCTGGCATCTCGACCAGCGCGAGGTCAAGTTCCTTGCGTCCAAAGCGCACAGCCTCCTCCGACAAATCGGCGACCTTGTGGTCGAGCTCTGCGAAGAGCTTGAGGCCTGTGTCCATAAAGGTTTTTTCGTTGAGGGTAACTACCGGATTGCTCATGTCTTCATTCATCCTAGGACCTGCCTACTCGAGGGTTGGATTGAGATTGTACTCTTATCGTGATGCACGGAAAATCGCAGCCTCGCTGCCAAAAACATGGAGAGCGGGACCTTGCCCGCTCTCCAACCCTCTTCTCGTTGAAACGCTTCCTTGTCGACTCGAACTCAGTCCATCGCCAGGGTTGCAAGCCGGATACCGAGGGGCGTGTCGATCTCCACGGTGCCATCGACAGCCGTCTGCAGGCCGAATCGCAGACGCACAACCCCTTGCTTCTCGACGTGCGCCTCAATCGAGCCGCGAGTGGGCCAGAGGTCGCCTTGCTGGGCCACCACACCGGCGGTCAGGAACGACGCGATGACGGGCTCTCCCTCGAGTTCCATCAGCTCGAGATACCCATCGCGGTTGCTCAAGATGGTCCCCTCAGCCGCGGTCCCAGCGGGCATCTGGTGCTGCATGCCCTGGACACTCACACGCTCCACCGACTCGTCGATGTTTGAGAACCGGAAGGTGTCACGGTCCGTGGCTCGAAACTCCGCTGGGCCGAACTCTTCACCACAACTCGACAGCTCCGTCATGGGGCTCGACACATTGAGCGCATAGCGCAAGCTTGCGCTTCCCTCGCTGTTGCGGGCCAGAGCCTGAAGGGCATCCATTTCCACGAACTGCTTGGGGAACAATGCGGAGTATTCTCGAAGTTCGGCATAGGTGACCTGCATTACGCCCGAGAATTCCTCCCCACCGACTTCACAGTTCTCCACCTCGATTTCCCAACCCCAGCGGTTGTCGACATCGGGGCACTCGGAATCGAGCACCTGCAGGCTCTCGAAGGTGGGCGCTGTTCCGCAGTCGCTCGGGCCCGTCTGGAGCGGGCCATCCGGGCGCAAGGGCAGAGCGTACGACCGCATCGCCAAGACCGCATCGAACTTCTCGCGTTCTGCAAACGTCACCACAGCGTCCACCATGCTGTCGATGATCTCCTCATCCGTGAGCGGCTCTTCTTCCGGGGTTTCGCCGCTGTCCTCGCCGGGGTTGTTGAACAGGGGAAGCTCCGGCGTCGGAGGAATCAGGCCGCCTCCGCCGAGGAGCGACATCGATGCGGTTGCATCAAAATGGAGGGCCTCCTCGCTGCTGTTGGTGCCTGCTGTAGTACAGCCAGCAGCGAGGAGGAGGGAAGAGGAGATGAGGAGGGACTTGGACATGATGAAAACTCACTTGGTTGAAATGGACACTCGGACCATTTGCACAAGCCATGCCAAAAAAAACTAAACCTTCTAAAAAGTGATCCGAGGAGCCTGTTTGGAAGGAGAAAGGTCCCTGGAGAGGGGGGGTAGACGTGTGTCTATTCACCCCCCTCTCCGGAACCGTATACGTCCGCATTCGTTTTCTGTCCGTTTTTCGGGATCGATGCTGTGCACTACGGGGTTACAACCTCCTCATTGGAGGTTCAGCAATGCCCGACAGAAGCACCTCTGCTGCTGCAGAGATCAACAAGATCAATCTCTTCTATGGCTTGATGCCTCGCTTGGGCACTCGCTGGGCCAAGACACGCCCCTGGGAGGGAAAGACCATCGCGGTCAATGCCCACCTCACGACTTTGACAGCCACACTCCTGCGAGAGCTCGCCCTCGGAGGGGGTGAGTGGGTGATCTCGGCAACGGACCCTGCAACAACTGACCTCCGGGTCGTCGACTGGATTCGCCAACAAGGCTGGACGGTCTACAACGCAGGGGGAGTGGCAGACCGCCATCTTGCAGCGCTCGACCACAAGCCGGATCTCATCGCCGATGTTGGCTTCGATCTCATCCACACGCTCCTCACACGAAGACCCGAGCTGGCTGAGTCTGTGATCGGAGCGGTCGAGTTGACGCGCTCCGGAATCACCCGACTCCGAGGCACGAGTGGACTCAACCTGCCTGTCGTCAACATCAACGACGGTCGACTCAAACCTCACGTTGAGAACCGGCACGGTGTCGGAGAATCCCTCTGGATGGCCGTCCGCCAACTCACAGGACTGCACCTTTCAGGGCGCCAGGTCACCGTCGTCGGCTACGGAGCGGTCGGCCAAGGAATTTCTGCTTATGCCAAGGCCGGAGGAGCCACCGTTTCTGTCATGGATACCGATCCCGTAAGACGGCTCTCTGCCCGTTACGACGGCTACCTTGTCCCTGAGGCATCCGAGGGGTTGGAGTCTGCAGAGATTGCGGTGACTGCTACGGGCTGTGCCGGCGCCATCACGATGGAGATGCTTCAACGTCTCCACTCCGACACGGTACTGGTCAACGCTGGCCACGGCGGCGAGGAAATTGCCGTGGCACAACTCAAAGGCAGCGCTGTTGAGGCCATCGAAGTCGGCCCCCACTGCACACGCTACCGGCTTCGCAAGTCCGGACCTTGGCTTTCCGTTCTCGGCAGTGGCCACCCCCTCAACATCGTGCTGAACTCCGGTTCGCCAGAGCCGGTTCTGCTCCATTTCGCACTGCTTGGCCTCACGCTCGAGTGGCTGACCAAAACTTCGCACTCACCCGGTGAAATACCCGTCCCCCAAGAGGTTGAAGAGGAAGCTGCGACGTTGGCTCTCCAGGCTTTGGATCCCCGCACTTGAGCCCAATGGATCCCCTTCACAACGCTGTTGTCGCGATGAAAAGCGGGGACTATCTCCGAGCCATCGAACTCCTGTCCGACGCCCTGGAGGATGTTGCCAACTCCCCACAGACACGAGCACGGGCCGCTTCACTCCGCTCCCAAGCTCATCTGCTCATCGGCAGCATTCAGGAAGCGCTGGTCGACTGGAGGCTGGCTTGGAGTCAGGTCCAACAGCTCAGTGATGAGTCGGGTCAAAAGTCGCTTCGAGGCCTTCGGCGTGAGATCGCTCAGGCGAAAGCACAGCGCGACCACAGCCGCGCCCAAAAAGCCAAGAGCCGAGCCCTTTTGGAGAGCCCTGCCCCCAATGCAGGCGACATCGATTCCGAGGACGGCCTGAACCTCTTGCTGGAAAGAGCCAACGCCCACTTTGACTGCGATGAGCCTGAGCAAGGCGTCGCGAGCGCTCTCCAGCTCTTGGAAATCTGTGAAGCCTCAATGCCCATCGTCCGTTTTCAGGTCCTCGGACGCCTCTGCCTGCTTCGCGGCCGACCTGACCGTGCCGAAGAACTTCTCGAGGCCTGTCGAGACCTCGCAGACATGGCCAACGAACCTCAGCTCGTGGGTGCAGTGGCCCGGGCCGCCAAAGCCCTGGGGTACGAATTTGCCCCGCATGTGTTCTGAGGACACTTTGGTCAGGGCCCTGTGGTAGGCTCTCAGCGAGCGACCCGGAGTTCCTGACTTGCAGCTTTTTCTCATGCGGCACTCCATCGCGGAGCCGACCGTCAGCACGGACTTTTTGCGAAACCTGACCCCCGAAGGCATCGAACGGGCGACTCGTGTCAGCCGGTACCTTCAAGGTCTCCAAGAACGACCAAGTGCAGTGATTCACTCTCCACTTGTTCGCTCTCGTCAGACGGCTGAAATTGTATCCAAAGGACTTGAGGGGGTCCCTCTTATCGAATTGGAAGAGGTGATCCGGGCCGATGAGGGACTGCTGCGAATGCTTGCAGCCGGCCAATGGAAGGCTCCCCTTGTGGTTGGGCACAACCCTGGAATTTCTGTTCTTGCCTCCCAACTTGCAACCGAGAGAGGCCCCCTGCGCTTCCAGCCAGCAAGCCTTGCAGTCTTCGGCCTTGATGGACTGCCTCCCAAAGCTGCGGTACTGCGCCACTGGATGCCGACCCCTCCCGAGGGGCTCGCCCCTTGAGACGCCTGGCCTCGATCGACATCGGAAGCAACTCGATGCATCTCTGCATCGCTGACGTCTCCGAGAGCGGTGAGTGGTCCGTTGTTGAGGTCCTGCGCTCAAGCATTCAACTCGGTTGCTTCGATGCAAAAGATCCAGGTGCACTGGACGCTACCCTCATCGACGAGGCCATGGGGGCCCTTCTTGCCTTTTCAGCCCGCGCGAGCCTCTTGCAGGCCGACTCGTGCATTGCCGCAGCAACTGCTGCTGTTCGCGAAGCCACCAATCGCGAAGAATTCGAGACCCGCTTTGATGCGGAGCTCGGATTCCCGCTGCGCGTTCTCAGCGGTGTGGAGGAGGCCGCTGTCGTTTACCGAGGTACCTTTCACTACCTCAACCAGAATGTGCTGCTGTTCGACCTCGGGGGCCGCTCCACAGAGCTGGTTTGGGGAGGCTGCTCCTCTCCTGAGGTCTGCCTGTCGATTCCCGTCGGCCATTTGAGCCTGAAGGCAGAGGCTCCGTACATCCACCCCTGCGGCAAGGAGTCCTGGAGCCGACTGTCGAGGGCTGCGTCGGTGCCCTTCAGCGATGTGCGTGACTTTACCGACGCACCGCTGCGACTTGTGAGCCCTTCCGGGTCGGTCAGGACACTGGCGCGGATGGCGGCGTTTGCCCGAGGCGAGACCCCAAAAGGCCGAGGGGAGGGACACAGCATTGAGACTCAGGAGTTGGAGCGTCTCATCGCGCTTCTGCGGAGGACGCCAGAGTTGCAGTTGGGCAACATTCCAGGAATTGATTCCCGAAGATCCGACTCGCTTCTCGCGTCTGCAGCGCTCATACAGGCTTTGATGCATCGCTTTTCACAAGCCACAGTACTCGCCGCTCCCGGTGGACTCCGCGAGGGCCTCATTCAGGAGTGGGCCGATGTTCACAAAGAACGTTAGGCCAAACCCATCGCGATCCTTCCACGCGGAGTTCCCAAATGGCACTAAGTCGCGCTGCAATCGTTGACCAAGCCTTCTCTGAACGCCTTTTATCGCTGGAGCCTCGACCCCTGCGTGAGGATCTGGACTCGCCCGTTAGAGACGGTGCTCGACTCACAGCCAGACAAGCGCTGGCACTGTTTGAGAGTCAGGCCTCGAGCCGTCATTTGGACTTGGCCGCTCGAGAACTGAAGGTCGATGGCCAGAGCTTCTACACCATCGGGTCCTCGGGTCATGAGGGAAATGCCGCTGTCGCTGCAGCCCTGCGACCATCGGACATGGCATTCCTGCATTACCGATCGGGTGCATTCTTTCTTCAGCGGGCTCGACAGGTTCCCGGGGAAACTCCTCTTTTCGATGTACTCCTTGGAATGGTCGCGTCCTCCGATGAACCCATTGCCGGCGGACGGCACAAGGTCTTTGGTTCGAAGACGCTTCAGATCCCTCCTCAGACCTCCACCATTGCCTCTCATTTGCCAAAAGCCATGGGGGCAGCCGCCATGATGGACCGCCACGGACGGGCGGACTTTTCTCCAGAAATTCCTGGAGATGCCATCACTGTCTGCACTTTTGGCGACGCCTCTTCCAATCACTCAACGGCCACAGGAGCCATCAATACCGCGTGTTGGGCAGCCCATCAGAACCTGCCTGTACCCGTACTCTTTGTGTGCGAGGACAACGGATTGGGCATCTCCGTACACACCCCGGAGGGATGGGTGGAGTCGGCCTATGGCCACCGCGACGAGCTGGCCTATTTCTGTGGGGATGGCCTCGACATTGTCGACGCCTACGAGACCGCCGTTGAGGCGGTAGAGCATGTGCGCAGCACCCGACGCCCGGGCTTTCTCCACCTCAAACTCGTTCGACTTTTGGGCCACGCGGGGTCCGACGTGCAACAGAGCTACCACAAGTTGGAGACCATCGAAGCGGCCGAGGCCCAGGATCCTGTGTTCCTGACCGCCAAACTCTTGGTCGAGCAGGGCTGGGCAACCCCGCAGCAACTGGTGGAAGAATACGAGGCACTCCGAACACGAATTCGCGCTCTTGGGCAAGAGGCCGTCCATCGACCCAAAATCCAAACGGCTGAAGAGGTCATTGAACCCCAGGCTCCCCTGGATCCCGATGCCCTCCGAGCGGAAGTGGGTCGTACAGCCCCAGCAGCGGAGCGGGCCGCGTTCTGGGGAGAGCGACTCCCTGAAAGCGATCGCCCCCGACACATGGCCATGCAGCTGAATCGAGCCCTCGGTGACCTCCTCGTGAAATACCCCGAGTCCCTCATCTTTGGCGAGGACGTAGCCAAGAAGGGAGGGGTCTACCATGTCACGGCGGAACTCTCCTCCAAGGCCGGAGTGGGTCGGGTGTTCAACACTCTGCTGGACGAACAATCCATTTTGGGACTGGCCATTGGTGCAGGACACTTGGGCTACATCCCAATCCCTGAGATCCAGTACCTCGCCTACCTCCACAATGCAGAGGACCAGATTCGCGGTGAGGCCGCAAGTCTTCAGTTCTTTTCCCAGGGCCAATTCCAAAATCCAATGGTCGTTCGAATCGCATCCTATGCTTACCAAAAGGGCTTCGGAGGCCACTTCCACAACGACAACTCCGTTGCAGTGCTGCGGGACATTCCTGGGCTCATCATCGCCAGTCCAGCCCGAGCGGATGACGCCGTATCCATGCTGCGTACCTGCATGGCCGCGGCTCGTGTCAATGGACGAGTCAGCGCCTTTCTCGAACCCATTGCACTCTACATGACCAAGGACCTTCATGAGACTGGGGACAGCCTTTGGCGAGTTCCCTACGAGGAAACCAGCGATCACATCGCCATTGGTGAAGGCAAGACATGGAGAGAGGGTGACGAACTCACCCTTGTCAGTTGGGCCAACGGCCTCTGGATGTCCCTTAGGGTCGCAGAGCGGCTGAAGAATGAGTACGGAATCTCCGCCAAGGTGTTCGATCTGCGCTGGCTCAACCCTCTTCCTGAAGCGCAGTTGGTTGAGGCAGCGAGAAGTACAGGCAAGGTGCTGGTGGTCGACGAGACTCGAGCCACAGGGGGTGTTTCTGAGGGTGTCTTTGCTGCTCTCATCGACGGTGGATTTGAGGGCCGTATGAAACGCGTCGCTGCCTGGGACTCGTTCATTCCATTGGGGGAAGCCGCCAATCGCGTGCTCGTTCAGGAGACCGACATTGAAAAGGCCGTCCTCGAGCTTTTAGGGAGGGATTCATGAGAGCCTTGTTGGTCTGTCCTGGACGGGGGTCCTACCAAAAGGCCCACCTTGGAATGCTCCAAGACGCTCATCCTGTCATCCAGGCCCTCGACTCCTTCCGCGGAGAGCTGAACCGACCCACACTCACGGAGTTGGATTCGGCTGAGCGCTACTCGGCCGCGCGACATGTCGCGGGTGAAAACGCCAGTCTGCTCACCTTTGGTGCGAGCGCCAGAGACATCGAATTGATTGCTCCGGATAAGGTGGATGTGGTGGCTGTCGCCGGGAACTCCATGGGGTTCTACACCGCGCTTTATGCCTCCGGCTGCCTCTCACTGCTTGAGGCCGCCCACTTGGTAGAAACCATGGGGGCATTTCAACGTGGGAATGTGATCGGAGGACAACTGCTCTATCCGCTGGTGGATGAAGACTGGCGTCCCCATCGTGAAAGCCAAGAGGCCGTAGACACTGTCACTGCGCAGCACGATGTGCACCTCTCCATCCAACTCGGCGGAACTGCGGTCATCGGCGCATCCAAAGAGGGGCTGCGTCGCTGCATGGAGGAGCTTCCGAAACGCAAGCAGGGGGCTCGAGAGTTTCCACTGCAGCTTCCCATGCACTCGGCTTTCCACACTCCGCTGCTTCACGAGACCTCTCTGCTCGCCCAACAAAAGCTCGGCGACCTGCCGGTCAAAGCCCCAAGCACCCCCCTTATCGCCGGCGATGGCAGAATCTTTGGGCGCTGGGCCGACCCTCAAGTCATCTTGGACTACACCTTGGGTGCCCAGGTGACGGACACGTATGACTTCAGCCTGAGCATTCGTGCAGCGTTGGGAGACTTCGCACCGGAGGTCATTGTACTGCCCGGACCCGGCGACACCCTGGGTGGCCCCATCGCTCAGGTCATGATCCAGCTTGGCTGGCGAGGCCTGAGAGACAAAAAGGATTTCCTGGAGGCCCAAGGCTCGGACACCCCCATCTTGCTGTCCATGGCTTGGCCGAAACAGCGCAAACGGGTTGCGCTGTGAGCCGCGAACGGCTCAGGGCGCTCCTGCTGGAGGCCACTGCCCTCAAAGACCTTGATCGGGCAGGCTGGAAACGCCACGGCATCGCCTCACCGGAGAGTGTTGCAGCCCACAGTTGGGGAGTCAGCTGGCTCGCTCTTGTCCTCTGCCCCCCCGAGCTGGATCGCCACAAGGCGCTGGCCATGGCCATCCTTCACGATCTCCCAGAAGTTCGATGCGGCGACATCACCCCTCACGATGATGTCTCCCCCCAAGACAAGGCCCAGTCGGAAACGCAGGCTCTGCACAGTCTTCTCGCAGGAATGTCTCAGCAGGGTGAGCTGACCTCCATCTGGGAGGAATACCACTCCGGAGAGAGCCTCGAAGCTCGTTTTGTGAAAGCCTGCGACAAGCTCGACATGGCCCTCCAAGCCGAGACCTACGCGCGGTCTTACCCGGGAGCCGACCTGCAGGAGTTTGTCGACTCGGCACTGATGAAGCTGGAGAGCAGTGACCTCGCGCTGCTGATCAAGACGCCGCTTTAGTGGACCTTGCGCTTCGTGGCACGAACCCGAAGTGCCAAGACTCCCAAGCTCTGCTCTTTCGCGGTGTCCCACTCATCGACAGCACGAACGTCTGAGATGGCCTTGGACGCATCGCCGGCCTCGGGCACCAGGTTCTGCCAGCCCTCTGCCTCCACGAGTGCCTCGAGGCTGGAATACCGACGAACCATACCCACACTTACCGCACCCACCGAGCCGAACTCGATTCGATCGCCTGAGCAGATTCCCTCAAACTGCGGGGCCGCCACGACGGCGTACACGGTCTTGCGACCCGACTCCATGCTCGCAAAAGCCTCGGTGTTCACTGGAACATCAAATGTGGCCATGACACTCTCAGAAAAAAGGGGATTCTTGGGGTTCCCCATACAGATAACTCACCCTGGAGGCCATCTCATCTCTCTTCCTGAGAGCAAGTGACAATGCAGGTGAAAAACCGTCTGTCCTGCTCCAGCCCCATTGTTGATGCACAGGCGGTAGCCGGATTCCTCGAGACCGCACTGCCTCGCCACATTTCGAGCCGCCAGCATCAGCTGCCCCAGAATCTCCACGTCCTCGTCCCCAGCCTGCGCAACATTGACGATGGGCTTTCGAGGCACCACCAAGAGATGGGTTGGAGCCTGGGGATTGATGTCCTTGAAGGCAATGCAAAATTCGTCTCGGTAGACCACATCGGCAGGAATCTCCCCTGCAATGATCTTTTCGAAAAGTGTCATCAACGGCCTCCTGCTGAACAACAGGGTTTCGAGTTCACCGCATTCAGCAGCGCTTCAGTAAGACGCTGTGATGGGTAGGACCAAAATTCCACCGTCTTTGTGCGCAGGTCCCGCCATGATGAAGGTTCCGTTCCGGTTGACGGTAACCGTTGTGTCCACCAGCTTCTGACCGCGGCGGTACATCTGGACTCGGAGCCGGGCGTTTTGCTCGTTTTTTCTGAGCAGAGACACAGAAACTTCTCGGTCCCCAAGGATCTCAAAGCTTCGGCTGCCCTGCGGCAGGAGGGCCGCACGGCGTCTTTCGAGGAGGCGATAGCTGTCGTATCTCAAGTGTCGGAGGTGACGCCCCCAACGCTGGAGAGCAGGGTCCATGTAGGGCTCTCCCGAGGTTGCATGAACCAGCATGACCTGAACTCGAACCCGATCGCCTTGTACGGCACGGTTGGGATTGGGGCGCTTTCCTCGGGGGCGATTTCGAGGCCCATTTTGAGCCAAAAGTTCCCCGTGGGCGCCCGTCTCTCCTGTTCGGGGCGTTTCAGCGTGCGAAGGGGCACTGCTCAGACCGAAAAGAAGAGCGGTTGCGAGAACAACGAGTTGCGTGAGAGCTTTGCGCATCAGATGGCCTCCCCGGTGTCCCAAACCCCCTCATCCTCGTCCTCGAACTCCAGCACACCTGCATCCTCATCAATCATGATGATCAATGGACCGCTGCCGTCCTCCTCGGTCATCACATGAACCAAGACATCCTCCGCGAACTCCAAGTCTTCAATCATCGCCTCATCCATTTCTGCATACTCAATGCTCAAGTCGTCTTCCGACTCCGCCTCGAGCTCCTCGCCGATTAGCGGAACAAACAACAAGGCTGCAGCCGCAGCCGCGAGCGCAAAAGTCGGGATTGCCCAGCGGAACCAACGCCGCGTGACCGGCTGGTCCACAGCCTTGGCCCGTTGCATGCGCTCCTGAAACGATTCCACCTCTTCCATGATGGATGACGCCATCGATTCCAAGGCCTCAGCCTCGAGGAAGCCATGTTCTCGAACAGCCTGAGCTAAAGCCTGTCCGATGGGCTCCCACCCCTCGACATACTCCGGATCGGGCATGCCGATTGCCGGCGCCACTCCAGCCCAAATGCCGCTCAAGTCATCCCTTCGCGTGTGTTCGGCGACGGCCTCTCGAATGAGTCGGCCCAGATTGGCATGGGAGGAAAGAGCCGCCAAGGCCACGGGATTTCCCTCGAGCATTGGAGCAAGAGCCTGACGCTCCTCGGCAGTCAACTCTCCGTCGTAGAGACGAGAGAACTGGAGTCCCTCCTCGTCGACGGCCGCCATGATCGAGTCCGTCAGCTCACCGCTAACACTGGACTTGGTGTTCTCTGATTCGTCCCGCAGACACTCCACAAAATCATCCCACCCGTCTGCCGCGCTGAGCGCTCCCAGAAACTCCTGAAGGACGTCCAAATCCAGTTCTTCCCCCAGAACTGCAGCACGAAGTCGGACCAGGAGTTCACTCTGCCCTGCAAAGCGGGGATCTTCCTGAACGAGGGCTAAAAATTCTTGCTTCTGGTCCGCACTCGCGCTGCCCTCGAGCAGAGTGCACATCAAGGCGTCGATGGGCTCTAACCCATCGAAATTCGGCCCTTGTGTTGACTCACTCATGGCAGTTCCTTCCCATTTCAACGACCCCTGACGCAGGAAGCGGGATTTCATTCGAAGAAAAGATCATTTTTTGAACCCCTGTCATACCGCTTCTTCCATGTCCTTGCGCAGAAGGCCTTGGAGCTTTCTGCGGGCGTAGAACAGGCGACTCATGACCGTTCCCTCAGGAATGTCCATGACCTCCGAAATCTCCTGGTAGGAGAAGCCCTCAACCTCACGGAGCAGGATGATTTGTCGATGCTCGGGGGAAAGGGTCTCCATCGCATCAAAGATGCGGTCTTTGAGACGCGAACGCTCCAATTCTTTTCCAGGACTCTCCTTCAGATGCGAGTCCGAGATGGTGCCTCCTGACTCACGCGCTGCGAGGCCCTCATCAAACTCTTCTGCACGACGTCGCTTCTGCTTGCGAAGCCAGTCGATGGTGAGGTTCTTTGCGATTCGGTAGAGCCAGGTGTAGAAGCTCGATTCCAAACGAAAGCGGTCCAAGTTTTTGAACGCCTTCACAAAAGCGTCTTGAGTCAGATCGTGAGCCTCCTCTCGGTCGCGAACCATACCCGCAATCAGGCTGTAGATTCGAGCCTGATACTTCTCCACCAACTGGCGGTATGCTCCAGTGTCCCCTGCCTGGATTCGCTCAACCAACCGTGAGTCTTCGCTGTGCTCTTCGATGTCCTTGCTCACATGCACCCCTTGGCTCTACACCAGTCTAATGGGCTTCGGTCCAGTTGGGGCCCCAACCTGCATCCACTTTTATCGGGACACGGAGGTCGGCCGCCGCTTCCATTTCTGCCTTGACCCCATTTGAAACCACCTCGATCGCCGACTCATCGACTTCCAGAAGCAGCTCGTCATGGACCTGAAGGAGCAGGCGCGCGGGCCATTTTTCAGCGCGAATGCGCTTTTGAACCCGAATCATTGCGATCTTTATCAGGTCCGCTGCACTCCCCTGAAGGGGGCTATTGAGCGCAATTCTCTCCGCAGCCGCACGGTCGCGCTTGTTGGAGGAGTTGATGTCCGGTATGCGACGTTTTCGTCCCCAAAGGGTGGTCGAAAAGCCCTGACTCCGAGCCGCCTCCTTCAGCTCCTCGTGAACCCGCTGAACTTGAGGATAGCGGGCGAAATAGCCGTCCAGATAGTCTTGAGCTTCTCGCCGCGGGATCTTGAGCTCATTGGAGAGACGAAAGGCGCTCATGCCATACACAATCCCGAAGTTGATGGCCTTGGCTGCTGAGCGTTGTTGCGAAGTCACAAGCGGAGCCATCACACCAAAAATTTCCGCTGCAGTGGCGCGGTGAATGTCTGCCCCCGAGCGGAAGGCCTCAACCATCGGCCCCTCACCGCAGTAGTGTGCGAGGAGGCGCAGCTCGATCTGCGAATAGTCGCAAGAGAGAAGCAGCTTTCCCTCAGGAGCAACAAAGCAACTGCGCACCCGGCGTCCCTCTTCTGTTCGGGAGGGGATGTTCTGCAGATTCGGATTGTTCGATGCCAGGCGCCCCGTCGCTGCAACCGCTTGGTGGAAGCTTGTGTGAATTCGGCCCGTTGTGGCGGACACCGCCAGCGGCAGAGCATCGACATAAGTGCTCTTGAGCTTCGCAAGTTCTCGGTACTGGAGAATCAGCTTGGGGAGCAGATGTTCCGACGCGAGTGCCTTCAGTGTCTCCGCATCCGTCGAAAACCCTGTCTTTGTTTTTTTGATTGGCGTCAGACCGAGTTCCTCGAAGAGAATGACCTGGAGTTGCTTGGGCGAGTTGATGGTGAACTCACGACCTGCTTCTCGGTAAATGGAGGCCTCCAACCCCTCAATTCGCTCACCAAGTTCAACGGAGAGGGACTTGAGTTGCTCGGTATCCACTTGGATGCCCGTCAGCTCCATGTCGGAGAGCACCTCCATGGCGGGCAGCTCGATCTCCTCGTAGACGTCTCTCAGCTCCAACTCATCGAGCTTCGGCTCGAGTAGGCGGTCTAAGGCGTAGGTGATCTGCGCATCCTCTGCACCATAGACGGCCGCCTTGTCGAGATCGGCCTCCGCGAACGTAGCGTTGGGATCCTTGACATCCATCAACTCGGAAATGGGAATCATGGTGTGGCCCAGGTAGCGCAGGGCCAGGTCATCGAGCTTGTGGCGGTTGCGCTCGGGCTCGAGAAGGTAATCTGCGAGCAACGTGTCTCCGGATATTCCTTCCAAAGTGTAGCCGTTGCTCACCAGCACCGAGCGGTCATATTTGAGGTTGTGTCCCGTTTTCTTGAGCGAACTGTCGGCCAGCAGAGGCGCAATGACCTTCATGGCCTCTGACTCCTCGAGCTGGCCGTCAACGCGGTGCCCACCCCGGGTATGCCCCACGGGCACATAGATCCCACCGGCTTGATCCCAACTCATACAAACGCCAACCAAGCCCGCTTGTTTTGGGTCCAGGGAGGTGGTCTCGAGGTCCACACAGAAGTGCCCTGCCTTTCGGATCTCTGCTGCTGCGTTTTCGAGAGCCGAGAGACTGCGAATGGTGGTGAAGCTTCCCTTGGCTTGCGATGAACCCGCTCCTCCCTCCTCTTCCAAGGCCTTCAGATGGCTGCGAAATTGGTAGCGAACAAGCAACTCCCGCAACTTTGCGGAATCCCTCTCGTGGGAATCCAGATCCTCCAACGTCCAGTCGAGGGGGACGTCGAGGCGCATGGTCACCAAAACCTTGGAGAGACGGGCCATCTCCGCCTCCTCTGCCAAGGCGGCGCCACGCTTGCCTCCAATCTCGGCCGCATGCGCGATCACCGACTCGAGATCTCCGTACTTCTGGACGTACTTCGAGGCCGTTTTTTCACCGATTCCACTCACTCCTGGAACGTTGTCGGAGCTGTCACCCGCCAAGCCCTGCACATCGGTCACGCGTTCTGGCCCGACCCCAAAACGCTCAACAACCTCCGCGTGCCGAATCTCTTTTTTCTTCATGACGTCGAGAATCGAGATGTGATCATCGACGAGTTGGTAGAAGTCCTTGTCCCCCGTCACCATCCAGACATGGCAATCGGGTCCAGCCCACCTCTTCGCCAGGGTACCGATGATGTCATCCGCCTCCCAGCCAACCATGTCTACGCAACGGTAGCCCCAAGCCTCAACCAACTCAGGAATTTTTGGCCACTGCTCCCGAAGCTCCTCGGGCATTTCGGGGCGATGCCCCTTGTAGTCGTCAAAAAGGTCCACCCGAAACGACGGACCCTTGTCAAAAACCACCACAACGTGGTCGGGCTGATGCTCTTTTTCAAAACTTCGAAGCATGTTGGCAAAGCCCAACAGGGCCCCCGTGTTGAGCCCCCCAGCAGTCATTCGAGGCATCGCAAAGAATACGCGAAAGGCATGATTTGAGCCGTCGACAAGGAAGATCTTCTTGGGCAAGGCCACCTCCGAGGAGGAGGTATCACGTCGGTGACGGATCAGCGTATCGGCTTGACGTGTCCTTCAAGAACCATAGGATGAACCACCTTGCATCGTTCATCTGCCTTCAGGAGCAACCATGGCCAGCAAGACCCCCGATCTCTTCAATCCGACTGACGAACACCGCATGATCCGCGAGATGATCCACGACTTTGCATTCTCCGCAGTCGAGGAGCAAGCGGCGGAATACGACGAAAAGCAGTGCCTGAATCGCCCACTCCTGCGCCAACTCGGCGAGTTGGGCTGCCTGGGAATCACCATTCCCGAGGAATACGGTGGGGCAGGTATGGACACGACGGCCGCCGTCATCGTCCACCACGAGCTCTCAAAGGTCGATCCCGGCTTCACGCTGGCCTACTTGGCCCACAGCATGCTCTTTGTGAACAACTTCTTCTACTGCTCGAACGACGAGCAGCGCGCCCGCTACCTCCCACAGGTGCTCTCCGGTGAGTGGGTTGCCGGGATGGGAATGACCGAGCCAGGCCATGGAACGGATGTGCTTGGGATGACCACTACTGCTGTTCGAAAGGGAGACAAATACATCCTGGACGGCACGAAGACCTACATCACCAACGGCCCCGATGGACACGTTTTTCAGGTCTACGCCAAGGTGGATGGTCGGATCTCCGCCTTCATCGTCGATCGCGATTGCCCGGGTTTCAGCGTCGGGAACCCCATGCACAAGATGGGCATGCGCGGCTCGACCATGTCGGAGTTGATTTTCGAGGGGTGTGAGGTTCCCGCGAGCAATCTCCTCGGCGAGGAGGGCAGTGGGCTGATCCACATGATGCGAAACTTGGAGATTGAACGCCTCACCCTCGCCGCCATGAGTCTGGGAATCGCAGACCGCTGCTTGGACATCATGATCCGCTATGCGAAGGACCGCGTTGCATTTGGACAGCCGATCAACCGATTCGGGCAGATTCAGGCACACATCGCCAACACCTATGCGGAAACCGAGGCGGCGCGATGTCTGATCTACGAGGTGGCCAAGACCGTCAACCCCGACCAGCAAAACCGCATTGGCTCAGACGCTGCCAAGCTCTTCGCTGCTCCCGTTGGAAAGCGAGCGGCGGACAGCGCCATGCAGGTGCTCGGCGGCAACGGCTACTGCACCGAATTTCCGATCGAGCGTCTCTACCGAGACGCCAAGCTGCTCGAGATTGGAGGGGGAACCCTTGAGTCCCATCAGAAGAACCTCACGAAAGACCTGACCCGCCAACTGGACTAATCCGAGGTTTTCGGAGAGACTTAGGACCTTGGAACGGAGCCTTCCCATGCGAAGCACCATCGGCCTGCTCAGTCTGCTGTTTCTGACGGGCTGCTACAACTCGGAGACCTTCCAGACCGACTACGTCGCCTCCACCTGCGACTGGTACGACCGGTGCGAGCTCTTGGAAGTTCTCGACTACGAGGACACTCAAGACTGCATGGATGAGATTCTCTCGGAGACCGTCGACGGCTTGGCCGGTGCTCAGTCCTGTACGGACTTCAGTCGTCCTGACGCCAAGGCGTGCATCACACAACTCGATGCCCGAGGGTGTGAGGAGGGGTTCACCCAGCCTTCAGCCTGTTTGGATGCCTGCCTGGGAGCCTCCTAGCGGACAGGGAAGACTCAGTCGGTTTCATCCTCCGGTACCGGGCTGGCCTGACGGTCGGCTGGCAGTGGGTGGATTCCAAAAGTTTCACCGAGGGTCAGAAGTTCTTCCATACGGCCCTCCTCAGCCAGTTTTCTCGCCTGGGCGATCGGCTCATGAAGGAGCCGTTTCACCATGGCGCGATGCATTGCATCCATGCCACTGCGCTGCTCCTCAGTCAGTTCAGCATAGACCTTGTGGCTCCTCTGGCGCTCCGTTTCGACAATGTCCTCGGCGCGTTGGGTAAGGGCAGCGATAAAAGGACCCGCATTCAATGAATCCAGAGAGCGGAAACACTTGGACGCCTCGTTCTCGACCAACACCTCAGCCAACTGGGCCTCTTCCGATCGCCTCCGAAGTCCCCGCTGGGCAACGTCCTGAAGGTCATCAATGTTGAAGACATAGGCCCCCTCCAATCCATTGACGTCCTCCGAAATGTTTCTCGGAACGGAGAGATCCAGTAAAAAGAGTGGTCGAAACTTCCGCTTTCGCAAGACGGGAGCCATCATGGACGCTGTGAGGACAGGTGTCTGAGCCGCTGTCGAGGTCACCGCAATGTCCACATGTTCCAACTCCGTCAGCAGCGCTTCCTCAGTGTGAGCCACGCCGGCCACTTTTTTGGCCAACTCTTCCGCACGATGGAGCGTTCGGTTGATCACTTGAAGCTCTCCAATTCCACGGCTCTGCATGGCGACCGCCACCAGCTCCGCGACCTCTCCAGCACCAAAAATCAGGCACTTCTTGTCAGCCAGAGTTCCAAGCACCTGCTCCGCCAAATCCACTCCCGCGGTCCCCACACTGACCGTGTGGCCCCCGATCGCGGTGTCGGTGCGTACTTTTTTGCCCACCGAGATGGCTCTTCTCATGACGCGGCCGAGCACCTGTCCCGCCGAGTGATGGCTGAGCGCGGTGTCGTACGCCTCTTTGAGCTGGCCCAAAATCTGGGGTTCTCCCACAACCAAGGAGTCGAGAGAAGAAGCCACTCGAAACAAGTGCCTCACGGCTTCCTCATCCTCGTAGTGGTACAGGTGCTTTGAGATGATCTCTGCATGATCGCGATTGCCGCTGAGGTAGCTTCGAATCCCCTGCCCGCCCTCATCTTCATCCACAAGGGCGTACACCTCGACCCGATTGCACGTGGAGAGAATGACGCTCTCTTTGGCGTAGCCCTTTTCCAACAATGTCGTCAGGTGTGGCCCCACCAAATCTTGGGGCATGGCCAACCGCTCTCGCAGTTCTACCGGCGCAGTCTCATGGTTCAGACCAATCGCCACCAGCCTTCCTTGAGAGACCGCCATTAGTGCCACCCTGAAAGCATGATGTTGACGAAAACCAAGGATGCAGCGAGCCCGGAGAACCCGATTACCGAGACAAGGCTCGCGAACTTGCCGCGCCATCCACCCACCACCCGAACCTGGATAGCCAATGCATACCAGAGCCAGGCGGCGATTGTCGCAACGGCGGTCTCGTCCAAGGAGCTTGTGTTGGGGTTGGCGGCCCACCAGACGCCACCGAGGGCAATTCCATTGCTGAGGGCCGCAAAACCGAAGAGAAGAAGGCGCGTGTTTGTCTTATCGAGGGTTTCCAGGTCCGGAAAGCGAGACAGCCCTTTCAGCTTCTTCTGCTTGAGTCGCCGCCGAAGTGTCAAGTACATCACACTCACAAGAAACGAGAGCGTCAGGAGGCCCAACCCCACGAAAATCATCCCGATATGGAGGTGAATCCAGACGGGTGACAGGCTCCCCGGTGGCAGCGGCGACGGCCGAAGTGCGTTGGGAAGAAGCTGGGCCAGTGCCAGCAACACCACAACAAGGGGAAGGATCACCGGCGTGAGAGCCTCCATTCTGGGCACCCTCCGGATGACCAGCAAACCAACGATGAGCAGCAAAGAAATGGTCGCCATGGAGGCACCCGGCGTGTAGACCGGAAGCCCCCCTGTCTCCGCAGAAAGAACGATCAATCCAGCAGCATGCAAACCTGCACCAGCAAAGAGCCCAGGCGAAGAAAACCGGTCCAGCCAAGAGGGTCGGTTCCCAGAACCCAACAGCCCGGCCACCACCACCAGAAGGTAGTTGAGTTGCGCGAGGATGAAGAGCAAGTCGTCCAATTTGGCCTCTGTGAGCGCTTTCTAACGGTTCCCGAGGGAGAATTCCACGGGACTTAGGGACTCTTCTTTTTGAAGAATCGAGCAAACGGGATGTTGCTCTCCGTCTTTTCCGAGGTTTCTGCTTGTCTCTTTTGAAGGACCCTCAGTTCAGTTTGCGCCTCCGAGTGGCTCGGCTGCGCCGCCACCGCGTCCATGAAACACCGGAGGGCTCGTTTCTCCTTCCCCGCGAGTCTCCAGAGACACCCCGCACGATAGAGCGTCTCCGCTCGCTCTTTTTTCCCATCAATCTCAAGCTCCAGAATCTTCTGAGCCGCGACTGCGTAGGGCACTTCCTTTAGGATGCCCTCACCGAAATTCTCCCAGAGGCACAGCATGACATTTTCCGGATCCAACTCTTTGGCCTGTCGAATCAACTCGAGGCCTGGGCGCCATTTTTTATGCCGCATGTAGCCCGCCGCCTTTCGCCCCATCACGCGTGCCCTCTCCCGATCGAATTCGGTGATCTCACGAATGCCACTGCGCTCCTGCTGCAGTTTTTTGATGCACTGCTCAATGTCCCCCTGACTGGCGACCAGGTTTCGAAGCTCGTTGAAGGCGGTAAAGACCGCCTCGGCCGCCTCCTGGGCTTCCGGAGAGAGATTGCGCAGCCTGTCGGGGTGGTACACAGTTGCCTCCCGACGGAAAGCGGCGCGAACAGCCTCAGGCGTAATTGGATCCGACACCTCATCGGGATCCAAACCAATCGCAAGAAGCGGGTTCATGGCTTCCACTTCAGCGGCGCGCTTGAAGAGCGCATCGGGGTCATCGGGAACACTCGAAGGATCGGGCTCGTTGCCGGCTGCAGGACGGGATTTTTTCGAATCCGGCCTTGGCGATGAGACCGTGGAGCTCACCTGACGGGGTGCTCTTTCCTCACGATGGGGCGGCGCTGGGGCCTCCTGTGGCTTCTCCGCGATCTGAACCAGGTCCAAGACTTTCAACATCGCAAGGCACTTCAGTGCGAGCCTCTGGCGCTCCTCGTCTCCCCCAATCTCCTGCAGGGTCTCCTGCAAGGTTCGTCCCTTCGCCGCGAGGCGGTACACCCGCAGTGCTACCGGCGGGAAGCCATCTGTGGGCAGAATCTTTCCTTCCACACGCAATCGGTGGTGAGGCCGCTGCTCCAGCCCTTCCTTCAGCCCCTCCAGGGACGGATGGTTGTCCAAGGCTGCGATCAGGTCCTTCATCACATCTCCAGGGAGCGGCATACTTCCAGGCGGCGGAGCCGCACCTTCCTGGAATCCCCAGTTGGAGGCAAAGGCCAAGCCAGCATCCGCCAGGATCGCTACAATTCCCCGGTGGGCGGCGCGCAGGGCCTCTTCCGGCGGGGTGCCTGATGCGATGGCCTTTCCCAGATCTCCCATCAAGTCCCCTGTGAAGCCGCCCGGAGGCGGGCTTTGAACAGCCGCCTCCAAGACCTCAGGCAGACCGTCTGCGTGGCTGATGCCACCATCCGAAAACCAGACGCTTGCAAGCCTGGTGTCTCGCATCAAATGAAGCTGCCCGGTCTTTCGCTCCCGATGAATCTCGGTGATCTTCCCGATCAGCGACGGCCCTTCCTCGGGCAACACTGCAGATTCCGACTCGAAGAGAAACATCGTAGCTCCAGGGGCTTGCCGGCCCCATGCTTGGATCTTATGTCAGCTTCACCGTATTCGTAACGAAGAACACCCAAAAGGAATCATTCATGTCCAACGAGCATGTTTTCAACGTCAGCGACGCCGAATTTCAGTCCATGGTTCTCGACAGCGAGACCCCCGTCCTCGTGGACTTCTGGGCCACTTGGTGTGCCCCCTGCAAAGCGATTGCACCCGTTCTCGACCAACTCGCCGATGAGTACGGTGGCAAGTTCAAGGTCGCCAAGGTCGACATCGATCAGAACCGCGCCATTGCGATGAAGTACAACATCCGCTCCATCCCAACTCTGGTGTTGATCAAGGGTGGAGAGGCGATCGGGTCGATCACTGGCGCTGTGCCAAAGCCCCGACTTGCTGAGTTGGTCGACCGCGCCCTCTGAGCCGGTCCATGCTCCAGCCCCTGTCAGGCTGCTCAACCCAGCTGCAGCTTCAGGCCCGTGTCTGCTGAGGACTTCCTGGGAAGCATTTCGTGTGCCGAAAAAGCCCCTGTCACCACGGTGCTCATGGGGTCTTCTGCGCGCACCACCGGCACCCCGGTCGCTCGAGAGAGTGCTCGCTCCATGTTTCGCAAGAGAGCCGACCCGCCTGTGAGAACAATTCCTGTGTCCACAATGTCACTGGCCAGCTCCGGCGGTGTCTTCTCCAGAGTTGACAGCACGGTCTCCACGATCAGCTGAACACACTCAGAAACGGCTTCCTGAACCTGTCCCGAGTGCACCCGTACCGCTCTGGGGTAGCCCGTGGTGAGGTCTCGCCCCTTGACCCAGACCGCTTGAGGATGGGGCTCACGAACCGCACTGGCCAGGCGAATCTTCAGCTCTTCAGCGGTCCTCGGTCCGATCAAGAGGCCTTCGGAGCGCTTCAGGTACTGAATCACCGCCTCATCGATCTGGTCCCCTCCAACGCGAATGGAGCGGGAAAAGACAATCTCAGACATGGACATCACTGCAACTTCAGTCGTTCCACCTCCGATGTCGATGAGCATGTTGCCTCGCGCCTGTTCGATCTGCATACCGACACCGATGGCAGCGGCGAGAGGCTCCTCGATCAGTTGGACCTGACGAACGCCTGCAGCTTCTGCACACTCGCGCATGGCACGCCGCTCGACCTCAGTCGTTCCGTAAGGAATGCTCACCATCGCCTTGGGCTTCAACTGACCGCGTCCCACCAAGCTGCTCAACAGGTAGCGAAGCATGGCCTCCGTGATTTCGAAATCAGCAATCACACCGTCGCGCACGGGTCGCACAACTTGAATGTCCCAGGGGGTTCGCCCCAGCATGGCCTTGGCCTCGCGACCCACTGCGATGACCTGCCGCTCTCCTCTCGCGTTCTGGTGAACCGCAACAACCGACGGCTCACGGCAGACCACACCGCGCCCTTTGGCGTAGATAAAGGTGTTGGAGGTCCCAAGGTCGATCGCGAGGTCTTGAGAGATCGCATCCAACACGCCGGAGAAGACGTTCTGGAACATGAGCAGCGAGAGCGAAACAGCGAGGAGAGAAAAAGAGGAAGGCGAGTTGGAGAAGCTCTCCAAGAGACCTATAGCAGTTAAGTCTTGACAGGACAACACCAAACGCCATGCGTCGTCGCTGTTGATCGGTTAGAAGCCCCGGTCGATTTCAGAGCACTTCACGACAACGCTCCAACAAGGATTCCTCCATGTCCATGATGAAGAACATGCGCAACGGCATCAACTCCGCCGGAATGCAGTTCGTACTGATCGCTATTATCGTCACCTTTGTCTTCTGGGGAGTTGGCGGCACCGGCAACAACAACACCACCATGGCGACTGTGAATGGACACCGCATCACGGACACCAAGCTCAATGTGGAAGCCCGGCTTGCCCGCTCGATGAACGGCACCAACATGAGCCAAGACGACCTCAACGCGCTTCGGCTCCAGGTGCTCAATCAGATGATCACTGAGGAAATTTTCGTCCAAGAGGCCGAGTCCCTTGGACTGACCGTATCCGAGGCCGAGGTCAAACAGGCCATCTTGGATTACCCCTGCCAGTTCACGTTGAGCCTTCCCGAGCTGGTCTACGGACCCAACAAACCGCAGGCAGAAGATGCCCTCAGCTTCGGACAGAGCTGCAGCCCCTGGTTTCAAGACGACGAGGGCAGCTACGACCAAAAACTCTATGAGAACTGGCTGACGCGCTCTTCCGGAATCGACGACCAGAAGTTCTCATCACGGCTTGAGAGACAGCTGCTGGTCAACAAGCTGCAGGAACTTGTTGCTCGGTCGGTCCACATCTCTCCGGTTCAAATTGAGGAGCGCTTCGTTGAGGAGAACACCCGCATCGGCGTGTCCTTTGTGGAGGTGGACCCCGAGGCGATTCTTGCCACCATCGAGATTGCGGAGACCGACATCAATGCCTTTGCCGAGGCCTCACCGGAGAGCATCCAGACCGCCTACGACGCCCAACTGGCGACGCGTTTCACGCAGAAAGCAACAGCTGACACTTCCCTCATTCAGCTCCTCACCACCAGCGCTGATGCAGACCCAGAGGCCATCAAGGCTCGCCTGCAGGCCATTCGCGATGAACTCTCTCCGCTTTCAGGCGAGGAACTCAAGGAAGCTTTTGCCGCGAAGGCGGAGGAAGTCTCCGAGGACCTCCTCTCGGTTTCAGAGCGCGGCGCTCGAGGCACTCAAACGTCGGATGAATTGGGACCTGACGCCTCCGCAGCCATCTTCCAGGTCGAGGGACCCGGTACAATGACGGAGGTCGTTCAGACCAATGTCGGCTACGAGTTGGTGCTGGTGCACAGCCTGACCCAGGAGTCCATCACTGCCCTGGACGACGTTCGCCTCACCCTCGCAGAGGAGCTTCTCAAGAACGAGCAGGTGGCCGGAAAAATGACCGCCGTTGCAGAGGACCTCCAGACGCAGTGGAGCGAGACCGGCGAGCTGGCGATTGAAGCGCTTGAGGCCTTGGATTTGGTCGTCGAGGTGGATCCTCAGGTGGATCTCGCCGGCCGAAACATTGTCGGTTTGGGTGTTGCGCCGGAGATTGTTGCTGCGTTGCGCACTGCAGAAGCCGGAGCCCTTCTTCCCAGCGTCTTTTCTCAAGGAGACTCCAAGGTCATCGTTCGGGTAGACACGGTCATTCCAGCCAACATGGATGAGTTGCCTGGAAAACAGTCGGGCATCGAGATGAATCTGATGGCCAAGGCCATGCTGGATACCGTCAACAGCTGGCAGGCGGAAGTTCGCAGCAACGCGAATGTGACAAACTACCTTGCCCAGCGGCCTCCCGAGTAGTTCCCCGCCTTCCCGATCAGGGCAGGTTTGGGTGAAGAACCTTGGGGATGTAGGTCGCCGGGTCGAAGCGTCCGCCGTCCTGCTTGCCGTCGTGGCAGGTGACACAGCTCTCCAGTGATGCACTGGCCACCATGGTTCCTGCGGGGTTCTGCACATGCTCCCTGCCCGGGCCATGGCAAGACTCACAGCCTACATTCGCCAGCCGTTCACCCACTTGACCCGGCAGGGTGGGCCCCTCGGGGTGGTGTGCCCCTGTGGCATGGCAGGCGTAGCAATCGGGGTCCAGAGAACGGTTGAGGTCGACGAGTGTCTGCATGGCCCGCGCATGGGAAGTCGTCTTCCACTGCTCCGCTTGGGCAGGGTGACACCCCAAACACGCCTCGGAACCGAGGAATGGGCCGTCGACTAACGGCACAATACTCGCGTCCTGAGTGTCTGCAGCGGATTCAATTCGAAGAAGAGCGGCCGTCACGCGGGACTGAGTTTCCGGATTGTCAGCCACCGCCCGATCCAGCTCCACCAACTGATGCCGAAAGGACCGACTGGAGCTTCCCTGTTTCCTCTTCTCCTCCAACTCCAATGCCAGTTTTTCGGCCTGCGTCTCGTAGTGTTCGAGACGACGTTGCAGAGTCGTGGAATCTTCTGACTCGCCCCGCTGCTCGAGAGCGCTTCGAGCAGAATCCGCGCGTTCTTCAAATCGTGCCTGGCGCTTCTCAAGGGCCTCCAGAGAATTCGTGGGCACCCAAGCCCCCTCACCGTTGTCCTCCCAAGAAAGCTCGAGGTGGCCCAGGTGTTTTCCTTGACTGCCCGCACCGAGGAACCAGGCTCCATTCACCTCGCGAGGATTCACCGTTCGCTGTGCAGTGTGCCCGTTGAAGAAGAAATCAAAGCCATCGACCTCTCGAAGAACCAAGCTCTCCAGATCGGCGCTGCCCTGAAAAACACCGATCACCACATCCACATCACCGAGATCGGCGATGGCCTTTCGGGCCGCATCCACCGGATCCAACACCGAGCACCCCGCCACCTCAGTGTCCACCACACCCACAACGCCAATCTTTCGCCCGTCCCGCTCGATCCGTCGATGCCCTGGAAACCCTTGCTCCCCACAGACCAGATTGCCCGCCACCACGGGGAGTTGGTGACGCTCGACAAGCGCCAGAACCCAGTCCACTCCAATCGCCCAGTCCGCCTCTCCCGGCACCCACGCATCCAGACCAAGAGCCATCATGTCTTCAGCCAGAAGTTCTGCCTTGATGCGCTGAGTGTTCAGATTTTCGGGCTGAATCCTGCCCCCTTTCCAGAAAAGATCCCCCCCATCCAGCGTGAGAATGGCTCCCGTTCGGGCTGCTTCGTTCAAGATTGTTGCTCGCCTGGACAGACCGCCCATTGGATTCTTGGGTCAGCCACAGGGCTCGATTTCACCGGCAACATTGTGGCTGTAGAAGATGCTGAAGTCCCCCTCGACGGAAGGGGCTTCTCCTCCACACGACCAGAGAAGGGCAAGAAAAACCGTCACGGTGAATCCATTTCCTCGCGCATCAGTTCCCTGCGCTCCTCCTGCTCCTGATCCTTGGCTTCTTTTCGCTGATACTCGCGAACAGCATCCTCGATGACACCAAGAATGCTGGGGTCAATCAGGTAGACGTCTTCCTCCGAAACCACCTTCGCGTAGTAGCGATCCACCGCTGGTCGCTCCTCTCCGGGGCCCTCTGCAGCAGGGATGGGCGGACCCTTCTGGCCGACTCGAAGTTCCACTTGTTCGTTCTCCGACTTGAGAAGCACCCGTGCGAGCGGCTGCTCAAACCGCCCCTTTTGCCGGTCTGCCTCGTCATCCACAAAGTCATTGGCCCTCAGCTGAGTGACCCGCTCCACGAGCCTCCGCGGTGTAGAACCCGGAACGGGACGTCCGTCCTCCCACTTCCACACATCGCTGTCGAAACGCAGGGACACCTGACCGTGGAAATCCGCATCTTCATGCGGCGCCAAGGCAATTTCGACCCGGCGCACATCGTCCGGACCCATTCCGATGAATGACCGGTTTCTGAGCGCGGTCGGATCCGCCAAAAACTCATCCAGCAGTTGTTCTTTCGCAAGATAGACCGTACTCTCCCCCACAACCTTCATGTAGGCCACTGTGTTGTCATCCTCGTCAGTGAAGCCACGACCGATGACGATCTCCAGGGGGTCTCGAGCTCCGAAGCTCACCCGAAAACGAGCCTGAGGATCATCGAGTCCATAGAGCTTCAACTCCTCCGTAGCATTCCCCTCAATTTCCTGGACGAACTCCTTGGCTTTCAATGCGCCAAGGCGTCCCAGAAGGCCGCGTGCCCGGTCCATCTCCATCTCGAGGGCCATCGGCTCGGAAAGCTCCCAGCGGTCCTCTCCTACTTTCTGCATGACCCACCGTTTTCCTCCGGGAAGATCCGCCTCGAGACGCACCGCATCCCTGCTGCTCAGGGTCGCAAACCGGGGCTCTCGAAAACTCGCGGCATCAAAGCTGTAGAAATCCACCGCTGACTTCTTCACGGTGTAGATGACATCCCCGGGGAGCGGACGAATGTAGAAACTCACAGAGGTGGGATTGGGGTCGCCTGCCGCAAACCGCAACACCTCACCATTTCGCATGGACACACTGACTTCAATGGCCTGTTCCCCCAATCCATAGAGAGCCGGCTCTTCGGCATCCTCCACCACCCGAGCCCGAGCATCCAGATCATGAAGCTGGTGCTTGATTCGAGACACCATGGAACGGGACGCCGGAAAACCACCGGGCTCCACCCGCCAGCCATCCACTGAATCACTGAGGACCAAGGTGTCCGCTGGTCTTCGAATTTCCACGCGGACCACCTCTTCTTTTTCAAAGCGAAACAGCTCCTCAGACTCCACAGCGACGTAGGCGCCCTCCGACTCTGGGTGCGCATCCTGCTCGAGAAGGACGCTGCCTCCCCAGACCAGAAGCAAGACCAGCCCCACGAGTGCTGTCCAGCGAAACTCCTTCATCAGCGTCCCCTCCTCGAAGACCACACCAGCGTGCCCGCCAAGGCCGTGAGAAATGGCATGAGGCCGAGCACCAGCCACCTCAGTCGAGCATGATCCTCGCTGGTGAGCGTCAGACGACGCAGCTGGGTTCCCACGGCAACTCCACCGAGGCGATCGTCGTCCCGGAGCAACCAACGAAAGGAGTTGATGAGAAAAGGACCGTTCCCGGGGCCCTCCGAGAGCACCTGATTGGTGGCAAAGTTGGAGTCACCCACCACAAGGAGGCGCGCCCCGCCGGAGGAAGGGCTCGCCAGGCTCTTGCCCTCCGCCCTCAAATCCAGTGCCAAGGCCATGATCGGTGCCGATGGCCGTTGCTGAGTCGGGCCATACACATCGACTTCGGGGTTGAAGACCGCGACGCCCCCTCGCGACTCCCCGCCTCTCTCGATCCACCCTGTCCGAGACGATTCCAAAATGGAGGCCCACTTCAGCCACGGGGGTGCATCCCCGGGTGGACGCAGTGGGGCAATGTGCGAAAGCACGGTGAGGACTTGCTCCTCTTCCAGCTCATCCACAACCGGATGGCTGCGGTACCGAGGAACCGGCCGATCGTTGTACGGAAAGACAAGCTTCTCGTCCATGACCACACCGTCATGCACGCCAATGTCCAGTCGAGTCAGCAGACTGGGTACACTTGCGCCGGGGTCGAGCAGAATCAGTACCGAGCCCCCTCGACCCACGAAATCGAGTACGGCCGCTTCTTCCGCATCCAAGAGTGGACTTCTCGGACTCGCAATGATCAGTCCGTCTGCATCCTCTGGAATCTGAGGAACCCCCCCTGTCTCGCCAGTGCTCTCAAACAGGTTCAGTGAGACCACTTCATAGTTTTCTTGCCCGAGAAGTTCGACGAGCCCCGAGAGCCCATCGCCGTCCGTGTTCTTGAGGTTTCGTTCCCGGTGCCCCACCAAGGAGTAGATCGTCTGCTTCTGGTCACTCAGCAGCTGCGAGAGCGCCCGGTTCACAACCGATTCGCCCAAGAACTCGTGCCGGCGCTCCGCACCTCGCCCACTGGTCCGGAAGAGATCGCGTGCCCGGATGTCCACCCGAGCCCACTGCGCTTCGGGGCGATCGGACTCGACTTTCTGAAGAACCATCCGACCGTATTCTTTCACCCCGAAAGCCTCTGCGGTGAGCCTCTCTCGGTCGAAATTCACCAGCTCCCATTCCAGTCGCGAAGACGCGTAGCCCAGGGTCTGAAGAAAATCCTTGAGTGCTCGATTCTTGAAATAGCTCCCCGTCTTGCCTTCTTGATGAGAAAAGGCGGTGATTCGTACCTCGGCTTCCAAGGTGTTGAGCATCTCCAGCCGTTGGAGCGTTTCTGAACTCAAGCCGGTTGCGGAGTCTGACGAAAAGTCGAAGCGCAGACGATTTCTGTCCGCAATGCCCACCAACACCCCAATGAGCAGGACAACAAACGTGGTCATCACAAGGGCGTTGGAGCCGTGGGCGAGCTTGCGTCTCTGGTTGGGAGTCAGCGCCATCTTCGTGACTCCAGCTTGCGATACGTCAGGAACAAAAAGATGGCGATAAAGCCCGCGAAGTATGCGAGGTCCGCAGTGTCCACCACCCCCTGCGAGAAAGACCGAAGGTGCGGGAGCAGAGCGAGCCGCTCGAAGAACGCGCTGAGCGCCTCTCCTCCAAAGCTCTCCACCGAGCCAAGCAACCAGAAGGGCAAGAGCAGCAGCACTCCCGCCATCCCTCCTGCCACAGCGTCATCCGTGAGCGAAGAGGAAAAGAGTCCAGCGGCGCAGAAGGCCCCGCAGCACAGCCAGAGTCCCAGGTAGGTGGTCCAGATGATGCCCCAGTCCGGTTCCCCGTAGTAGGCCAGGATCGCAGGGTACAAGAAGGTGCCAGCCAGCATGATGGTGCAGAGGGCAAGCGACGCCAACCATTTCCCGAAAATCAAGCCGGGCAGTGAGATCGGCGAGGTCATCAGGAGCTCAAAAGTTCCGCGCTTCTGCTCTTCCGCGAAGTGCCGCATCGTCAACATGGGAAGCAGAAACATCAGGGAGACGGCCATGTTGCCCATCATGACGCGAAGGGAGGCTTCCCCAGTCACGGCGATTCCCATGTAGAAAAACAACCCCGACAAGAAGAGGAAGACCACCAAAAAAGCATAGGCAAGCGGACTCACAAAGTAGACGCGCAACTCTTTCCAAAAAATCGCGGCGGCACCACTCATTGCTCTCTCCCAACCAACGCCAGAAAGGCCTCCTCGAGAGAGGGACGGTGGGTTCGAAGCTCCACAATCCGCCATCCTCTATCGGCAACCAGACTCAACAACGCGTCCCCCGGATGTCCTGCACTCGCCTGCACAGAGAGCGAACCGTCTGCGCGAGGCGCCACCTGATCCACCCCTGGCAGCCCCCCAACAGCAGCAGCCACCATGCCGAGATCCTCGAGCGGTCCTTGCCTCGACTCCAGACGCAACCGGTAGTGGTCCCCACCCGCAGCCTGGCGTACCTCTGGCAGACTGCCGTCGGCGACCAGCACGCCGCGGTCGATCATGATCACCCGAGAACAGAGAGCCTCAACCTCACTGAGAATGTGGGTCGACAACACAATGGTTCGGTCACCGGAAAGATCGTGGATCAACCTTCGAACGCCCTGAGTTTGGACCGGATCCAAACCGGAGGTGGGCTCATCGAGAATCAACACCTCAGGGTCGTGCACCAAAGCCTGGGCAATGCCTACACGCTGCCGGTAGCCCTTAGACAGGCTTCCCAAGATCCGGTCTTCCCACCCCGAGAGGCCCACTTTCTCCATGACCTCACCGATTCGGGAAAGCCTCTTGGAGCGCGTGACACCTCGTATTTCTGAAACAAATCGGAGGTAGTGCCCCACAGTCAGTTCCGTGTAGAGCGGCGGTGTCTCTGGGAGGTACCCAACCTTCGCCTTGACCTCTTTGGGAGAGTCAAAAACATCGTGGCCGGCCACTTGCACCCGCCCCTCGGTCGCAGGAAGAAAGCCCGTGAGGACCCGCATGGTCGAGGTCTTGCCCGCTCCGTTGGGACCGATGAACCCAACAACCTCACCGCGTTCCACCGAGAAGCTGATGCGATTTACCGCGGTAAACGGTCCATACCGTTTGGTCATTTCCTGGACTTCAATCAACTGCTTGTTCCCGAGGGTGCTGAATCCGTGTAATGCTTCCGGCGATGATGGCAAGCCTCCTCACGTTGTCCCTGTTTGCGCCACTCGGCGTGGATCCGGGCCCGACCAAGATCGATCGGATTGTAGCGGTGGTCAACGACACCATCGTGACGGAGGCCGAGCTTCGAATTGAGGCACAGCTCTTGGAGTTTGACCCGATCGAACCTCCACCGCTGCGTGCTCCTCAACCGGACATTCTCCGTCTTCTCGAAGACCGGCGGGTCTTGGAGCAGTTGGCCGCTTCACGGCCGCTCTATGTGCCCAGTGAATCCGAGGTCGTCGCTCGAAGACAGCAGCTGATCGCCAATTTGGGTGAGCGCTCCACGATGTTCATGGAGACCTGGGGATTCACGGAGGAGTCCCTGGACCGCTTCCTTGAGCGCCGTATGACCGCTGAACGCTACCTGACCCGAAACCTCGGTCGCTCCCTGCGAGCAGAGATTGCAGTCGACTCACCCGAGTGGGAACTGACCTACAGGCAGAAATACGTGGGCTGGATTGCCGAGCGGCGGGACCAACTGTCCATCCGACGCGTTGGAACGCGCTCCCAATGATCCGAGCTGCCCGTCCCACCGACTTGGCAGCCATGGCTGCACTGGAGAGCCGAGAGCCGATGGGAACCCAGTGGACGCTCTCTCAACTCACCCAAGAACTCAGCAACCCTCGGGCTGTGTTCTTGGTCGCAGAGCTCGAGCAGAGGCCCGTAGGACACCTTCTTGCTTGGCAGACACTCGATGAACTCGAGTTGCTGACAATCGCGGTGCAGAAAACCCACCGGAACCGAGGCTTGGGACGGGCCCTGCTCAACAGCCTGTGCTCCACCAAGGGCGCATCGGTGGTCTTTCTCGAGATTCGAGCCAGCAACGCCCCCGCGCGAGCGCTCTATCACTCCGCAGGTTTCAAACAGGTGGGCAGACGGACCTCCTACTACCGAGACGGCGAGGACGCACTGTTGATGCGAAAGGCACTGCCTTAGGGGCGGAAGCTGTATTCCTTGATGTACGGGTG
>JAYXVV010000070.1:0-6818 GCA_036021505.1 Myxococcota bacterium | reverse complement strand
ATCGGTGTGCACTCGGGTTAGCATCAAGTCGTGACGAGGCTTCGAGACCAAATCCAGCGGCTCTTCTCAGAGCAGTCGAAAGCCGCCCCATTTATTTTGGACGCAGCCGCTGTTCTGTTCCTGCTGCTCGTTGGGCTCACCGTATGGCCAATGGATGGCGATCCCTCCCTTCCTTTCTGGGCAAGCCCTGCGGATCCGCTTCTCGAGGGACCCGACAGTGGCGCATGGGCGGCGAACATCCTTGCGTGGAGTGATGGGGACTACGGTTACCTGGAAGCCCAGCGAATGCCGACCTATGTGCTCTTCTCAGGGCTGGCGATGGCATGGACGGGGAGCGTGGCGCTCGCGGGCCACTTGGTCAATCACCTCGCCCATCTTCTCACACCGCTCTTGCTGTACGGAATCGGGCGGATGATGGGGTCCCGTGCAGTGGGTTTTGGTGCCGGGCTGATGAGTGCTGTCTGTCCGTTTCTGGTACAGGCGAGCTGGCGTTTTGGTGTGGATCCCACGGTGGCCTTTGTGATTCCCCTGAGCCTTTGGGCAGGGCTTCTCGCCGCGCGTTGGTGGTGGCTGGGACCGATTGCAGGTGTGGCGGGCGGACTCGCCATGACGGCCCACTTCACGACCCTGTTTCATGCGCTGCCCGCTGCCTTTGCCGTCCTGCTTTTCGCGTCAGGGTGGCGGACGAGAATGCTTGCGTTTAGCGGGTACGTCGCTGGCGCCGGGCTGACCTGGTGGGGGATTTTTCGAACCTTCAATTGGGGCGGACTCTCTACCCTCAATGAAGCCGTTCCCGAGGGAATCCTGAAAGGTTCAGTGGACACCATGGATGGTGTCCAGGCGAGTCCGAGCTGGGATGCACCGTCAGAGGTGTTGAGGGAGAACATGTCGGGAGCCTTGGGCGAGAGCGTTCAGTTGGTTCTCGGAGCACTGAATACCTCGGCACTTTCCTGGACACTGCTGCTCGCCGCTGCCTGGATCGGGGTGCTCGGAGTTGGACTTGGAGATCCCAAGGAGCGTCGAGGTCTTAGGGGGATTTGGGGGTTGTTGGATTGGCGAGGAGGCCTTGTCCTGATCTTGGCCTTGGGGCCGCTTCCTTTTCTTGCTGCAGCTCAGGCTGAGGAGCGCTACAGCTACAATCTGCTCCCCATTGTCTGCTTGCTGGTGGCGCGGGGCATTGTTGGCACGACCTTGCTGGTTGAGCGGGGAATTCAGCGGGGATGGGCAAGGTGGAGACCGGGCCTGTTGGCGTTCGTGGTGGTGGCCTTTGTTGCGCGGTCGTACTGGAGCGCCTCGGTCTGGAAGCACAAGCCACTCCCACCCCCGATGTCGGCAAGGGCGGGGTGGATCATCGGTGAAGCCATCCAGAAGGAGTTCGAGGAGATTGAGGGTGTGGTGTGTTCATTTCGGGAGGCCATTCCCTACACTGGGGGGCGCTACTGTCCCAAGACACGCTGTCCCAACTACGTCAACATTGAAGCCTTCTGGGATTGTCTGACCATCATGGACAACGAATGCGAGGGTGAGGGGCCCATTCCCTATGTGGTGATGTGGAGAAGGACGGGCGATGAGCGGGAAATTCCTCGCAAGGCGATGGACCAATGGGCGATTGAGACTTGGGGAACGGTCGCTGAGATCGCTGTTCCGCTGAAGACACCGGAGTTCATGGCGGACATCGTCTCCATCCCGCGAGAAGACATCCGAGCCCGGCGACTCCTCCCAGCAGAAGGGGAGTAGCTTACTGGGCCGGCTTGCTTTGATCGGCTCCCCCGGCTACTTCGCGGCTTCGAGGTCCCATGTCCGAGTCCACTCCAGAGAAAAAGGTCTACATCAAGACCTTTGGCTGTCAGATGAATGAGTATGACAGCGGCAAGATGCGCGCCCTGCTCGGACAGGATGGCTACGTCTCGGTGGAGGATCCCGAGCAAGCCGATGTGATTTTGGTCAACACCTGCTCGGTCCGCGAGAAGCCAGAACACAAGCTGCATTCGTTTATTGGAGAGGTGAAGCATCTCCGTAAACAGGGTGTGCGAATTGGGATCGCAGGGTGCATGGCGCAGTACGACGGAGAGCGTCTCTTCCGCAAGTATCGGCGAGATGTCGACCTCGTACTCGGTCCGGATCAAGTCCCAAAGATCAAGAGCCTGGTGGCTCGAGCGGGCAAGGAGCGGGTCTTGGCCAACGCCTTTATGGACCTCGATGAGTACGCCTTTGTGCGGGATTTGGATCCCGCTGCAGAGACCTCAACAGGGGCCTTCGTCACCATCCAGAAGGGCTGTGACAACAAGTGCACCTTCTGCATTGTGCCAGCCACACGAGGAGTGGAAGTCAGCCGCGCCTCTGAGGAGATCCTCGAGGAGGTTCGTGCGTGCACGGCGAGAGGAATCCGAGAGATCACCCTGATCGGTCAGAATGTAAACAGCTACGGACTCAAGGTCGGCAATGAACGCACCTTTGCTGAGCTGCTCTATGCGGTGGCCGAACAGCCCGGCGTGGAACGCATCCGCTACACCACATCGCACCCTCGTGACATGGGTCCGGACGTCGTGCAGGCCTACCGCGATCTGCCCCAACTGACCTCCCACCTGCACTTGCCGGTGCAGTCGGGGTCGAGTCGGGTGCTGCGCAGGATGAAGCGGTTCTACACCCGGGAGCATTACCTGAAGCTGGTTGAGGATCTCAAGGCTGCTCGTCCCAACCTCTCGCTGACCACAGACATCATTGTGGGCTTTCCTGGAGAGACGGAGGAGGACTTCGAGGCCACCATGTCCCTGCTGGAAGAAGTTCGATTTGATGCCTCCTTCTCCTTCAAATACAGCCCTCGGCCCGGGACTCCAGCACTGAAGCTTGAGAAAGACGCTGTGCCTCCCGAGGTCGCCAGTGAACGTCTGAGTCGTTTTCAGGCCCGTCAACGCGTCATCCAGATCGAGGAGAATCATGCCCTCGAGGATGAGGTGATGGATGTGTTGGTGGAAGGCGCCAGTAAGTGGGATCCGGACGTCGTGTGCGGCCGGACCGGTACGTTCAAGATGGTCAATTTCCCGGGGTCGATGGAGCTCGTGGGGCGCACGGTGCCCGTAAGAATTACGCGCGGCTTTGTGAACTCCCTCCGAGGGGAGTTGGTCGAATCTTGAGGCTCAGCTTGAAGAGGATAGGCTTCAAGCATGCTCTCAGAGATTCCCCCACCAACGGAGCCACCTCAGCTGCGTGTGAGTGATTGGTCACTGCCGCCCTATCGCTACGTCCCAGGCCTCCAGCCACATCCCTTTCGGAACGAGGGGGGCCACATGTACACCGGCGGGGAGGCGCCTGAGCATGCTCCGTGGCAGCCTGTGGAGCCGTGGCAGTGCGACCGAATCTGGCTCCGCGGCCTCGACCTGTTTGACAACCGCTTCTATTGGGAGAGTCACGAAAGTTTCGAAGCCATCTGGCACGAGCTGGAGAGGGGAAGTTGGCTCCACACATTGAGCCAAGGCTTGATTCAAGCCGCTGCCTTCGTACTCAAGCACCACATGGGCCAGGAGCGTGGCTCTCGCTATCTGCTTGGACGCGCAGCGGAAAAGTTGGGAAGAGTCGCCACGGAGGTCGGGCCCGTTCCTCGCGGTGTGGACATTCCGGCCCTCCTCGTCTCCTTACATGCCTTTCAGGATGGTGGAGAGTGGCCACAACTCAGGAGGGTGGAATGAATCCGCAGGATGACATCCGAACTGCCAGTACACCCACTGGAGAGCGGTACTCGAGTAAGAAACGATTGGAACACCAGAAAGAAGGCCTGTTCTTGCAGTCATTTCATCTGCTTCCCGAGTTGTCAGAGGGGGTCAGTCACTCGCCTTTCCGAGTGCTGCCGGGCTACCTCGATGAGCCGCTCGTGCTTACCAGGGACCGCGAGAACGTGATTCGCTGCCTCTCGAACGTTTGCACCCATCGAGGAATGTTGATTTGCCCAGCGGAGGGCCTGTCGAAATCCCTTCGGTGTCCGTATCATGGGCGTCGCTTTGGCCTGGATGGACGCCTCGCGGAGGCTCCAGGATTTGAGTTGGCTCGTGACTTCCCGCGAGACACCGATCACCTCACGAGCCTACCGATCCATCGTTGGGGCCCCCTAGGCTTCGTCCAGCTGGAGCCGACTGGGGGCTTCGCAGAGTGGATCGACCCGGTCGAACAGCGCCTGAGTTTTTTGCCGCTCCACGAGTTTTCTCTGGAAAGAGCGGGTGTCCAAGAGTTTGAGGTGTCCGCTCATTGGGAACTCTACGTGGAGAACTACCTCGAGGGTTTCCATGTACCCTATGTGCACAAGTCGCTGGCTGCAGCCATCGACACGCGTGACTACCGACTCGAGAATTTTGCAGGGGGATCGGTACAGATTGCGCTCAGCAGGGAGCCCTCACTTTTTGAAATCCCCGAGGGGCACCCGGAAGCGGGGCTTCGGGTGGCTGCATGGTATTTTCACCTGTTTCCCAACGTCATGGTGAATGTGTATCCCTGGGGCCTCTCCGTGAATGTGGTCGAACCACTCACCTGTTCGCGGACACGGGTGCGTTTTCTGCCGTATGTGTGGCGCCCTGCGCTCCGGAAGTCGGGTGCAGGAGTGGAGTTGGGGAGAGTGGAGATGGAGGACGAGGCGGTCGTCGAGGCGGTACAGGTCGGCGTCCGGTCTCGGTTGTACCCAGGGGGCCGTTATGCGCCAGGTCATGAGGACGGTGTCTACCACTTCCATCGTTTGTTGAAGCAGGCCGCGTCCACCGAATAAGATGTACGGCCAAGCCCTAATGTCGTGTACCGGTTGATCCGATTGATTTGGGAGTTGGGTTCTTCCCATCCGACAGGTATGCTGGAGCATCATGAACGTCATGGCACACACGCGACGTGGATTACTCTGGATTGGGACGCTGGGTTTTGGTGTCTCCGGGGTGGGGTGCGTCGACAATAGTGTTTCGGTCAAAAATACCCCTCCGGAGGTGGTTTTTAGTAAGCCGTCTGACGGCGAAATCTTTCGGGAACGGGAACAAGTCTTTCTCTCGGCGACTGTGCGAGACAAAGAGGATCCCATGGCCAACTTGCAGGTTCAGTGGGAGATTAGCCCCGATGGGGATCTTCAGGGCGAGCAGACCATCAGTGGGGATCAGGTGAATCTCGACCTTGGAGAGTACCTGGACCCTGGGGACTACACCATCACGCTCACGGCCATTGATCCACGTGGAGACAACGGGAGTGACACCGTCAACTTCACCGTGAAACCCAACGAGCCCCCTACGGCAACGCTTTTGGTGCCGGAGGAAAACGACAAGGTTGTCTTTGGCGGTGCGGCTCGGGTATTTCTGCAGGTTGAGGATCCCGATGAGCACGACCTGAATGACCTCGAACTTCAATGGGGCGGGGCTGCCGCACTGGGTCATCCGCCCTCCCAGCCGAACTCCGATGGGTCCGCGGAGTTCTACCTCTTGGATCTCGATCTCGGACTGTATTCGCTCGACGTTACGGTCATCGATGCCTTGGGTGCCACGGCCAGTGATTCGGTCCTGTTCGAGGTCGTCTACGGTGACAAAGACAACGACGGCTTTATCGACGTGGCTCTTGGTGGAGACGACTGCGATGATTTTGACGAAGCCGTCAATCCAAGCGTTGACGAGGTCTGCAACGGGATCGACGATGACTGCGACGGCGTGGCCGATGAGGGGGACGCCGCGGACGCGAGCACGTGGTACCGAGACAGTGACTCGGACTCCTACGGCGATTTCTACGTTTCGCAGAATGCCTGCTCGAAACCTGCCGGCTACGTCTTGGACTCCACCGACTGCGATGACTCGGATGTTGCCGCCTTTCCTGGTGCTACGGAGTATTGCGACGGCCACGACGATGACTGCGACGGGCAGATTGACGAGGACGATGCCTTAGACGTTTCGACTTGGTACGCGGATGTCGACTCGGATGGCTACGGCAACCCCGGTGTGGTTCAAGAGAGCTGCTACCAACCCACCGGTTTTGTGACGAACAGCACAGACTGCGATGACCAAGACGGCGATACCTACCCCCTTGCCGATGAGTACTGCGACGGTCATGACGACGACTGCGACGGAGTCATCGACGAGGACACATCCCTCGACGTGGCTACCTGGTACGCTGATTCCGATTCAGATGGTTTTGGAAATGCCTCGGTCGCGGACATCGACTGCTACCAGCCCAGCGGCTACGTCGCCGACAACACCGACTGCGATGACACGGAGGCCTCCACCAACCCCGGTGCGAACGAGTATTGCGATGGTCATGACGATGACTGCGACGGCAGTGTTGATGAGGACTCCGCCGTTGACGCCACGACTTGGTATGCCGACACCGACTCGGACGGGTTTGGCGACACCGCCGTGACCGATATCGAGTGCACTCAGCCGACAGGCTACGTTGAGAATGACTCGGATTGCGACGACCAAGATGGCGACACCTATCCAGGGGCCGACGAGTACTGCGACGGTCACGATGATGACTGTGACGGTGTCACCGATGAGAACTCGGCAGTGGATGCCAGCACCTGGTACGCCGACACCGACGCCGATGGGTTCGGTGACCCTCTGAGTACGGATCACGAGTGCAGCCAGCCAAGTGGGTATGTTGCGGACAACACGGACTGCGACGATGGGGAGTCGACCACCAATCCCGGTGCGGATGAATACTGCGACGGGCATGACGACGACTGTGACGGGAGCGTCGACGAGGACTCCGCGCTGGACGCGAGTACCTGGTTCGCGGACACCGACTCGGACGGATACGGCGATGCCACCAGTACGGACATCGAGTGCTACCAGCCGAGTGGGTATGTTGCG
>JAYXVV010000069.1:0-57459 GCA_036021505.1 Myxococcota bacterium | reverse complement strand
CAGGGGACCGTATTTCGGTCGGCCGCCCCTTCTTCGATGTTGTGAGTGCCCCCATCTGCATCCTCCTTCTCTTCATGATGGCGGTAGGACCCAACATGCCGTGGGGTCGCGCCAAACCCGAAAATTGGAATCGGTTCGGACGCTCTTTGATGGGAGGATTCGTTCTGGTCGGCCTGGCCTTTGCCTTTGGACTGCGCTCCCCGCTCGGGCTCATGACCTACTTTGTCGCCGGGATGGCCTCCTATGTGAGCCTGCAAGAGATTTTTCGACCCGCCTGGATCCGAAGACGCAAGAAGGGCGAGGCGCTCCCTACCGCCTTTGTTCGTTCCCTGACCAAAGACCACCGCCGCATCGGGGGTCACATTGCCCACCTGGGCGTGTTCCTGCTCGCTGTGAGTCTTGCAAGTGCTGAATCACACCGACAAGACACACGGGCCGCCTTGACTCAGAACACGCCCCAAGAGGTGTTTGGATACGAGCTGTCCTACACCCACAGCGAAACCGTGGTCCAACCCCACCGAACCTCCGATGTCGCCCACATCGACGTCCTCAGCAATGGGGTCGCCATCGACTCCTTGAGTCCCCGAGACAACACCTACATCTCTGGAAAAATGGCGGGACAAAAAATCGGAACGCCCTCCGTCCGGTCGGGCTTCAAAGAAGACCTCTACATCACCCTGCTGCGGGTTGATGAGAGCAATGGCGTCCAGATCGCAAGCGTCCGCGTGATTGTTCAGCCCATGATGCGCTGGCTCTGGCTCGGTGGCCTCATCATGGTTGCTGGTGGATTCGTTGCAGCCTGGCCTCGGCCCAGTGAGCGCACGGCATGAACCGCCGGGTCTTTGCCGTTGGACTCCTGTGCGTTGGAACGCTTGTGGCGCTTCTCAGCGTCGGTATGATTCGGGATAAGGTCCAAGCTGAACAAGACAAAGCCACTCAACAGGCTGAGGCCTTGGAGACCCTGGCTCAGAGCATCATCGGGACAGAAGCCCCTGCCTTCGAACTCGTGGATCTCGATGGAAAAACCGTGCGGATCGCGGATTATTCAGGCCAAGCCATCGTGCTGAACTTCTGGGCAACCTGGTGCCAGCCTTGTGCCCAAGAGCACCCCAATCTCCTGAAGGCTGCTGAACAATTCCAACCGCAAGGAGTCGTCTTTCTCGGGTTGCTCTACGACGATGACGTCCAGAAAGCCAAGGACTACCTCGGCTGGGCAGGCAGCGGCTATCCGACTGTGGTCGACGTCGGGGGAGCGGTGGCCGATGCCTATGGCGTGACCGGAGTTCCGGAAACCTACTTCATCAATGCCAACGGCGTCATCGTGGACAAAGTGGCCCAACCGCTGCTTCGATACGAGGAATTGACCAGCCGAGTCGTTGCAGCCCTCAAGACGACCGAGGAGCCTGAGGTCAGCACTCAAGAACTCTTCGAGCCCCCTCTTGGACCACCCCTCACCGACGAAACATTGGTCTTGACCCGCGCACAGAGCCTCGGTGAAGGCCTCCGTTGTCCGGTCTGCAGATCCCAGTCGGTTGCTGAATCCACGAGTGGAGCAGCAAGGACCATGATGCGTCAAATCGAACAGTTGGTCCGACAGGGCTATACCGACGAGCAGGTCGTGGACTTTTTCATCGATCAACACGGCGATGCCGTGCGGCTGGCTCCTCCAATGGCCGGGCTTGGGCTTGTTGCGTGGGCAGCACCCATCTTTGCCCTGCTAGCGGGTGTGGTCATTGTCGGACTTTTTCTCCGAGGTCGCAGTGAGGACGCTGACGAGGATTCTGGCGGTGACTTCCTCACGGAGACCTTGTTGGCTGACCTCGAGGAGGACGAATGAGTCCCAATGACCCGATGGCACTGCCCCTGCTCATCACGGCTCTCGCCGCTGCAGTGGCCTTCTTTGTAATCCGAGGGCTCGATGATGAGCGCGATGAGCAGAAAAAGTCGCGACAGGCACGAATTGATGCCTTGCTGGCGGAGAAAAAGACGCTCAAGCCCCTCTTGGAGAAGGCCACAGCCGCCGAGGAACGTCAGGAGCTTCTGGACCGAGGGCGAGCAGTCTTGGCGGAACTGGAAGCCTTGGGCCATTCGCGAACCGCAGCTACCCCCAAGGGTTCCAAGGGCGTCTGGGCCTTCACTCTCCTGATTTCCGCACTCTTCATTGGAGGGAGCATCAAGCTTGTCCAGCAAGAGAGCCAAGAGCGAATGGACGATCCCGAGACCATTGCCCGTCTCGAGAATCGGAAAGTTCAGAAAGAGCTTGAGGCTGCCCAAGCAGCCCTCCAAGAGGACCCCGCGGACATCGGAGCACTTGTTGTCCTGACTCGGCGGGCTCTGCTGGATGGGGATCTTCCCACCGCCATGAACTACGTCATGCGCTCTGAGGAGAGCTCTCCGGGTCACCCCAAGATGACCGTCTACTCTGGAGGAATGGCTGTGATGGTGGGCATGGCAGACCGGGCACTGGAGCGCATCATTCCTGTGCTGGAAAACCACCCTGACGACCACGAAGTCCACTGGTGGTTGGGCGTAGCCTACGCCTCACTGAATCGCTACGACGAGGCCCTTGTGCACCTGACCCAAACGGACGCATTGGCTTCAGACAGCCAGGAGGCTGCCTTTGCTCGGGGCATGATCGCTGAGATCGAAGCTGCCCGAGATGTCGAGGTTCATGCCTCGGGGACTGTGGAGTTCGACAATCCTGCGATCATCCCAGAGACGGGCATTTTGTTTGTGGCCGCCCTCCGCGCTCCGGTCGATGGCGGTCCGCCGCTCGCTGCGGTGCGCTTTCCTCAATTCAGCTTTCCCATGAAGTTCAGCATGAGCGCAGCGAACATGCCGATGGGAGGGGAGTGGCCTGAGGAATTCTGGATTCGAGCCCGTATTGATGCAGACGGCGATCCCATGACCACGTCCGAAGCCGACATCAAAACCGCCATCCTGGGTCCTTTCGAGCGGGGGGACAGCGACATCGCGATCGCGCTCAATCCTGAATGAACCAACCCGTCGGTTTGCGGACCCATTCTTGCTTCACCATCTCGTTCTTCAGGACTTGAGACGGCAGCGTGTAGTAGACCACTCGGGTGATGACCTGACCCTCGCGTTGGATGCCCCGCGGATCCAACTCGAGGACTGGCCCCGCCTCCACACTGATGACCTCGGCGCTTCGGTACTGACGTGCACCGGAACCGCTGGCTTCTTCAAGCCAGGCCAGGCGCGCCTCCGAACCCTGAATGAATGCTGCAGCAGCAGCGTGATCGCCCCACCGAAGGGCCTTCCAGTAAAGTTCAGCGGACTCACCAAGGCGGGAAGTCTCCGCCCGGTCCTTGAGGAGCATGCGCCGTTCTGCGGAGCACCCGAAGAGCAAAAGAAGGCAAGTCCATGTGATCCAACGCTTCATGAGTGCACCTTATCGCGCTTATCCTGTGTATGATGCGATCTGTCTTCAAGGAGGGTCTGGTGCGCCTCGCAATCGTCTCATTTTTCGGATTGGTCCTTGGTCTGCAGGTCGCAGATGCCCAGGAAGTCAACCTCCGAAACGCCAACCTTTATTATTCAATTCCTGAGGTCAAAGTACAGAAACCCGGTATTCCTCTGGAGATCTCGCGCAACTACAATTCCCGCTCCAACGCCCAAGGTGTTTTCGGCTACGGCTGGGTCACCAACCTCGACATTGTCTGCCAGGAGGGTCCCGATGGCTCCATCTTGGTCACCGACTCCGACGGTTTTGTGATGCGTTTCACCAAAGACGGGATCTCAAAAGAATCTCTTCGTGAGGCCTACATCGACCGCCTGGTTCGCGTCCGACGCGAGGACGACCGGAGCAACGGAACCATGCGTCAGGATCGCTGGTACGAGGATTTCAAACGCGACCTCATCGACAATCCTGACCTTCGGGTCAAGATCGGCATGAGCCTGCCCCGAGCCTGGATCGACGCCCAACCCGGGGCGTACATCTCTCACGACCGAGGCACTGAACGGCTGACCAAACGCCAAGACGGGACCTACCTTCGTGTTCGGGCAGACGGGACGCGCTTCGGATTTGACCGAACAGGAAAACTTCGAACCTTCACGGATGCCGGTCGACGCGGCATGCGCCTGGATTACGACCGCGACGGGCGACTGATCAAGGTTTCCCACACCGAGGGAGGAACCTTCAGTCTCCGCTGGAACGCGAACAACCGGATCGCTGAAATTCTCGACACCGCCAATCGCCGAATTCAGTACAGCTACGATGACCAGGGCAACCTGCTGCAGGTGAATGGACCCGAATCGCGGCAAATCGCGTACCGATACGACCAAGAACACAATCTCACTGCAGCACGTGAGCCCGACGGCTCCTCGTTCCAGGTCAACTACGACTTGGAGCGCGACTGGGTCACTGCGCTCAAAATCGGCGAGAACGTCACCAACTACTCCTGGCAGGTGGAGGATGTTCACCGCTACTCGGTCCGAGTCCAAACTCCCGATGGCAACAGCGAAACCCATCGCTTTGATGAGCAGGAGCACACCCACATCATCGACGGTCCGAGGGGGCGTACCTACCAGCTGCTCTCCGAGTGCTGCGCGAAGCCTCTTGAGGTGAGGGACCCTCAAGGAAAAGTCACCCGTTACGACTACGATCAGCAAACCCGGCTGGTGAGCGTCACCTACCCCGATGGGTCCAAGGTCCGATGGGCTTATCATCCGACCTTTTCGAAAATCATGCAGGCCATGTACTCGGACGGTCGTCGCTTCTCCTATCAATACGACGACGACGGCAATCTTGTACGAGCCTCTTCCCGAAGCGGAAGAACCCTGACATTGACCTACGGTCGAAACGGAAAGGTCGACGCCATTACCGACCAGGCTGGCAAGATCTACCGCTTTCTGTACGACACCTCAGGACGACCGACCCGCATCTCCAGCGGAGAAGAAGGCGCCCTCGACATTCAGTACGGAGCCGCCGGCGAAATCGCTTCCACCGAGATCGTTCAAGGAAACATCGGACGATCGGAGTTCTACGTGAATCTCCAGCAGGTCCTCGCCTTGCTCGAACCCGCGACGGGAGAAGACAACTGAAGACGTCCTTGCTCTTCTCAACCCTCCTGTTCGCCTTGGCAGGCTGTGCCCAACGCGCTCAGATCCACACCCATCCCATCGGCGCTGAGGTGTGGCTGAACGACGCTCATATGGGTGTGACGCCCGTTGAGATCCGAATTCCTTATCGTCCCTTCTTTCTGCCTCCGCCTGAACTCAAAGTGCGACTCCAGCCGCAGTATCGTGAAGTTCGGGTCTCCCTTCGTGACAAGTCTACAGGCTGGCATTTGGTCTGGCACAATGCCCGCCACCCCGGTGTCGCCTTAGGTCTGCGCCCTGCTCCCGTGATCGAAGTCCAGATGGTTCGTCGTCACGGGCCCATCGGGACTTGGGGTGTCCCCGGCGATTGAAGCAGACGGGTGCAGATGGCCTCTTCCCGCTCAATCTCTCCGACGCGAGACTGACACTCACCACGAACTGCTGGACTTCCAACGCACTCGTCGATGGTCCCAAAACAGACCTTGAGGGCAGCGACGTACTGTCCAATGCGATCCGGTGCAATGGTGAGTTGGGCCACTCGGCGGACCTCCTCCGCACTGGGCGTCGTGCGAACCCAGCGCTCCAAGGCATGAGCGATGCAGTCCCCCGCAAAGTTTCCGGCATTCTCAAAGCAGAGCTGAATCTGCTTGCTGGCATCGGAATTTGGTCGCATGTCGAGGACTTCAAAACGGCAGTCCCCTGCATCGTTTGGACAGCCCGCCAACAACTCCTCCGTCGACCACTGGCTGTCCGGGCCGGATCGGGAAGTCACCCAAGCGTGGCGGCACTCACTCTCCCAGCTTCCTGCGAGGCGGCACATGTTGTCCACCTTGCCATCGCCCTGCCCTCGGCCCGCCCACTGCACCAAACAGAATCCGAAGACTCCGGGAACATCCCGGTAGGAATTGCATCCGGACTCCTCCACAAGAGAGCGGATGGGCTTTCCGTTTTCATCCAATGGAGGCCCCTCAGGTCCCCCATGAGCACGAGGGCTTGGCGGAGAGGAGGGGGGCGCGGAGGGTTCCCCCGACCCACACGCTATCGCTGCAAATGCGCAGCATAGAGCCGTCGCTCGCATGCCGTTCGCTCCCAATTCTTCAACTGCTGACACAGCTTGGTTCCCTCTTCCAGCGGAACCGCCTTGTTGTGCATGGCGATCCACTCCAACACTCCCGCGCTCTGGATCACGGGATCCTGGATTCTCTGAGCGGTGTCAACGACACGCTGAGACTCCTGGGGAGAAATCTCCAGCAGCTGCTCATACAGACAAACGTCTTTCTCTCGAGTCTCGGCAATCCCAGCGCAGGAAGAGTCACCGCTCGCCCCGTCGGGGCCGGAACCGCAGGCAATCCATCCTGCACCAAAAACCAACAGCCGAATCATGCTCCAAGAGTACCATGAGAAGCTTCGTTAGCCACCACTCTGCATGGGGTCTGCGGATTCCGGAACCTCTCCTCCCACCGCAAAAACGCAGTTGCCCACCAGCAATTCATCGCCTTTCCGAATTTCCATTTGGTGACGTCCGGCTTTTTTCCTCGGCAGGAGCGCAATCACAGCGTTGTCCCGACGGACAAAAACCGAACAATGCCGGGCTTGATTCTCAACCCGTGCTCCGTCCCGAAGGTCAACAGCCGCATGCTCAGAGGCCACCATAATCGAGTCCGTGTAGAAGTCCTTGCGCGCGAAGGTGCCCGTGCGAGAATCCACGCTTGCCGTACTGGTTTCATCCGCCCACCGCACATTGCGGCTGTCGGCGACATCGGGAAGCCTCACCCAGGCAGCCATGGATCGGCCAATGGTGTACCGCCCACCAACGGGGAGATGCGACTTCCACCCACTCCGTCTCACCTCACCGACATACGGCCATGAGGGAGCCTCAACATCACTGAGATCCACGAAGACGAGACGATGCTCTCCCACCACGATCTGACAATTTCCCGATAGGGTCTGCGAGCGATTTGGAGACAATGGGCTTCCATTGAGCTGAACCTGATCGGAACGCGAGGAGAGCGCAGCTTGGGACCCCCGAACCTCGATCACGGCGAGCGGCGCAGAAGCACTGGTGGTCAGTGAGCCATCCTCCCTGATGTAGACATCGTAGCCTCGCATCACCTGCGGAAAATGCACCCGTTGCAGCAGAAGCCCCGATTCCTGCAGACTCAAAAGACCATCCGGAGAAGAATCCGAGACTTCAGAAATCAAAGTCGAGGTGCGATCCACCCCATCGAGTGTTCTCCCAAGCGGCACCAACTGCACGTCCAACAGACCTCGTCCCTCTTGATTCATCAACGACACCACGTCCATTGCGCCCTCCTGCTGGGTCCTCTGGAGACGGTAATGCTGTCGATGATCGGGGTGGATGCTGTGGATCCAGCGACCGGCGCTGTCTCGACTCAGCTGGTAGACAGCCCCCTCCGGCAGGCTCAAATGCTGAAAGTTGTCCAACCAATGGTTGCCCAGTGTGTAAAGCAGCTGATGCTCCGAGACGGCTGCGACGGGTCGAAACCCCTCCCATGAACCCGGGATGTGCACGTACACTCCGAGCACTTGGGCCCCTTCACCGACGTACCGATTGGGAAGCAAAGCGGTCACAAACTCACCGGGCAGTAGATTCAACGGTCGGCTCCCAAACCGACGGTCTCCGTCCTTGACGAGGCGCACACTCAGCTCGTCTATGCCCATAGGGGTACGAACACGGTTCTCTTCCAACAGCCCTCGGACCAAAGCAGTGAGACGCCGTTCTTCTTGAAGAATCCACCCCGGCCCATTTTTGGCAACAGCCTCCTCCAATTCGGCTTTTGAAAGCACCACAAGCACCTGGCTGGCGGAGAGAATTCCACCCACCACCACGCTCTCCAGATGAGTACGAAGCCCTGTACCCTCTCTTGCCCCTGCCTTCGGAGACCACATCCTCTCCGGCCAGAGGGAAAGGCTTCGTGTGGTGTAGTGCACCCTGAGAAACCGGAGGAACCAATCGCGATCCGGGTCCGACGACAGCTGCAAGGCGGGGATTCCCGACAACCCTGCGGCCGTTCCGCTGTGCAGAAGATTCTCAAACCAGGCAGGAAGGGCCATCGTTGCTCCAGAGGCAGTCTTATCCGCCTAATCCGTCGTTCAAAGTGTGCAACGGCTTGCCTTGTTGACCGTGTGTCGCTAGGAGCTTCCTTGCTTTCTCTGAGGATGTGTATGGCTCAAATTCGACCCTTTTCTGGAATTCGTGCAAGAAGTGACAATGCTGACGCGGTGATTGCACCTCCCTACGACGTTCTCTCGGAGTCTGAGGCACGGACGATTGCCCGTGCCAAGCCCCAAAGCTTTATCCACGTCACACGCTCTGAAGTCGCACTCCCGGAAGGCAGCGACTCCCACAGCCCTGAGGCCTATGCCATGGCGCGAACCCAACTCGAGCGGCTCCTCGAAGAAGGGGCATTGGTGCAGGAGGAGCATCCCTGTTTCTACCTTTACAGCCAGCAGATGGGCGACCACGTTCAACACGGTCTGATGGCAACCTGCTCGGTGGCGGAGTACGACTCAGGGCGAATCAAAAAACACGAATTCACACGACCCGACAAGGAACAAGACCGAGTCGACCACATTTTGGGAACTCGGGCACAGACGGGCCTCGTGTTCCTCATCCACAAGAAGTCTGAGGTGGTGGAGCGTCTCCGTGACGAGGTCCTCCAGGAACAGCCACTCTTCGAGGTACGAACCGATGACGCGGTGCTCCATCAACTTCGACGAGTGCCCCTGCACTCCACCGAGCGTTGGCAGCAGGCCTTTGCCTCTTTTCAGGACCTCTACATCGCCGACGGACACCACCGCTCGGCGGCTGCTTCGCGGGTCAGTGAGATCTTGGGCGGACAAGGAAATTCCAACTTCTTCCTGGCTGGTATTTTTCCAGAGAATCAGCTTCAGGTGCTTCCCTACAATCGCCTCGTAGCCGACCTCAACGGACGCGATCCACACGCCTTTCTCACGGCTGTCGCCGAACACTTTCATGTCACGCTCACCGATGCAGCCTCTCCCGCCAATCGGGGTGAGATTCAGATGTACTTGGAGGGGCAATGGCACTGTCTCCGATTCCAAGGCCCCTCCAGCAGTGATCCGGTAGACTGCTTGGATGTTGCCGTTCTCCAGGACACCCTCCTGAATCCTCTCTTGGGAATCACGGACCCACGAAGAGACACCCGAGTTCAGTTCGTCGGAGGCATTCGTGGCACGCAATTCCTGGAAGACGCGGTCGACCGAGGAGAAGCCGCAGTGGCCTTCAGCCTCTACCCCACAGGACTGGACCAGCTCCTCGCGGTAGCGGATGCCGACCGCGTCATGCCTCCCAAATCCACATGGTTCGAACCCAAACTTGCTGGTGGCATCGTCCTCCACGCACTGGACTGATTCACATGCGCCATTTGATCCCCCTCTTTGTTCTTCTGCTCTCCATCGGCTCAACAGCCCATGCCGCCGCAGACTGCAGCACACCCCGCCAAGCTGCCGATTCGCTGTTCACCGGGCTCGCTGCTGAGAACCCCTCGAACGCTGACTTTTGCTTCCAACTGGCGTCCGACAAAAACTCCGATGCGGAACGGCTAGCGAACCAACTGCTCCAAGTTTTTGATGCTCGAGGCTTGTTCATCCAACTCAACGAGCTGCCCAACGATGCACAACCGCTCGCGGAAGACGGACAGCCCATCGAACATGTCGACCTGCACTTTGAACTTCCCGAAATCTACCTGATCCCCGAAGATGGATCGTGGCGGTACTCGGAAGAGTCCATGGCGGCCATCAGCGAACTCTATCGTGAGACCTTCTCGGGCATTTCCCTGTGGTTCCAAAATCTCCTCCCGAAGGTCTTCAGTGAACCCCTGCTTCTCGGACTTCGAGCCTGGCAGCTGCTCTGGTTCGGGGTCCTGATTTTCTCAGGACTCTTCGTTGGATTTGTTGCCCACTCCGTGGTCGGCGCCCGCATTCGACAGGCCATCGAGAACGCAGGACACCGCATGGATGCAGAACTCTATGCCCGAGTTCGTGTCCCAACCATTCTTCTCACAACGGGAGGCGTCCTGCTCTGGGGCGTGTCCGATCTGCAGCTCACCATCAAGCCCTCACTGTTTCTCTACTATGCCGCAAAAGGAATGATCAGCCTGGCAGTCGTCCTGCTGTCCATGCGGCTGATCGATGTCTTTGGGCGAATGCTCGAGGAACGCGCTGCAGAAACGGAAGGGCGTATGGACGATCAACTGATTCCAGTGGCCATCCGAATCGCCAAACTTTTCGCGGCACTGGTGGGTCTGATCTTCGTGCTTCAAAACATCGGGGTCAATGTTTCAGCCCTCATTGCCAGCCTCGGTGTCGGTGGTATCGCTGTGGCCTTGGCCGCAAAAGATACGCTGGCGAACGTCTTCGGCTCCGTCACCATCTTCACGGATCGCCCTTTTCAAGTCGGGGATTTGGTCAGCATCAACGGGAATGTCGGCTCGGTTGAAGAGGTCGGGCTGCGCTCCACACGAATCCGAACAGGAGCCAACTCACTGCTGACCGTGCCCAATGCATCCATCGTGAATGCCACGATCGACAACCTCGGTGCCCGTGAATTTCGACGTGTCAAAGCCAATCTTGGACTGACCTACGGCACCCCGACAGCCAAAATCGAGGCCTTCATCGCCGGTGTCAAAGAGATCCTCGAGAAGACAGAAGAGGTGCGCAAGGACAACTACGAGGTTCATTTCCTCGAGTTCGGCCCCTCAAGCCTGGATGTGTTCGTCAACTTCCACATTCAGGTAGAAGGTTGGCACCACGAGATGGTCGTTCGCTCCACCATCAATCTCGAGATCATCCGACTCACAGAGCGGCTTGGTGTGGATTTCGCCTTCCCCAGCCAGTCGCTGTACGTGGAATCCCTTCCATCCAAGGCCTGACCCACGACTCAAGCACGTGTGCGCTCAAACTCCTTGAGGAAGTCGACAAAGGCCAGCACGCTCTCTTCCGGGCAGGCATTGTAGATGCTTGCACGGATGCCCCCCACGGACCGGTGTCCCTTGATTCCGGAGAAACCCGCGGCGAGTGCCTCACTGACCAGAACCGGCTCAAGCGCCTCGTCCGCAAGACGCCAACTCACATTCATCTGGCTTCGACTGTTCTTCTCCGCGAGAGGCTTCCAGAAACCAGAGGAATCCAGCAGGCCATAGATCGCATTGGCTTTGCGTTGGTTTCGTGCAGCCACCGCCTCCAAGCCCTGGTCCTCGATCCAAGCCAAGACGCGGTCCAAGAAGAAAATACCAAGGGTGTTGGGCGTATTGAACATCGAGCCCTTCTCCACATGCAGCCGATAGCGCAGCATGCTGGGCAGGTCCGGATCCGACCGTTCCAGAGCCCATGGAGAGAGTGCCACAACCGTCACCCCAGAGGGACCGAGATTCTTTTGAGCACCCGCATAAATGACGTCAAACTGGGAACCATCGATGCGCCTCGAGGCAATGTCCGAGCTCATGTCACAGACCAGGCGAGACGCCTCTGGAGGGCGGTGGTACTGGGTGCCATAAATGGTGTTGTTGGACGTGTAGTGGGTGTAGACCACGTCATCCGAAGACGACCACTCCTCGTTTGAGGGAACACGCGAGTAGCCCACCTCCTCACCACTCCATACCACCCGGGCGTCCCCGAATCTTTTGGCCTCGACCGCAGCCTTCTTGGACCATGTCCCGGTGTCCAAGTAGTCGGCCGTTCCCCCCCGGAGAAGGTTCATTGCGACCATGCAGAACTGCATGGATGCGCCTCCCTGCAGGAGCAGGACCTCATAATCTTCAGGCAGAGCAAGCACACGCCGAAGTCGTGCGATCGCCGAGTCCACAATGTCGCCGAAGGTTTGGGAGCGATGGGAAATTTCCATCAGCCCAATTCCTGTCCCGTCGAGATTGGGAAGCGCCTCCTGCAGCTCCTCGACCACCGAAAGTGGGAGAACAGCAGGCCCGGCGGAGAAATTGTGGATGCGTTCAGTGCTCATTCGCTAACCCTCCAGACTCAGAAGCTTTACTTCGAAAATCGCTGACCCGCTCATCAGGCTCTCCAAGATCGGTGGCTCGGGAGAACCAACAATCTGGATTCGTGCACAGGCTGCACAAGGACTTCCGACTTCCGCCGAAAACACAATGTTCTCCATATTTTGGACATTGATCTTGGCTTCTTTGAGGAGATTCAAGACGCCGGAGAGCACACCCACCTCATCCCGGTGTCGAATCACAAGCAAGTGCGTCGCTGGGGTGTATCGCGCCAGATTTACGCAATTCGCAGGGCTGCCCTCATCCGCGTAGGTCTCCAGAACGCGGCAGGCCTCCATGGCGACAGCCTCCTGCGCCTCATCGGTTGAGGCACCGATGTGATGGGTTCCATACACCCCGGGCAGGTCCACCAAATCGGGCTTCCATGACCCATCGGCGGCCGGCTCTTCGCAGAAGACATCCAGGCCGGCACGAAGAGCTTTTTCCTCAATACCCCGACGCAAGGCCGCCTCGTCCACCACAGGGCCTCTCGAGGTGTTCACCACGATCGCACCCGGTTTCAGAGCTTGAATGACCTCGTTGCCGATCAACCCCCGGGTGTGGGCATTCAAACCCACATGTACCGTCAGCACATCGCTTTCAGAGGCCAGCTCCACCAGCGATCCCACAGAACGTACTCCCCACCCCTCAGCAGCCTCCGGGGTGAGTGCCGGGTCAAAAGCCAAAATTTCCATCTCAAAGGCGTGTCCGCGCTTTGCCACAGCCTGTCCAATGGCGCCGAACCCCACGATTCCGAGTGTTCTGCCTTTGATGCCCTTGGCCTGTTTCGAGTAGACCTTCTTTCTCCACTGCCCCGATCGCAGATCATGGACCCCGTCTGCCACGCGTCGGTCTGCGTTGAGGATGTGCGCCCAGGCCAGCTCGGCCACCGCCACCGCGTTCTTTCCGGGGCAATTGGACACATAGACACCCCGAGAAGACGCGGCTGCAAGATCGATGGTGTTGACCCCTGCCCCCGCGCGAACCACCAAGCTGAGTGCTGAAGCAGCGTCCAAATGGCCGGAATTCACTTTGGTCGAACGCACCACCAAGACCTCGGGATTGTGATCGCGCAACGCCTGCTCAAGGGTGTCGTCTTTCAAGTCAGGCGAAACAATCACCTCACAACCTCGACTCTCAAGACGTGACACAACGGAAAGGGGGAGCTTGTCTGCCAGTAAAACTCGAAACATCTTCTCTCCAAAAAGAAAGAAATCTCCACCCCATTGGATCACTTTCGTATGTGCAGACGTATAATCGTGCAGGAGATCGTTTGGCACGCATTCTTGTTGTAGACGATGAATCCCTGATTCGCAGGGCCATCACCCGTATCCTTGGGTCGGAAGGACATCAGATCGTCACTGCCAGTGACGGCACAGAAGCCTTGCGCTACGCGGCCGATACGGCCTTTGATTTGGCCCTTGTCGACTACGATATGCCGGGAAAAGACGGCCTGTGGACACTCTCGAGTCTCCGGGAAATTCAGCCCGGCTGCATCCGGGTGCTGATGACTGGAAGAACCGATTTCCCGATTGTCGTCGAGGCTGTCAATCGAGGGGAAGTTCTGCGTGTGTTGCAAAAGCCCTTCGAGCCGGCGCGCCTCCGCGAGGTGGTTCGAGACGCCTTCGGGGCCGTAAAAAGAATGGAAGCCATTCGGATTGCTCAACAGAGGGCCGTGGAGGAATCCGAACGCGCTGTTCTGGAAGAGTGCCTCTACTCCGATCATTTCCAACTCGCCCTCCAAGCCATTGTGCGAGCAGAAACCAGCGAGGTTTACGCGTACGAGTGCCTCCTGCGGTCCACGCACCCTGTTCTTGATGGACCCGTGGCGATCCTCCGGATGGCCGAGCGCTCCAACATGCTCCATGAGCTCGGAAATCTCGTGGCGCAGCGAGCCGCTGCCTACTTCGAAAAAATTCGCGAAGACGTTCACCTGTTCGTCAACCTCCACCCCGATCAACTGGCCGAACCCGCCCAGCTCATCCAGAGCCTGACTCCTCTGCTCCCCTACGCTCACCGCTGTGTGTTGGAGATCACCGAGCGCAGTCGCCTGCGGGGCATTGACGAGTGGGAGATGGCCATCGAGAAGCTCCAGTCGGCGGGCTTCGCCATCGCGGTGGACGACCTCGGTGCAGGGTACAACGCACTCTCCATTCTCGCGGATCTCCAACCGAGAATCATCAAAATCGACATGTCCATTGTTCGCAATTGCGACACCGAGCTCCGGAAGCAGCGACTGGTGGATCTCCTCGCGAAGTTCTCCGACGCCACCGGTGCCATGATGGTGGCCGAGGGCGTTGAAACCGAAGCCGAGGCCATTGTGCTGCGCAAATGCGGAGCCCATCTGCTTCAAGGGTACCTGTTCCACAAGCCTGTGATCGGTGTGCCCGGCGATTTAAGCGTCGTCGCAGGGTAGCCCAGACCTCGCAAGAGAAGTAGAAAGTCTCATTGTGAGGTCCAAGGCCTTGGCGCTAAACGTCTATTCCAGTTCAGAAGCATATCGAGGGGGTCCTTGTGTCCTCACCATCGGAAACTTCGATGGGGTGCACCTCGGACACCATGCGCTCATTCAGAAGAACCTCCGAACCGCACAAGCACTGGGTTTGGAGTCGCTGGTCTACACCTTCGAGCCTCACCCCAGACGAGTTCTGCAGCCGGACAAGCACCCTCCGAGAATCATGAGTCTGGATGACAAACTCCACTGGTTGGAAGACGCGGGGATTGCCCAGGTCGTGGTGGAGCAGTTCGATCGTGCCTTCTCAGAGAATCCTGCAGCCTGGTTCGCCGAGGAGATCATCGCACGACGTCTCCAAGCCAAATCCATTGTGGTCGGCCACGACTTCCGGTTTGGTCGAGGTCGAGAGGGCACAGCCGAGGGGCTCCGAGGCTTTCTTCCCAACACCCCTGTCGAAGGACTCGAAGCCGTTCGTCTCGACGATGCGATTGTGAGCTCCTCAATGATCCGGGAGTGTGTGGCTTCTGGAGACGTCAACACTGCTGCTCGGATGCTGGGCCGGCCGTACTTTGTCCGCGGTACCGTCGTTCATGGGTCTGCACGAGGGCGCAATCTTGGGTTTCCGACTGCCAACCTTGACCTGAAGAGTGAGCTTGTCCCAGGTCGAGGCGTGTACGCCGTCCGTGTCCACTTGGGAGAGGACTGCCACGACGCTGTGGCCAATCTCGGTGTTCGTCCCACCTTCGGTCGAAACCAGTTCTGCATGGAGGTCCACCTTCTTGACCGGAAGGGGAACCTTTATGAGCAGGACCTCCGCGTGGATTTCATTGAACGAATCCGGGCGGAGAGACAATTTGAATCGGCAGAAGCCCTCGTCGCTCAGATTGCAGCCGACATCCAGCAGACGCGAGAGGTGTTGCAGCGTTGAGCCAGCCTCCTCGCCATCGGCTTCCCGTCGGCATCACTGGAAACACCCGTGTCTTCGCACTGGTAGGGCATCCCGTTCGTCATTCGTTGTCTCCCCAAATGCACACCGTCCTCTTGGAGGAGTACGGCATCAATGGCGTCTATGTTGCCTTCGATGTCCACCCCAAAAATGCCGACGAGGTCGCTGCCGCCGTCCGGGTCCTTGGACTTTCCGGAATCAACCTCACCGTTCCATTCAAAGAGCGAATTCTGCCATTTCTGGACCACATGACCCTCGCTGCCAAGGAGGCCGGTGCAGTGAATGTCGTTGTCAACGTGGAGGGAACACTGACGGGCTACAACACCGATGGCGAGGGTTTTCTGAGATCCATCGAAGAAGAGCATGGCCTCTCGGCAGCCGGTCAGCGCTGTCTCATTCTCGGTGCTGGGGGCGCTGCACGCGCCATCGCTTCCAGTCTCGCGGCTGCTGGCGCATCCCAGATTGGGATGCTCAATCGAACGGTGACCCGGGCTGAGAACTCCATCGCCCACCTCCAACCCAGCCACACAGGCTGTGAGTTTTTTGCGGGTCCTCTCCAAGAGGAGACCTTCCGGAATCATGCCCCCCAAACGGAACTGGTGGTGAACTGCCTCGGAGCAGGGGCAGAAGCGGCAGTGGCGTCCTTTGACATCCATGGACTTCCCGAGACCGCTGTGTGGAGCGACATCAACTACTGGATGCCAAACCCGCCCCAACTCTCTGCCTGCCAAGAGCGTGGACTTCGGGTCTCGAAAGGACTCGGGATGTTGGTCCATCAAGGTGCCCTGTCCTTCGAGCTCTTCACCGGACTTCCCGTCGATGCGTCCAAGGTCCATGCCATCCTTGCTCAAGCTCAGGGACTCCCGTGATCCAAACTCCACCGAATTGAGGTAGACTGACGCCCACGATGAATCTCCCCGGACCCGCGCTGCTGTATCTGGCCGTCTTTGGTGCTGCCGTGTTTGTAGTGGCTCTCTTCTTGGTGCCCACAGGGGAGGAAGAGCGCGTCAAGATGCGCCTCGGTGTTTCCATGCAAGGCGTGGAATCGGATGTCGCTTCTCCACTGATTGATGGTTTGCGTCCGCTCTACACTGTGCTTTTGCCCTGCGTGAGCTGGATCGGCGCCCCTCGGTACCGCGAACGCATCGAGCGAAAGTTTGTGTCCGGCGGAATGACGGGGATGATGACCTCCAACGAGTTCTTCGCCTACAAACTTCTGATGTCCATTCTGTTTTTTCTGCTCTTTGTGGTGGTCTTTTTCAAAGGGCTGATTGGATGGAGTGAACCGCTCTGGGTGGACGCTCTCATTCTCGTGTTGGGCTTTATTTTCCCCGACTCCTGGCTCAATGGACAGGTTCGGGAGAGACAGAACAAAATCCGTAGAGCTCTGCCCTACGTCATGGACCTCCTGACCCTCTCCGTGGAGGCAGGGCTCGATTTCGTCCAAGGGGTTGGAAAGGTCTGCGACAAGGCCAAGAACAGTCCCCTCATCGATGAACTGTCCTTCTTCCTGAGGGAGCTTCAGGTCGGAGCCTCGCGCCAACAGGCCCTCCGAAACCTCGCCTGGCGGGTGGAGATGCAGGAGATGCGAAGCTTTTCCGCCCTGCTGATCCAGGCAGACATTTTGGGTGCCTCTGTCGGACCGGTACTCCGAGCCCAATCGGACCTCATCCGAACCCAGCGCTTCCAACGCGCGGAGCGCCAAGGGGCCTACGCAGCGCAAAAGATTCTCTTCCCTCTGATTCTGTGCATCATGCCCGCAGTTTTCATTGTGATTTTCGGGCCCGTCATCTTGAACTTCGTCTATGGAGGCGGCCCCATCGGCCTCTAGATGAAGACCGTGAAAATTGTAAACGAGACTCGAGGTTCGGTGCTGGCGGAGGAAGCCCTCCTTGCCACGGGGTTTTGGACTCGACTCCGCGGTCTTCTTGGACGGCCTGAGCCGCAGACAGGTGGCGGGCTGGTCTTGGATCCGTGCAAGAGTGTTCACATGTGGGGCATGCGCTACAGCTTGGACGTTCTGTTCAGTGACCGAGACGACTGCGTTGTTGCCATGGAAGAAGGTTTGGCGCCGTGGAAGGTTTCACGACACATCCAATCCGCACGCAAAGCCATTGAGCTCCCTGTCGGAACCATTCGCAACACGGGTACAGAAGTCGGCGATCGGCTGTCCATCACCGAGGGATCACAGACATGAAGCTGGTGTTTCTCCAAGGTCCGGATACCACTCGGGGTGAAGTTGAACTGACTCCTGGCCACAATGTTGCTGGCCGCGACCCGGCGAATGAGGTTCACCTTCCCAGCCGACGTGTGTCTCGAAAGCACTGCGAATTCGAGGTGCAGGGCAACCACACTGTCATTCGCGACCTTGGCAGCTCCAATGGCGTGATCGTCGAGGGCCAGCGTGTGCAACACGCTGCACTCGTTCACGGACAACGCATCCAGATTGGAGATTACCTTCTCCAGTACCACCATCCCGAATCCTCCCTGGAGCCCGAACTGAGCCTGGATGAGGAGCCCCTTCAAACCGGCGGCTTTGGCCATGCACCCCCACCAGCGGGCTTTGGCCAAGAGCCACCGAATGAGCCCAGCCCCTTTGGCGCTCTCCCTGCCTCTCAAGAGACCCCATTCGGGGGCTTCTCCGACCCCGAGCCCCACGCCTTCGGAGGACCGCCCCCTGGCGATGCTGCGCCTTTCGGTGCGCCTCCAGAAGAGACTCAAAACCCCTTTGGCGAACTTCCCTCGAGTGCAGCAGACACAGCCTACACCCCTCAGTCTCCACCACCTCCACAAAGCGAATCGCCCTTTGGCGCTCTCCCACCGGGTGATTCCAATGCCTCGGATGGGTTCAGCAGCAGCGGCTTTGGGGGGGGATACACGGAGGGCTACGGCCAAGGTGACTCGGAGGCAAGGAGGGTGTCTGGAGGCGTCCAACCTGGCGAGGGCCAGGAGAAACGCTCCGCTGCCGAGCGGGTGTTCCACAACTTGCTCCAGTCCCTGGGGCGAATCCCTTGGACCTCGCGCTTTGCAGGACTTCTTGCGGGTTCGTTGTTGCTGGTCATGCTTGCGCCGGGTGGCGGTATTCTGTCGCTCCTCACCAAGGCGGAGTCCACCATGGAGCGCATGTCGGCCTCTCATGCCTTGGAGATCGCTCGCGTCTCTGCTCGTATCAATGAACCGCTGATCGTAACGCCCGACGCCTTCGCCCTGGATCGCGCCAACGTAAGCGCCCTCGACATGGTGCCTGGTGTGTCTCCGGGAGGAGCAAAGATTGTGGACATCCGAGGGACGATCAAGCTCCCCAAGGACCAAGTTGGAACTCAAATTGAGGGGATAAGCAGCCTGATCAATGCAGCCATGGGCTCTCGCAAAACCGAGTACACCCAGAGTGGCGGCAAGCTGCGTATCCTGGCGCCGATTCGCTATGAGTCTGAGATCAGCGGTCCGGCTCAGGTCGTGGGCGGACTCTACGTCGAATACGAAATTTCCGAATTCATCAACGATACTGGCCGCCCCTCGAGCCTCGCTCTGGTCGCGTTTGTGGTGATCGGTCTCATCATTGTTGCCATTTTCATGGTGACCTGGAGAATGACCAATCTCCCGCTTCGGCATGTCCAGGAGGAGACCGAGCTGGCGATGAAAGGCAGTCTTCCGGAGGTCACCTCCGTGAGCCACTGGCCGGAGATGGAAGCGCTTGTTCACTCCATCAACCGCGTCTTGCGTCGCGCCGACTCGGGAGGCGTGAACTTCGATGGCCAGCTGGCGACACTCGTCGAGATGTCGCCGTGGCCCATCATCCTGACCGATGGCCAACTCCGAGTGACCCATTCCAACCCGGTGAGTTCAAAGATTCTGACGGCCTCTCCTGAGGCCTGCATTGGGCAAGCCCTCCCTCGTCTCATTCGCGATCCTGCCATTGCGAACACCATGAAAGCCCTTGTGGCCAAGGTCGGGGGGGGTCAAGGAAATCAAGGCTCGGATTCCATCGTTATTGACGGGCGAAACCGCACGCTTTCCATTAGAGTCGAAACCTCGGCAGCAACTGGAGCAGTCGAGTACGCAGTGGTGCTAATCACATGACAAATCCCCTTCTTGTCGTCACAGCAGGCCCCCGAAAGGGCACCCAACTTGAGATCACGGCCCAGGGAATTCGCATCGGACGTGATCCCAACAACGAGCTGTTCTTGGATGACCCTGAAGTGTCCCGTCACCATGCTCGAGTCATCCTGCACAACGGGGCGGTCTGGGTGCAAGACGCGGGCTCTCGAAACGGAATCTTCGTCAACGGGAATCGGGTCAGCGGACACAAGCAGATTTCACCGGGAGCCCAGATCCAGATCGGAAACCATCAGTTTCTCGTCAAACTGGCGGACCTCGCATCGGACTCCTCAATTTCTGTCGACCTCGGCTCCATCAGCGCTGGCCCCAGCAAGAACGATGAACCCCCTAAAAAACTGATTCTTGGCGTCGGGGTGGCGGTCTGTGTGCTGGCGATTGGTGGCATGCTCATCCTGCGCGGAAGCCAAGGTTCTGAGGCTCAACTGAGTGTTCCGTCGACCCCTCCAGGAGCCATCACGATGGCGGAGGATCCCACGGCCAACATGACCGCTGCCGAGCGGCTGGCGTTGTCGCTCAAAGGCACGCAAACCGAAACCGAGCTTCCTCCTCCCCCCGAGGGCGCCACAGCGCGGGAGCTTCGAGACGAGGCCCACGAGCTTTACCAGGCCGAGTACTTCCACGATGCCCTGATTCGCTACCAACAATGCGCCATGCTCGACCAGGGAATGGAAATCTGCAGAACGCGGACTGAGAAGCTCATCGATGAGATTTCAGCACTCAAACAAGAGCACTACAACTCCTGCTTGCGCTACCTTGAGGTCCAGCAGTACGACCAAGCTCTCGCCTCTTGTGAGATGGTTCTCCAACTCGAACCCAATGAGACCGTCGAGATCCACAAAGGCGCCAAACAAGGCATCATTAAGGCAAAAGCGGCGCTCAACATCAACTACTGAGTCGACCTGGTTCTCCTAAGAACCCTGCCGCAGCGAGCCATCTCTTCAATGCAAGGCAGATCTCCCGACCGCACTCAGGCTATAGTTGTGTACCGGTGGAATCTGCATGACTGAACGACAAGTCGAACTCGTGGTGTATCGAGGAGACACCCTCCTCCAGAGGATTAGCCTGCCTCACGGAACCCTAACCTTCGGGCGATCTGAGGACTGCGATCTCTGCCTTGAGGACATCAGCGTGTCACGTCGTCATGGGCAGTTCACGCTCTCTGCTGAGGAAATCCTTTTCGAAGACCTGGGATCCGGAAATGGTTCTTGGTTCAAGGGTCAACGCATCCGAAGTCAGCTCCTCGAGGACGGTGACGAGGTCATCGTAGAGCCCTTTCGCCTCCAGGTGGAGGCTCTCATCGAATTGGATACGGCTACCGGTGGGGCGGACAACGGCGATCGAACCTTGATGCTCAGCCGGTCCGATGCCCAAGGCATTCTGGAGTCGGACTACCCCGAGGCACGACTTGAAATTCTTGCGGGGGTGGTCAACGAGTCCTCGTTTATTCTGGACGGTCAACTCTTGAGCATTGGCCGCTCCGAACAACGCGACATCATTCTCTCCGACAAGGCTGCGTCTCGCCTCCACTGCGAGGTGGTCCCGCTGAAAGGGGCCTACTGGATTCGCGACTCGGGCTCAGCCAACGGCGTGAAAGTGAACGGCGCCCCCGTCGCCGAACACGAACTGGTGGACGGCGACATCATCTCCATCGGTGAAACGCAGATTCGCTTTTTGTCAGATGAGGTCATCGGCTCTAAAACAGACGTCCTCAGTGCGGAGAATACCAGCGCTGAGACTACGGCGAACCCGGGCGACCGAACGGAAGCCTTTGTCAACGTCATGGCACCTGACCAGGGCTGGTCCCTTGACCAACCTGCAGCCCCCTTACCCGAGAGCCCCTCCTCCAATTCATCTCTGCCCACGCCAGAGGTTCAGGCTCCCCCTGACTTTCCGCTGGAGACCCTCGGCGATCCTGACGCCACCATCGAACCAAGAGACGACGACGCCCCCCCCATCTTTGCCCCGCTGCCTGACTCCAGCGGCCCAGAGAGCGGGGGATTCGGAGAATCCAACGACAACAGCATCGACTATGGAATTTCTCCTGAACTCGGCGAAGCCGCGGGTGGAGACTGGGGATTTGGTGGGGCGCTTCACAGCAGCCGAGATGGTTCATTGGTGGCCCAAAAGGCACCTGGCAGCGGAATCTTCGGAAACTGGGTGCGCACCACGATTGTCGGGCTGCTGATTTGCAGTGTGGGTCTTGTGGTCTACAAGAAACTGAGTGATGCCGGCGTCTTCAGTTCCTCAAGTCCCGCAGGAGGCTCCCAGGAAATCTACTTTGACAGCCAGGCAAATCCCAGCCTCCTCGACCCCAACATCCTTGCACGCACCAACCAGCTCATGGATGAGGGACGACAGGCCTTCGCTCGGGAAGACTACTTCGCAGCCTTCCAGAAATACTTCGAAGTCTCCGCAATCGATCCCAGCAGTGAGACAGCACGTCGGGAGCAGGTCCGGGCGTGTGAGATGGTCGCGGTGAGCCGCCTCAAAGGCAAAGTCAGCGCCGACGAGGCCACCGTAGAGCAGAAGCGTGCGGCCCTCGAAGCGGGAATCGCTGCCGCAGAAACCGCTCTCTCCCGACGGCAGGGCATCGGTGGATGCCAGGAAGCCCTGAAGAAAGTTCGAGAGGGCAAAGCTTTGAATCCCGGCAATGAACGGCTCGAGGAGTTGGAAACCAAGCTTCGCGGACGAATCTCATATCTCGTGAGTGAGGGGAAAAAGCGAACAAAGGAGACCATTGCTGCTGAGATGCGCCCCCTCATTGCATCCGGTTCGAGGAACTACACCGCCGGCCGCTACGCCAACGCCATCGCTGACTTTGAGAGGGCCCTCTCCAAAGATCCAAACCGAGCCAACATCGACCTGGTTCAGCAGGCCGAGGACGGACTCGAGCGGGCGAAGAACAAACGACGAGGGGAAGCGCGGCGGCACTACCAAGAAGCAGCCCGCTACTTCAACTCCACCGACTCAGCCGATCTTCGAAGGGCCCGAACCTCTCTTCGACAGGCGCTGGGTATCGATCCCGAATTCACCTCGGCAAGCACCAAGCTCAACGCGGTCACCCGAGAGCTCCGAGCCCGAGCCAAGGAGGAATATGACAAAGGCAAGGTCATGCTGTCAGCCTCCCAGTACGAACGCGCACGGCTCCATTTTCAGAAAGTCATCTCCCTCTTGGATGACCCGTCGGACTCGATGTACCAGAAAGCCCGCGAGGCCATCAACTCCATGGGCCCCGGATGACCTGGCTCCTGATTGGGCTGCTGGGAGGATGCGGCTCACGAGTCTACACTCCACCTCTGGCCCCGTTGGAACTCGGACTGGCGGAGTCTGAAGGGGATCACTGGGGCATCCTCGAACAGGCCGCTGGTCTCATGGACACCACGGTTCGACAACGATCCCTCTCCTTGCTCGTTCAGCACTGGCCTGAGCCGGGAGCGGGCCCCTGGGCTGGGCGCGGACTGGGTGATCCCAGCCCCTATGTCCAACGAAAAAGCATTGATGCACTCGGGAAACGACTGGAAGAAGAGGCATCCCGAAACGCCCTCATTCAGTACCTTCAGCGCAGCGACGTCAGTCCATTCAATACGGCAAAGGCCGCCATCCTGCTCTCTCAGGATTCCTCGACGAACGTCCTTGGGCTTGTTGAAGAACACCTCTTGGAGGAGAGACACCACTCGGAGCGAGCACCTCTGCTTCTGGCTGCCGCCTACCTGGGATCCGAACAAGCTCCTGCCCCCTTGGCAGCAGCGCTCCGCAAAGGCGATTTCCCTTTAGAGATGGAGTTCTTTCTCAGCATCGGCGATCGGCCTTTTCCAGGCCTTACAGAAGCCTTGGTCGAAGGCTTGAGTCTCTTCGAAGAAGAACTCCACCTCCCGATTGCATACAGCCTGATCCGACTCGACCATCCCGCTGGCGAGCGTCTCTTCAGAGAGGCCCTCAAATCCGAAACGATTGAGCGCCAGCATGAAGCTCTGGACTTTTTGAACCAACTCTTGCACCCCACTGCGGATCGCCTGCTGCGGCGGGACTCCAGGGAGACCGCGGATCATGCGCGACTCATCCAAGAGAGTCGACGTCCCCAAATGCCACGCTTTGCTGTGGCCTCGCTCGAGTCTCCCGACCGAGAGCTTCGACTCCAGGCCCTCCAAAGCCTTATTCTTTGGAACCAGCGCTTCGACGCCAAACCGAGCTTTCGACGCCAAGTCCGTGCACAAGCGGCAGAATCACTCCGAGACCTCGAAGCGAGTGTTCAACGGGAAGCTCTTCGGCTGATGGGGACCGTTGGAGCCCGCAGTGATGCGAAGCACATTTCCCCGTTCTTGGGGTCTGAGGACCCGTCTCACCGCGTGGAGGCCGCAGGCGCACTGCTTCTTATTGAACTGCGTGCTAACGGCGGGACTTGAGCGCAAACATCGCACTTGCGACAAAGCAGGGAACAGCCAGCCAGAAGAAGATTCTCGGCAGCGCTTCCATTCCAGCCGCTTCCGCATGGGGCAACGCCAAGGTACCCGATAGGCTGAAGCCTACGGTCAACAAGCAAAAGATGAGTGCTCCAGTTCGACGGTCGCGGTTCTTTCGAGTTTCCAGGTCTTCGCTCTGCGAGACGCTGACTCGAAAACGCTGCTGGTCCAGATCGTCGAAGAGTTGGCTCAGAGTGACAGGCAGCCGACGCGCCAGCGAACCCAAAGATATCGCGTTGTAGAACAGGTCTTCTTTTAGACGCTGAGGGCTGTAGCGTTCCGCGACGATCCGCTGCACATACGGCTTTGCCTCCGTAATGGGATCCACCTCCGGCAAGAGATCCTTCGCCAAGCCCTCCGTGGTGAGCAGCGCCTTGAAGAACATGGTGTAGCTGGTGGGCACGCGTACCCGATGGCGAATCGCGCCCTGCGCCATCTCCGTCAGAAAGACGCCGACCTCGAGATCCTGGATGGACTGCCCCTTCCAGTTGCGTTGAATCAGATCGATGGTGTCGCGCTCAAAGAGCGCGTAGTCGACACGATCCTCCTTGATTGCAATGTCGAAGAACACACGTGCGACGGTTCGAAAATCCCCCCGCTCCAGCGCGAAAATGAGGGACACAAGGTTGTCGCGCATCTCTCGCGTGAGCCGGCCGGTCATGCCAAAATCAAGGAGCCCGAGAACCTCTCCATCCATGACCAACACGTTTCCGGGGTGCAGGTCGCTGTGGAAGAAGCCATGGTCGAAGAGCATGCTGTAGGAGAGTTGCAGGTAGCGGGTCCCCACCACCGCCATGTCATCCCCCGACTCTCTCGCGTCCCGAATGCTGCGACCTTCCAAGAACTCCATGCAGAGAACTCGAGGGCCCGAGAACTTTTCGTACACTTTCGGAATTCGAACCACGGGGTTGCCCGCAAAGTTCTTTGCGAAGGCCTTGATGTTTTCGGCCTCCTGCTCGAAGTCCATCTCCGAGAGGATTGCCGACTCGAATTCCTCAAGCACGCCAACGGGGTCGAAGTAGCGAACCTCCGGATATTCCACCAGAAGGCGACTCAAGAGGAAGTTGAGAATCGAAAGATCCGCCAACACCGTCTTTTCGATTCGGGGCCGCTGGATCTTGAACACCACCTTCTGCCCACCCTTGAGGGTGGCTCGATGGACCTGGGCGATCGACGCGGATGCCAAGGGCGTTTCATTGAACTCAGCGAGGCTGTCTCTCCAGGAGTCGCCAAACTGTTCCACCATGCGCTGGTTGAGTTCCGAAAAGTCGAGGGGAGCCGCTCGCTCCTGAAGTGTTTCCAAAGCCGCGATGTATTCCGGGGGTATGACGTCCGGGCGGGTCGACAACACCTGACCCAACTTAATGAAGGTAGGACCCAGCTCCTGTATCGCACGGACCACCCGATCCGGCTCGGATCGGAAGTTGCGCTCGCGCACCTTTCGCAATCCCGGAATGTGGAGGTGACTCACCATGAAGCCCATGCCGTACTTCACCAAGACGGTGGCCACCTCCCGCATCCGAGAGATGTCCCTCACCGTGTGACTCAAGCCGCCAAAAGTGGACACAACAGGCCGTACGATTCGCATGATGCCAAGAGACTACCCCAAATGAACCTCAGTTGACATCCGACCACCATCCTTCGTAGGCTCATAGTCGCGCACAGGACCATTCCTGATTTCTGAATTCTTGCTACCGGGGGCTCTTCCTTGATCACGGGCTTTGTTCACCATGGCCGGCTGTTCGGTGCGGCCGGAAGACCTGCCGCTGCGGGGGTCTACCACCTGCAGTTTTCGTTGCATGGTGAACCCCACGGGAAGCGCTCCTGTTGGACGGAGCGGCACCCTCTGATTTCAGTGACCGAGGGCGGATTCTTCTCCGCAATCTTAGGGGAGCAGAAAGCGATCAAACCAAGCTACTTCGATCGCGGTCCACGCTATCTCTCCACACGCATCGTGAAGGACAACGAGGCCGAGGAGGAGTGTGGACCCCGGACTCCGTACACGGGCAATCTTCTCCAGCTCGGAGCCAACCAGGAGCGTCACCAAGGGCGTCTGGGCAAACTCGAGGAATCCGAGGAAGAGCGCTCGCACTTCCCGTCACCCTCCGAACTCGCCGATGCACTCTCCGCCCTGGACCTGCGAGTCCGCCGCCTCGAGGACACACGCATCCACAACCTGGAGGCGACCGTGACGTCGATTCTGGAGCGATTGGACCAAATTGACGGGGATGGAAAGCGACTCGACGTCGTCGAGGATCGTGTCGACGATATGGATGGACCCGATGGGGACATCGTCGACCTGATCGACCGCATGAAAGCTGTCGAAGCCGCGGCTCCTCAACTCTTTGACTACCTCGCCGAAGAGTCTCCTGCGATGCAACTCGAGGCTCTTGAGGCACGCATTCGAAACTTGGAGAGGGACAACCTCCTCGCTCCACAATCTCTCAAGGGCTCAGCCCGCGGCCAATAAACCCCAATCCACCCCCGGAGAATTTCCCAACAATCGATCGCCTGCTCGAACGCCGGATCCGCCAAAAGGCGATCGGAAAGCAGGCAATCCGATCTTGACAGAGTTTCTCTAACCGCCTAATTGCGACCGGCTTGTGGCGGAACCCCCTCGAGTGTGCCTCCCGTTGGTGCTTCTCAACCCCGCCCTACTATTTGGAGTAATCATGTACGCAGTCGTCGAACAAGGTGGCAAGCAGTACCGTGTCTCAGAAGGAGACACGCTCGAGATCGACCGCCTCGAAGCCGAAGAGGGCGCTGAGATTGAACTCAGCCGTGTGCTTCTCATTGGTGGAGACAAAGTGAAGGTGGGCTCACCCGCTGTGAAGGGTGCCAAGGTGACCGCAAAGGTGGTGTCTCACTACCTGGGTGACAAGGTCGAGACCTTCAAGTACCGCCCCAGAAAACGCTACCGTAAGCTCGGCGGATTCCGAGCTTCCGTGACCAAAATCGAAATCACCGGCATCAAGGCCTAAGGGATTCCAAGATGGCTCATAAGAAGGGACAGGGCTCGACCCGAAATGGCCGCGACTCCAACCCCCAATATCGGGGCGTCAAGCGCGGTGATGGACAGACCGTTCGCGCAGGCAACATCCTTGTTCGCCAGCTCGGTACCCAGTTTCACGCTGGAAGCAACGTAGGCACTGGCCGTGACTGGACGCTCTTCGCGCTGGTTGACGGTACGGTTCGCTACGAGCGATTCCGCGGCGGGAAGCGACGCATCTCCGTTTACCCAGCCGAAGCTGCCGAGTAAACCAGATCGGTCAAGCCGACCGAGCGGTGCGGGACTCAAAAGACATCTTGAGGTCCCATGCGATTCATCGACGAAGTTGAGATCACCTGCATCTCCGGCCGCGGCGGAGCGGGGGCCATTTCGTTTCGGCGCGAGGCACACGAGCCTCGAGGTGGTCCGGACGGTGGCGACGGCGGTCGGGGTGGCAATGTTTTGATCCGAGCGACGGCGCGAAAGAACACCCTCGACCATCTTCGTGGGCAGCGGATCTACAAAGCTCAGAACGGCACCCCTGGTGGGCCCAAAAACATGCACGGAAAGTACGGAGAAGACTTCGTTCTTGAGGTCCCCGTGGGCACACTCCTCATCGATGAGGAGGAAGGCGTGGTGGTCGCTGACCTCGTCGAGGACGGAGCGTCGGCCCTCGTCTGTCGAGGAGGCAAAGGCGGGCGTGGAAATGCTCGATTCTCCACCCCCAGCAACCGCACACCAAGAATCGCGGATGAAGGTGGAGCATCCATCGAACGGTGCTTCAAACTTGAACTCAAGCTGCTCGCAGACGTGGGACTCTTGGGGTTTCCCAATGCCGGAAAGTCGACCCTCATCTCGGCGATTTCCCGCGCTCGCCCCAAAGTCGCCGACTACCCCTTCACCACACTGGTACCCAATCTTGGCGTGGTTCGTGTGGACGATGACCTGGCCTTTGTGTTGGCGGACATTCCTGGACTCATCGAGGGAGCCAGCGAGGGACACGGTCTCGGTCATCGGTTTCTGAAGCATGTGGAACGCTGCCGATTTCTGATTCATCTCGTGAGCGTGGACACCCAAACAGAAACCATTGAGGATCCACTGGAACGTTTCCAGCTGCTCCAGCGGGAAGTTGCCGCCTTCTCACCCCAACTCAAGGCGCTGCCTCAGATTGTGGTGCTGTCGAAGTGCGACTTGCTTCAAGAAGACGACAGAGAAGAGCTGGTGCGGCGATTTACCGCGGCACTCGAACAACCCATCCACTGCATTTCCTCCGCCACCCAACTCGGTCTGTCCGAACTCAAGTTGGCCTGCGCAAAGCAACTTCACGATATGCTTGCTGCTGAGGAAGATGCGTGCCACGATTTACCCTGACCAACGCCGCTAACTTTGCCCTGGGCTGCTTGATGCTCGTGGCGGGCTGTGGGGGAGGCTCCGGCGAAATCAAGGCCGACGCGCTGCTGGAGGCGACTGAGAGTGCCACCTTCGAAAACGTCACACGTCTCGGTCCCCACCGATTCGAGGCCACCCTCGAGCGGGAGAGGGTGGACACCGGACACAAAACTGTCGAACGGGTCAGTGTAGCCTGGGCTGACTGGGACAATTTCCAACTCCAACGCTACCGCAACGACAAGCTTCGAGCCGAGAACCGAGTGATCCGTGGCAAGGCCTTTGCGCGTTCGGGATCCGGGAGATTTCGCGAAGCGAAGGATGCGGAACTCTACCGCGTCGAAATGAGGCACTCGGCAAGCTTTTGGGGACGCATGCTAGAACCCTTTTTGGGTCGTGTCGAGGCCATTGCTGGAGAGACGGCTACAGTCAACGGACGACCTGCTCAACGCTACACCCTGACCCTTTCCCCAGGTGCCCCGCCAGAACGGGGGCACCATCCGCTCTCACTCCAAGGAGAGATGTGGGTTGACGAAGCGACCGCCACACGCCTCAGTGCTTCCCTGGAGGGTCACTACCTCAAAAACGGTAACGAAGATCAGGATGTGCTTCTTTCTCTTCGGATGGAGCGCTCGGAGATTGGGATTGTTCCCCCAATTGACCGCCCCAGCGGGGTCCGAAGATCTCGGTTCTGAGATTTCAAGGCGCATGATTTACGGTTTTGCTTGCGACCAAGTTTGGACCCTGGGTATTCTGTCGGCATCAGGAGTTCCGAGCCCGAACGTGTTTTCTCGCAACCACGACCGTCCAGCAAGTTTCGCCAAGAGGCACTCACCGAGCCCCCGTGTATCGCAACGAGCGTGTTTCAGGTTGGCTGTTGAGACTGCACCATTCGCTCGCAACCCGTTAGCTTTTTCTCCGACACAGACGCACGGCGTCTCACCCACCCGATCACCCGCCCTTGGAGGCAGCCATTTCGACCCCCATTGAGCTTGCTCACAAAGCCGCACAAATCGCCCAAGAGAAAAAAGCCGAGGACCTCGTCATCCTCGAACTTGAACGAAAAGTCTCCTACTGCGATTTTTTCCTGGTCTGCAGCGGTCGCAACCGACGCCAGGTTCGAGCCATCGCTGAGAGCATCGCCACGCAGTTCAAGAGAGAATTGGGAATCCAGGCACTCTCCGTGGAGGGCATGGAAACCGGTCGTTGGGTCTTGCTCGACTTTGGCGACATCGTGGTTCACGTCTTCGACGAACCTCTTCGGGGCTTCTACGACTTAGAAGGTCTGTGGAAGGATGCACCTCGGAGGGAGATTCCAGCCCCGGGTGCTCCGGAATCTCAAGCCGCCACTGCCGTGTGAGAACCGCTCTCCATTACATCAGCAGGGGACGCTGTGCTTGGGCCGATTTAGCGGCGAAGGACTACACGAAACGTCTGAATCGCTATGGGCCTTTTCAGGAAGTTCAGCACAAACCGGACTCCGCTGGTGACCGAACCACCGCCCAACGCAAAGAGGCGGACCGTTTGCTCTCCAAGCTCGGTCCCCGGGACAGACTCTTTGTCCTGGATGAACGCGGACGGGACATTCGCTCGGAGGGACTCGCCGCGCTTTTGGAGACCGCCGCTCTTGATGGAGTCCAGCAACTCGCTTTCGCCATCGGTGGACCTTACGGGCATCATGAGAGTCTGAGAAAGCAGAGCCATGAGACGCTTCGCCTCTCAGGCTTGGTGTTGAACCATCAGGTTGCCCGGGTGCTCCTGCTGGAGCAGCTCTACCGCGGCTGGACGATCCTTCGAAACGAGCCCTATCACCACGCTTGACGCGTCCTCATCCGTTCTTAGGTCTCCCGGTCCAACCCATTCAAGGAGATCCTTTGAAGTCTCTGCTTCAGCTCATCAGTCCACCACGCTGCATGACCTGCAACACCCCGACATCCGGACAGCGTCTTTGTGAGGCCTGCGAGGCCAGATTCCCCAACCGTCTGTGGAGCCCCGCTGTTCGGCTTCCATCCGTCGACCGCATCTGGTGCCTCGGAGACTATTCCGAGACTCCTGGGAGACTGGTTCGACTCGCAAAATACGGCCGTCACCACCATGCCGCCGCAATCCTTTCGATTCGACTCAGTGAAGCCCTGCTTCACACACCCACTGAAATGGATGAGATTGTGCCGGTGCCCCAAAGTCCTCTCTCCACGATTCAGCGTGGTTTTTCGCTCACGGAGCAACTCGCAAAGAGATTGAGCTCCACCCAAGCCACACCCCTGAGACACCACCTCCGAAGGCGCTCTGGGCCACGACTCGCCTCTCAGGTCTCCAAGCGGCGCCGAAGTCTGATCGCAATGTCGCAGTTTCACTCCGATTCCGTTCATGTGGCACGACGTATTCTTCTGGTCGACGACGTGCTCACGACCGGGGCTACCGCAGAAACCTGCGCAACCATTCTTCGAGAGCGAGGTGCTCACGAGGTGACCTTGTTGGCAGCGAGCTCGCCTCTGATGTAGACCCGTACAGCATTCAAGACACGCGTACAAAAATCATGACATTGTTCGATGAATCCCATCAGGGGTTGGCGCGTCTTCAGAGTGTGTCTGCACAAAACCGACGGACAACTCGCCTGTTTGAACAGTTGGCACACAATCTGCATCTACTGGGTGTGACTCCCCAATAGGGCAGTCCTCATCAACCGAGAATACGCACCCACACACACGCAAGGAACCAGCAATGAACAACTCCAATACCACCGAAGAAACCCCCGTGAACTTGGGCGATTTGATCAACCTTTTCTACCAGGAATACTTAGAGCTGTACGGCGATCAGGAACTCGCGAGCGTGGCTGTTGCTGCCACCATCAATGAGATGCTTGCCGACTCAACCAGCACCGAGGACACCAACCGGGAGAAGGAAACGGTCGAAGCCGCATAGATACACCCTGTATCAAAAGTTATTCATTGTTAATCTATCCGGCTGATGAGTATCCGAGGCCGAGCCGCCCTGGCTCGGCCTCATTCTTTTTGCAGACAGCAACAATCTTGGCATTGATCACGGTCACTTGGGTTACCCTGTTGAAATCGCAGGGCTCTTTCCAGCACCCGCCTCTCTCTTCTGCATCTCCCCCAAGACACCGTGAACCCTCTCACTCCGGAATCACTCCACCAACAGAGACCCCTGCGCAGCATCTGGGGCCCCGTCACCATCCGCGTGACCTGGACACTCTACCAAGCCGGACTTGAACCCAAGGACCTGCTCACCTCTGCGAGGGAACATGTTCTTCTGTCAATTCCAGACAAGATTCATCCCAACCAGGCCGAGGAACTCGCCGAACATTTCACCAAAGAGTTCATCCAGAGATTTCTCCACAACAACTACCGAACCCAGGACATGGAGACCTGCGGTATCGAGCCCCAGTACCGATGGAGACAGGACCTCATCAAAACACTGGATGGTCTCGCAGAGGTCGTTTTCCACCTGGGCTATGGGGATCGGCTCTCACTGGATCAAATCTCCGAAACCACAGGAACCGACACCGGTATTCTGACCGGCTCACAGGAAGGAATTCGCGCGGCCATTCGGTCGATTCTCCATGCTGAGGGAGTCGGCCTTGCCCAGGCGGAATCGCGGGCATTGGACTTGCTTCTCCATCGACTGGCTCTGATGGCCGCCCCGGAGTGCTCCGGAGGCGAGGAGATTCTTCGCTCGGACAAACGCAGCCATGTGGAACGCTGTCCGCGTTGTGCTCGAGGTCTCCGACTCATCCGAGCCAACAAGCTCTCTCCATCCGATTTAATGCCACCTACGGACAATTGGACACCGCCAAGAACCTCGGTTCTGGCACTTCACCTTCATCCCGATGCACGTCAGAAACGCAGCCATCTGATCGAGGCCTTTCGAAATCAGGTCCTCCAAGCCGATGACGATCTCCTGATGCTGGATCCTGACCACATTCCCAACTACCCCGAAATTCTTTGGGACATGACTCAAATCAGCCGTCCGGCCAAGGACCACCTTCGAGGCAGCATTGCACGAGGAGGAGGCCGGTGGACCGAGAGTGCTCTCATCGGACCTGTAGCCCAAGTCGCCATGGAGAAAACCCGATCGCAAGTCTGGGGGCAGGTCGATGGTGTCGACTCTTTACCCGACCCCATTCCCGAGCCACCCTCTCCCGCACGTTGGTGGTTTACCGCATTGGGAGTCACACTCCTCGCCCTGCTGATCGGTGTTCTTGCTCTCCGGGGTCCTGGCCGAAAAGCCACCTTTCCTCTGTCCGCTGAGTTCCGAATTCAGCCCGAACAAAAGATCGTTTCTGCACGATTCGATGCAGACGATGAAGCCTACATCGCCGTCATCAGCCAAGGTCTACGAGGACTCCGCGTCGAACACCTCAGCAATGAATCCACCGAGAAAGGTGTGCTGGGAACCGGCTCAGGTGACTACCTGATTCATGTGGAGGGCCAAGGGGCTACCGCCCGCCTGCTTCTCGTATCCTCCCCCCACGTGCTCGGTGAACTCCAGGAACTTCTCAGCCTCTCTTCAGGCGCTCTAGCTCCCTTGGACGAACTCGCCCAGCTCCTCGAAAATCGATATCCTCAAGCTGATATCAAGATCCAGCCCGCACTCTATTAGCCTCAGTGAGAGTCTCTCCCATGCGCATCACACCCCTCGACATTCTCCAAAAAGAGTTCAGCTCCAACAAAAAAGGCTTCGACCCCGATGAGGTCAAAGCCTTTTTGGAGGAGATTCGAGAAACACTTGAGGAGATCCTGAAAACCAACCACGAGTACAAGGCACAAGTTCAGGCTCAGAATCGTGAAATCGTTGCACTGAAAGAAGGGGAAAACGAGATCAAAGAAACCCTTCTTGTTGCCAAAAAACTCACGGACGACATGGGTTCTCAAGCCCGTCGGGAAGCCGATCTGATCCTGGGTGAAGCCCGCCTCGAGGCCCAGCGTGTGTTGAATCAAGCACACGACGAACACCGAGATCTCCTTCAGGAAGTCGTGCATCTCAAAGGACAGCGGCTTCAACTCATCGCAGGCATTCGAGCCATTGTCGACGCTCAATCAAAACTGATGGATGACCTCGAGGAGAGCATGGACGATCAAGCGACCTGAGGGGCATTCAGGAAGCCATCTCTCGGAAAGTTCTCCACAACACCCTTGACATGTAAACACTAAGAATTGCGAAGAAAGTACGGAGACCTCAATCTGTCCATAATGTTATCCATAGGTGTTGCAGCCCCTTATTGTCTCCTGACCTCGGCTTTGCTATGCCCTCTTTAGACTGGATCCGTCCGCACTCCAGGATCGATCTGCACCTCCACAGCTCACTCTCTGACGGGAGGTTGAGCCCGGAACAGCTGCTCGAGGAGTGCACGGAGGCTGGCCTGGACTGCATTGCCCTCACCGACCACGATCTGCCACCTGCCCTCAAGGCAGGAAGAAACGTCGTGGGCAAGCGGGCCATACACGTCATCCATGGCGTAGAAATCTCCGGCGCCCACGAGGATCGGGAGTTTCACCTGTTGGTGTACTTTCCAGGGCAGATGCCACTCTCCTTCCAAAAGTTCTGTCGCGAGAGAGCTCAGAAGAGGGCCATTCGCTACGAGAATGCACGCAAAAAACTCGCCATTCCCTCCATTCCAGCGGCCAGTGACTCCGCTCGCTCAGGACAGCGCTCACTCACTCGATTTCACCTCGCTCAAGCCCTCGTGGAATCCAAAGCCGTTCCCTCGAAATCCGAAGCGTTTGAACACTACTTGGGACGACAGCACGGTCTGTTTCCTCCGCTCGACCTCACCTTTATTGACGCCATTGAAGCTGCACGAGCGGCGGGTGGCATCTGTTCATGGGCCCATCCCAGCTGGGACGATGCTCTGGCTTATGCCCCGGCTTTCGTGGAAGCTGGACTCCAAGGATTGGAAGCCCTTCGGCCCAACGTAAAAAAGAGGCTTCGAAAGCGCTTTGAACGGCTTGCTGAGCAACACGGGCTGTTTCTGACAGGCGGCTCCGACTGGCACGGCTGGAATCAGAACACGCTCGGTCATTTCTTCATCAACGGCGAGCAAGGACGGGACTTTCTTCGAGCCCTCCAAAGCCCAACAAACTGAACCAACGCTCATTTTTCTTGCCCGTTGCACTGCAGGTCTATTAAGACTCTAAGACACACGAAAAGGAGCCCCTACTATGGCTGACACCGCCGACTTTTTTAACGCCTACCTTCCCAAGAAAATCGAGGAGACCCCAGACCTCGCCAGTACGGTGGAGGCCATCATCCAGTTCGATATCGAGGGTGCAGGCACGTGGACGGTTGACCTCAAGAACGGGGCAGAAGTACGCGAGGGCGGTGACGAAAGCAATGACTGCGTGGTGAGCTGTGCGAAAGAGGACTGGGAAAATCTTCTCGACAACCCCAGCCTTGGCATGATGCTGTTCATGCAAGGCAAGCTCAAAGCCAGCAACCTGGCTCTCGCCACCAAGCTTCAAAACATCTTGGGCTGATCCCAACACCCCGCTCGGGGTGTACCCCTCCCGAAAACGCGTCGAGTCACCTCGGCGCGTTTTCTTCGTCTACCCTCTGCGACGGCGCCACCCAACGAGACACGCGATCCCGATGGCGACTCCCGGCATTCCCCCGATGAGGACCCGCCACATTCGCTGACTCTGCTGCTCAGACAGCACCATCATCTCACTGCGAACTGCGTTGGCTCGCTCTCCCCGAGGCGCCTCCTCGTCCACCAACCAGCTCAAGGTATTGAGAAACAGGTCGTGGTTGACCCCCCCAAGCACCAGTCGATTGGAAAGGAAATCCGCATCACCGAAAACCACGATTCGGCCCCGACTCAACCGGCCTTCTGGGCGTCTCAAAACCCCAGGCGCCGTCTCTCCTTCCTGCAAAACACGGACTCCAAACTCTGAGGCCTCCCCCTCGAGTCTCGTCTCACCGACCACAACCGCACTCGGATCCACAACCTCAGCAACCGCCATCAATGGCACCCTCGCCATTTCATGAGCGCCCTGGGTGGCTTGCTCCTGCCCCGTGAGACTCAAGGGATCGGTCTCCGCCCAACCCAACTCCGTCGAAAAGGCGAGCGGTTGAACCTGAATGCCAACCACCTCTGGACCGGCTCCAACCGTGCGGGCTCCTTGGAAAATTGTAGCGCGATCCAAGCCGTTCACAATGGGGTGGAAATCGAACGAAGACATGTCCACAACAACATGGCTCGCATCCACATCCGACAGGACCCGGTCGGGATGGGTCTCCAAGACAAGATCTTCCCCAATCTGAAATCCATAACGCTCAAGGTCGAGAGGAAGGGGGATTCCTTGATTGGGCTGTACGGGCTCCAGAAGCACAACAAGAGCACCACCTGCTCGCACAAAGGAGGCAATCTGCTCTTGGGTCACCGGATGGAGAGCGGACTGAGGTGCCGCCACCACCAGCGCACTGCACCGGTCTGGAATGCGTTGGAGCGGCCCAACGAGTCCCACCTCAAAGTTCGCACCCAGAAGGCGTTCATGGATCCCACCGTACCCAACAAGGTTGAAGCGCTCACCCAGGTCGCGCTCTTGGTGCCCTTGAGTAAAACAGATCAGATCCGGTTCGCTTTTCTGGACTCGCGTCAACGCGAGTACCATGTCCTCCTCAAGCAAGGGGCCATCCACAACCACCACACGGGTGTCGTCCTCGGTCTCTCCTCGCAGCAGGAACAGCACCTGCAGAGTACCCAAGGTCTCAAGTTCAACCCACTCCCGCAGAGCATCAAACTCCATGGGAGACTCCAGGGGATCCACAAGCCGCAGCGAGAGCGCTTCGGTTTCTTCCGAAAATCGATTCACAAGATCCACGAACTGCTGTTCTTCGACGGATCCAGAAGGAAACAAGCCGACCACCTCAATCGGCACATCGAGAGCCCTTGCTGCTGCTGCGGAGTAGGGCGCGAGCGTATGGCTCCTCGAAAAAGAGGCATCCATACGAAGGCCCAAAGAGCCTACCCAGGCATTCAGGAGCACGCAGGCAGTGGCCGCTGCCCCCACGAGAAACAACGCGGACCCCAAAGCCTGGGTGACCTTCTGATGCTTCTCCATCTCTGAGCTTCGATCCACCCAAAGAAAGGCGAGCAACATGCAGACTCCAAGCCCTCCTACCCCAAAGGCCCAGGGTGGCAGCGGGACTCCAGCGAGTCGCATGCCCACAAAGCCGGCTACAAGACCACCTCCAAGAACGGCGAGACGGGTCAATGCTTGACTCACTGCCACCTCTCCAGTTCCAAGCGCTGCTGGGCAACAAAGAGGAGAAAGAGAATGATGCTGAGAAAGTACACGACATCGGACCCCTGAATGAGTCCCCTGAGCATTGGCTGCACGCGAGGAAGCATCGACACATCCGCAATCCAATCCCGCCAACCTTGGTCTTGGGCCCCCTCACCGAGACCCATGATCCACAACACCATCAGCAGTGCAAACGAAGACAGAAGAGCAACGACCTGGCTTCGAGTCATGCTGGACGCCACCAGACCCACCGCAAGAAAGGCGGCTGCCAGCAAGTACATCCCGAGGTAGCAGGAGATCAACACTCCAAGATCCGGGTCCGCCCAGCGCATGAGCATGATCGGGTAATGCAGGGTGGCGGCAAAAGCGATGGTGATGAATCCGAGGGCGCCGAGGTACTTACCCGCCACCAACTTTGCGCTGCCAATTCCCGAAGAGCGCACGAGATCAAAGGAACCGCTGCTGCGCTCCTCTGCAAAAAGACGCATGCTGATGGCAGGACACAAAAAGATCAGCACAACAGCCCAATTTCCAAAGAAAGGGGTGACCAGGTAGGCCTCAAGATCCACTGGATCTCCGAATGGGTTGGACGCGGTCTGCAGGGAAACTGTGCTGTACAGATCCATCGACCAACCAAAGAAAAACCCCGTCACCAAAAGCCATGCTGCAAGACTGATCCAGCCTAAGGGGGTGGCGAAATACGCCCGAAGTTCTCTGAGGGCAATCGAAAACATCAGGCCTCGCCGCGCAGCGTAAGGGAAAGAAAACGCTCCTGCAGGCTGCCCGCCTCAGCCAGTCTCAAAAGACCGTAGGGGGCCATCCGAGTCGACACCTCTGCAGGATCGGCTGTCCCCGGAAGCAGAAACCGCCCCTCAGAGACCACCTCGGTGCCGGGAAACAGCTCCAAAAGCACTTGCTCAGCCGATGGCGTGTCCCGAGACACACGCACATCGAGCTTCCGCTCCGGATTCACCGGCTCATCCGCCACCAGAGACCCTTTGTGGAGAATCAACACCCTCTCACAACTGGCCTCGACGTCCTCGAGAAGGTGGGTCGAGAGAATCAGTGTCCTCCCACTCTTGGAGAGCCCCTTGAGCAGGGTCCGAATCTCCAAGCGCTGAGCCGGATCCAATCCTGAGCTTGGTTCATCCAAGATGAGCAGTTTCGGATTGTGAACCAGTGCCTGGGCGATTCCAACCCGTTGCTGATACCCCTTGGACAATTGCCCGAGAATGCGACGCTCCATTCCTTGTAGACCCACCTGCTCCAACACCCCCAGAAGGTGCGTTCGGGATGCGTCAGCACCCCGAATGCGTGACGCAAAAGCAAGGTACTCCAGCACCCGCATCTCCGGGTACAGAGGGGGGCGCTCCGGAAGATAGCCCACCCTGTTGCGCAAGGACGAATTCGACCCCAGCAGACTCTGGCCATCCAAGGTGGCGGACCCCTCATGGGGCGCCAAAATCCCTGCCAACAGCTTCATAGTGGTGCTTTTGCCTGCCCCATTGAGGCCAAGCAAACCCACGACTTCTCCCTCCTGGAGCTCAAAGTCCAGGGAGTCGACGGCCACCAATCGCCCGAATCGACGAGTCAGTCCTTCTACGTGAAGCATGCCCTCAGCTAATCCGGCAAGGTCTCGCTGGCGAAGGACTCCGCCTCGAAGCCTTGATCCCGGCTCAAAGAACCGTGTAGCATCCTTCCATGCTCACACTCTTTCTTCTTGCCGCTGCCGCGAGCGCTCAGGAGCCGGCGTGCACCGAGAGAATCGCTCCCCAGCGACTGACTCAAGAGATCGAGGCCCTTCGGCAAGGCCTTCTCAACGGTGAGGAAGCCGTTGGAGAGCGTCTCAACGCACTCTTTCGAAACATGAATGAGTGCGTTGACGGTCCAGTCGAGAGAAGCGACATTGGAAAGCTTCTGATGGCACGGGGCGCCTTCGGGATTCTCACGAAGAAAGTAGCTCCTGAAGCCGCCCAACAACAGATGACTTGGGCCTATGCCATTTCCGGTCGGGATGTGTTCGACGAGGCCTACGGCTTGGAGGTCCAGGAGGCCTTTGACATCGCCACCGAGGGCGTACTGCCTCGCGCCACAATTGACTTGTCCTTTGACCGCGATCCTCGTGTGGTGGTCATCGACGGTAAAGTGGTCTACGACCGAGGCCAGCGCTCCGTCGCGGCAACCTACCACCTCATTCAGTGGCTCGATAAAAACGGCTGGCACTCCGAGACGGTGGTCCTGACTCCCGGTGAAGAGGTTCTCGTGGGGTCGGAGACCTCCTCCCGGGAACGCCGTGCAGAGCAAGACAGAAGGCAGCGGGAGGAGGAGCAAAGCGTCGCTCGCGCTGAGATTCGAGAGCGAAGGGGCCGAAATGCACGAAAGCCGCGCAGTCTGCCGGAGAAACTTGAGGGACCTCGACTGCACCTCGCGTTGCAAGGCAACTACGGCCTGATGCTTGCTCGCTTTGTTCACCAAGAAGGAGCCTCCGTCGGTGGCCTGACCCTCCCAAGCGCCGGCGTCAGTCTTGAATGGGATGCCATCAAAGGGCTGGGATTCGCCCTCAATGCCCATGCCGATGCCGCTTTGCTGGATTCCAGCTACCCCTCCCTCCAGACTCGAGGAGCGGCAGCACTACGGGTGGGTGCGAGAGGCGATGCGGAAGGGCTCTCCGTGCAGTTGGGAGGGGCTTGGCGCTTGTCCTCCTCGGCAACTGGAGGCGGTCCGGAGAGCGGCGCAGCTTTTGAGCAGCAGTCAATTTTTGGGGGGGAAGTCGCCGTGCGATACGGGCTCTCGAACCTGACCATCCACCTCAGCGGAGGGGTCTTTCCTCAGGAGTTCGCCCTTGGAAGCTCCGCACTCTACAGATTGCCCGAACTGCCCGTCTGGAATCTCCAACCTCGATTGGGCCTCACAGTAGAAGGCGTGCTCTCCGAAACTGGGGAGCGCTTGGACAACATCGCCTACGGGTCACAGCTGCAATTGCAGCTCCTGCGCTCTTTTTAGTCGCGTGCTTTTCCCCCGAGCATAGAGATCCCAGAGCACAGGTGGTAAGCTCCCGACCCATGGCACTCCCCCACGATACCGAGCTCATTGAGACCCTCGGAGAAGGCACCTTTGGAACGGTCTATGTCGCGAGGGTGACTGAGGGCGCCATCCAGCGGACCGTGGTCCTCAAGGTCATGAAAGCCAACTGGGTAGACAATGAGGACATTCTCAGCCGTTCCAAGGACGAGGCTGCTCTGCTCGCGCGACTCAACCACGACAACATCGTGAAGGTGGAGCAGTTGACCACTCTGCAAGGTCGCCCAGCGGTAGTCATGGAGTACATCCGAGGTCTGACCCTCGACGTGGTGGTGAAAAAAACCGGCGCCATTCCGGTCGGGGTAGCCCTCCAAATTGTGGCTCGAGTCGCCTCCGCACTCGGTGCTGCCTACAACAAAATTCCACCAGGGATGGAGAGCCCTCTCCGTGTTGTTCACCGCGACATCAAGCCCTCCAACATCATTCTCTCGGTCAATGGAGCCGTAAAAGTGCTCGACTTCGGTACCGCTCGTGGAGAGTTCGGAGAGCGGGAGGCGGAGACTCGCTCCGTCACCTTGGGCTCCCCTCGGTACATGGCCCCCGAACGATTCGATGGCGTTTACTCCGGTCCAGCGATTGACATGTACGCCCTCGGCGTGACCTTTTTCGAGTTGCTTGGCGGGCGCAGCATGGGCCGAATGCCCCTGAACCCTGAACGACACCGGGAGAAAGTCGAGACCGCACTGGATGCTCTTCGGCCTGAAAAAGGCGGAGGCAAGGATCTGGACGAGCTTTTGAGCTTGATTCGTGAGTGCCTCGAATACGACCACGAAAAGCGCATCAGTGCAGCGGACTTCCGAAAGCGAGCTTTGGCGGTTTTGTCCTCGTTGAGCGGGGGCACCATCACCCTCGACATCTATGCAGAAACGGTTGTGGAGCCGGTTTGGGAAAAACGGACTCGAAAGGCAGTTGTTCCCCTGAATAAGGGCGAGGGCGAAAGCCTCCTCGACAGTCCGAGTGCGAGTGCATCGATTGCTACAGGCACACGCAGCGGACAGAGCGACCGAAGCGGACGCAGCGGCCTCAGTGGTCGGTCTGCGGCATCGAGCATCGTGGTCGCTGCTGGGGGAGGGCGACAAATCGTTGGGCTGCTGTTTCTTGGACTCCTTGTGGCGGTCGGCGGTCTCCTCGTGCTCAAAAGCTTGGTTGCAGATACGCAGGAAGTTCCTGAGAGCTCTGCTTCTTCTGCAACAGCCCCGTCCGCCCCGGTGGGTCTACCGGGCCCGCTGATGGCCCCACCGCCTCCTGAGGAAGCGGACATCGCGGAGGAGCCCGACGCACAGGAGCCCGAGAACCCGGCTCCCGAGGAATCGGCAAGCGAGGAAGATCCCGAGCCTCGAAGCGAGCCAGATTCTCAAGTGAACCCATCGGCCGCCAATGCAGAACCAAGTACGCGACCGGCTGTACCCCGCCAACCTCAGACAGAAAGCGGCCCGACCGTACGCATTACGGTGGCTTCCAACCCATCCAAAGCTTCTCTGCTCGTAGCGGGGACCCGATATGCACTGCCGCAGCGCAATCTCGCCGTGCCCGACCGCACGCAACCTGTCACCGTCGAATTCGAGGACGGGACCCTGATTGATTGCGAACTGAAACCCGTAGAGGGGAAGGCTTACTTCTTCCGGAAGGACAACTCAGCCTGCCCTTGAGTCTTTTCTTCGGCGGCTCCAGCCCACCAAAAGAAGACCCAACAGGCCAAATCCGGCAGAGCTGCTGCCACCCGACGCTGTTGCACAGCCTGCACAGCCTGCTTCCTCGGCCTTATCACTCCCTTGTGGACCTCCAGAGTCTCCACCTTCCGACCAGGACCCCGTGTCTCCTTGGCCCGAGTCGGGAGTAGCCACTCCACCTGCCCCCGTCTCCTGACGAACCATTTCCCACAGCGCCTCATCGCCCCCATCGTAGTTCAGCGCCCAGAAACCCACGCCCAGAAGGTCCTCCTCGATCGCATAGGCAATCTTCGCCCGAATCGACTCAATGTCGTCGTACCAAAGTTGTTCCCTCGAGGACGGAAACGCATAAGGGGTCTCCGTTTGCTCGTCGTAGTGTCGCCCAAGAGAGTCGGCGGCAGGCACCGCGACTTCATAGACCACCGCCTCACCATCAGCCGTGGCCACGCCAGGCACCTCCTTGGAGGTGCTGGGCCAGCTTCGGCCGTAGAGCGGCAGACCCAGCAGAATTCGATCGGCAGGAGCGCCCCATTTCATGTGGTCCTCGACCGACCACTGCAGGCTGTATTTGCTCCACACACCGCCGCCAAAGAGTGGGCTGACGGGACCGGGATCTCCGCCCTTCCAGTGGTAGCCGTAGCCCATAATGAACAAGGCATCTGAAGCGGCAGCAAGCTCGTCGTAGTCGAAAGACGAATTCCAATCCACGGCGGGGGTTGCAACCGTAACTTCCTCGACAAGAAGCGAGAGCTCTTGGACGAAGGCCACCAGTGTCTGCTTCACGCTGTAGGGAACCCCCTCAAAATCCACGCTGACCCCGTGTCCACCGTAGTCATTCACAAGCTCTGCGACGGACTCGGCAAGCCGGGATCGCTTTGCAGGTTGGTTGAGCACGGCCTCCATGACCTGGGCATCAAAACAGGTCAGGGTCAGGTGGACTCGAACCCCGTATTTGTCTGCTTTTCTCAGGACCTTCTCGGCCGTACCCGTCCAGTTCGAGGTCCGAGTCAGGTTGGCATTGGAGTCCACACCCACATCAAAAACCGCCACATGCGTCAGGCTGTCCCAGGCCACTGTGTTGAGGTTGTTCGCCCAGTAGGGAAGATAGCCGTAGACCCAGGCCTCGGGTGGATCACCGGGCCTCTGGAGCACTCGGTCGGAACGCTCCGACTCCGAGAGTCTGCCAAGCTGCAACTCCGCATGTTCCAAGTGGACCGAGTAGCTGTCTGCCGATTCAGCCAGCTGGTCTGCAGGTGCCGCAGCGGCTCCCGCCAAAAGTGCCATCACCCATTGTCCCATTGATTCCCTCCTCACGGCGCCAGAGTGCCCCTCTAACCCACCCCACCCTAAATGCGCTAAAATTGGACGTTCTTCAGGTATCCTAGGACCCAACGGCATGCCCCTTCCCCCACCACGACCCATCGAAGAAGACCACTGGCTGGAGAGCCTGTTGGAGTCCGACGCCAGCGTCATTGTGGACTTGGCCTTGGAGGCGCTCGAGAACAAACGCATCCGCCTCGCGGGTCGTCTGTCCTGCCTGCTTGATCCCGTGGACATCATCGACCACCCGAAACTCCAGCGAGCCAAGAGGGCCGCCCTGCTCCAACTTCATGACGGAGGGCTCAACCATCAGGAGATGCCCGAGGATCTTGAGACCCTCAAACGACGACGCAAGCAGCGAATGGCTCGAAGCAAGCGCCGTCAGAGACGCTCGGTGAATCCAAAGGACCCGCGTTTTCGGCGCAAGTGAAGCCCTGCGGTTAGAAGGGGCTCCAATGAAAGAACGCCTCGCGAACTGGTGGCTCAAACAGGGCCCCACTGAACGGCTTCATGCACGCATTTTGCTGCTGATCGTTGCCGGTTTTTTGCTGCACTATGTGGCCTTTGCGGCGTTTTTCATCGAAGACGCAGCCATCACCTTCTCCTTTTCTCGAAACCTCATTGAGGGTGAGGGACTGGTCACCTACGCCGGTGGGGAGCGTGTGGAGGGCTATTCCAATCCACTCTGGACCTTCCTCATTGCGATCTTCTACCTCTTCAAGGTTCCTCCTTTCTTCGCAGCGAAACTCTTGGGCGGCCTCTTTGGTGCCGCCACACTGCCCTTTGTCTACGGCATTGCACGAAGGTGTCGCCCCCATCGCGATGACCACATCGCCCTCATCCCCCCGATCCTCTTGGCCGGCAGCACCACCTACGTAATCTGGGCCAGCTCGGGACTTGAGAACAGCCTGTTCAACCTGCTGCTGGCTGCAGGCCTCTACCGCGTGCTCGTAGAGGGGGACAACCCCAAGGCACACCCCCTCTCTGCCTTGTGCTTCTTTGGGCTGGCCATCACGCGACCCGAGGGAATCGTCTACGCTGCAATCGCTGGATTTTTCCGACTCATCTTGGCCATCCAATCCCGCAACGTCGTGCGGCCCATCGGGAAATGGCTGGCCTTCTTCTGGCTGCCATTCTTTGCCTACCAGGCGTGGCGTTGGAGCTATTTCGGCTGGACCTGGCCCAACACCTACTACGCCAAACTCGATGGTGAGGACCGGTTCAAACCCTTCCGATTTGGAAGTCGAGGGTGGCTCTACACCACCAACTACTTCCGAGCCTACTGGATTGCTTACCTGATTCCGCTCTACGCCATCGGGCTGGCTACCCTCCGAGATCGGAGACGCTACTTCGTCCTCAGCATCACTCTTTTGGGTGTGGTGATGCTCTGCTGGGACGGAACAAGCGACGGTTTTCTCATTCCCTTCGAGGACCGTCATCTGCCTCAATGGTGGCCACCCATTCGTAAATATTGGGACCACGGTCGCGTGTTCTTCCTGCTGGGAAGCGCGGGCCTTTTGGGGATCCTGACTCTGTTTCACCCAGGCGCCATCGCTCGACTTCTCGTGCTGCTCATCGGATGTGCGGCAGTCTTTTTCGCCGTCTTCTCCGGTGGGGACTGGATGAAGCAGTGGCGCTGGTATTCCCTGGTGAGCGTCCCCAACTTCATCCTGCTCGGCCTCGGAATCGGCGCACTGGTCGAAGCTGTTCCCAAACGTTTTGCACGCCCACTCGCGTGTGCCCTCGTGGTCGCCATCCTTCTTCCGAACACCTGGAACACGGCCTTCTCCTCCCCTGAACCCGAGACCTCGGTCAAAGACGTACGACGCCGTGTGGTCTACATGAGCCGCGTACAAGACCGGATCCACTTGGACCGAGTCACTCTCCTTGACGTGGACATGGGCGCTCACATGTGGTTCAGCGCGAGCGAGGAACTCCACAAGCTCGGCGTGGTGGCCCCAAGCTGGCAGATTGTCGACATGGCAGGGTTGGTGGATGTCCCGATGGCCCGCCACATCTACCAGGAAAAATTCATGGAGCAGTATGTGTTCCAGGAACGCAACCCCACGTTTGCCCACGTGCACGGGGGCTGGGCCTCCAAGACCCGAATCCCTCGACTCGACCTGTGGGAGACCGATTACATCGAGATCCCAGGCTATCCCTCGGGTGGAAAGTCGTTCCACATGGGGAATCACATCCGAAAAGACCTGATCATCGAGACGGAGGTCGAGGAAAACCCAGACCGAAGCGTGGCCTTTTCAGCAGAGGTGAAGCTCCTCGACTGGGACATTCCTGCCTCCGTCGTCGCACAGAAAGGCGATCTCTACATCGACGTGTGGCTCTCCGCAGGCATGCATGGTGAAGACTTCCGCTTCTACATTCTCTTGGACGATCGGGAGGGGAACGAGCACATTGCCTCGCTGCCCCCTGGCTACGATTGGTACACCCCCGCTGAATGGGAAGCGGAAGAGGCCTTTCATGGTCGATTTGATTTTCGTCTCCCGGAACACCTGGAACCCGGCCGCTATGACGTGGGCTTCATGGTCATCGACAGCGAGTCAGGGCAGGTTTTGACTCCGGAGACCGCCGCTCCCTCCGAGCGCTCCATAAACGGAGCAGCCTTCTTCAACGACGCGGTGGAAATTACCACCAAGGAGGCTGCACACGATGCTGCAGATGATGATCTGCAGCGGGCCTTGGGGCATGCGCGAACCGGAGCGTGTGCCTCCGCATGGGAGGCCTGGAGAGAAGCCCGCTACCACGTCTGGCGCGACATTGGATGGCGAGCAGACCACCACAGCGACATCATGGACGCGATGGCTCAGTGCCACATCCAAGAGGCCGAACGCTTGAGCGAGGAATCCGAGATCGTTGCGGCACTGCTCGAGGCCAAGGCCTACAATCACCGACTCGAGGCCTACCAAGCCATTGCTCGCCCATTGGCCTCCGACCTCAGCCAGCGTGGCGAGGAAGCCCTCGCTGCTGAACAGCATCAAGAGGCCTATCCACTTCTGCGCGATGCCGTCGCATTGGACCCCCGACGGTCAAGAACCCGACGACTTGCTGAGGAGGCCCGAGACGGAATGCTCGGTATTGTCGCCAAAGAACGCGACTCTGCCCGTCGAAAGAGGGAGAGGGAAGAAGCTCGTGAAGAACGCGCTCGCGAGCGGGCGAAAAACCGACCGAGGCGAAAAAAGGAAGGAAAAAATCCACGCCTGAGCCCCGATCGTCCGGCTCCTGAGACCACGGACCTGCCCGAGGATGCGCCTGCGCCGACACCCTTTGGACTGCCGCGAAGCTTGACCTCCCCTCCAGCCCTCAGCGATCCCCCAGCTCCGCCTCCAGAGACGCCCTGACGGCTTCGCCTCAGCCGCCCACTGCGCGATAGTCGTCCCCCGAGACGACCTGGAAATCCGCCATCTCCATCAGGCGGCTGAAGACACGATCCCCCACCCGGTCACCCAGACTTTGCTGGACCCCGGATACCGCCAGATTCGCCTCAACACCCGACGCTACACCTGGCCCATAGTTGGTGGTAGCCAAGAGGGTCTTCATTCCGTTGTAGCGACGAGAGATGAGTTCATCGACGACCGCAAGCTCCCACTCTGTATTCCGTCCCTTGCCAAGCTCATCAATCGCAAGAACCTCTACATCTGCGAGCGGATCGAGGGTGTTGCCCTGTCCTTGTCCGTGCTCAAAGCCCTGCTTGAGTGCAGCCAACAGATGCGTGAATTCCACGAAGCGGACCTGCACTCCATGCTGGAACACCAACTCGCGAAGCATGGACACCAGAAGGTGGGTTTTGCCCCGACCAACAGAACCGTGGAGAACGAGGCCCCGCTGAGGCAGACCCCGTTTGAAGGAACTGACCCATTTGTAGGCCGCAACGAAGCCCGGCATGGTGTCCGGGAGGTCTTTGTCGAAGCTTTCAAAGCTTGCCTGGGCGTGTCGCGCTGGAATGCGAGCCTTGTTGAACAACGTCAGCCGATCCGGAACTTTCTGACAACGGCACCGCGCTATTCGCGGGACCCCATCGATCTCCACAAGGCGTTCTCCCCGGCCATCGCAGAGTGTGCAAACCGGAAGATTCGGTGGCAGTACAGCATGAGCATAGGCCCCACTGGCTTGTACAAGGTAGGCATCGTGAGCATTCATGATCGAAAGACCTGTGAGAGGTGTGTGGCACTCAATAACTTGGTGCGTTTTCGAAGGTTGTCTCGAGCCACTTCCTCGGTGGCCGTCTTGAAACGCTCTGCACTCAGCATGGATGCGAGATCGCCCAATTCCTTCTGAGCCTCCGAGAGCAGCGCCGCCTGGTCCGCGTTTCTCCAGGCCTGTTCATGGAATTTGCGAGCGATCTCCAAGGCCTGAGAAAGCATCTCATCGGGGTTCAACCCACGCTCTTGAAGGCCATTCAGTTCCAGAGCCACCTCATCGAGCCCTGGAATCTGAGCACTCTGAAGACGCTGAATGAGACGCCCCAGGGCCTCTGAATTGGTGCCCGTCAACTCGACCGTCTTGTGGTTCTTCACACCCTTCTTGACCACGGATTTTACGGCGTTCAACGTGAGAGGCCGTTTGATCCGCGCCTTCGACCGCCGAGCTGCCACAACCTCGATTGCCGTGAGAATTACGTCAACGGGTACCGCCTCATCCAACCAGTTCACCAAGAGTCTTGAGTCAATCGGCGAGAGAAAAGGTGCGCCACCGCGTACCATTACGAGGTGGGCGCGCACCTGCTCTGCGGCAGCCTGCTTCTGGTCCATCGACATCATTGACTGGCAATCCTGAGCTTGCGAGGGATTCTAAGAGGTCCTAATATCTCGCCCTGGAGATCTCATGCGTCTTTCCTCTCTTGTTGCCCTCTTTGCTGCCACTGCCCTTCTGGGCACCCCTGCATTCGCCGATGATGACGATTGGCTGGATGACTTCGAAACGGAAGAATCCGAAGACGATGGGTGGGAACGATTGGACGAGGGCGACTCCGACATCGACATGGATGCCGATCCGGATGAGGCGGACAGCGAGGAAGGCGACGGTCTGGATGATGGCTTAGACGACGACTTTGATCTGCTCGAGGACAGCATCGAGGAAGACCGTATTGGTGGGGAGGGCGAGGACACCGCAAAGATCTACCGAGCCGCTCAAGACAAGGCCCACGACCTCGGCTACGAGGAAGAGCTGATTTTCTGGGGCAAATACGTCGAGGACTACCCCAACTCCATTTTTTCCCAACAGATCGAAGAGCGGATCGACGTGCTCGCCAACCAACTCTATGGGGAAGAGATTGCTGACGAGCGCGATGCTCCTGTGATGGACGCGGGTCGAAAAGAGATCCGCTTTGCCAGCCCGCTCTGGTTGGAGTCCATCGATCCACGGACGCGCATCAAGGCAGGTTTCGAATGGGGCTTCCCTTCCTACTTCAACCTCATGGCCGACTATGAGCACCAGATCACCCGCGAAATCTCTGCCCATGCTGGGCTCAGGAGGCGCTACACAGGCTGGAACATTGAGTTTGGCGGCAAGTGGGCCATGGTGAAGTCCGCTCGAACCCGGACCTTGGTCACCCTGCTTCTCGATGGGCGCATCAACACCGAGCCCGCCTACCTTGGCCTGAGGCCCGTCTTGGCTGCTGGGCAACGCTTTCTCGTGCCCAACACCAAAGGCATCGATCTCCAGGTCCAAGCCGGAGTGGACTACGAAATCCGCGATCCGATGCGAACCTTCTTTATTGGTGGTCTCAATTTGTTCGTCTGGGCCACCGAAAATGTAGGGGCTTTTGTGGAGACCAACTTCACCCTCAAGCCGGGTCCTGAAGGAAGCTACGGCAACGGAAAACCCTTTGCATTCAACGTGTTGACCTTTGGAATGCGGTTCAAGCCTCAGTCGGAGTCCACGCACATCGCAGTGGGAGCGAATGTGCCCTACTTCAACAACTTCTGGGGCTGGCACTACGGTGCTGTTCAAGCAGACGTGCTCTACTACCTCGATGAGTAGCCCCGCCTCCTGACCAGCACCATTCCTGCAACCAACACGGCCCAAGCCAGCAGTCGTCGCTCCGGTCTGGGTGTGCTGGAGGTGCAGGCACAGCCCAGACTGGTCTCGTCTTTTCCCTCCTCCCCGTCTTTCAACCCCGCCGCTTGAATCCAGATGGGCGAGGCCCAGGCTTCTTCGCCGTCCTCCTGGACAATGTGCAGCCCAAAGATGTTGGTTTCCTCTGGAAACAGGTTGAGGTCCGCCTCCAAAAAACAATCCAAGCAGCTGCCCGAGAACTCCCAGTTCTGCTGGATAGCACTTTCCCCGAAAAATCCGACACCTGTGTGCATCAGACGGACCGACCTCACCGCATCCGTCCCGTTCACTTCCGCGATCAGCCGGGGTGGGGCCTGTTCCTCTCCACTCCGCACCCATTCGTCTCCTGCGCCGTAGATCGCCGAACCGTCCTCGACCTGAAACCGGACCAAGATACGATCTCCAGTTGTGGCGTAGGTACTCCGCCTCTGCATGGCTTCGATGAGCGCCCGCGAGCTCAACTCTGTGGCCTGAATCGCTCCCAATCCTCCGAGGACATTCTTTCCCTGAAGATCGTTGCCAATGAAGCCCTCGTGGTTGTCTGACGCTCCGATAAATCCCATTCGCTGTCCATGGCGCAGTCCAATGGCCACATTGCCCAGCAGCGTCTCATCGAGACTGTTGCCCCAGGCCGAGTAGATCTCTGCAACCGGCCTCAAATCATCGTCCCGAACCTTCCAGTCATGCCCTGTGAATGGTGTGGCATGGGGAATGCTGACGGCTTGGACACCCAGTTCCGCCATGGCCGTCTCCATGTAGGGCCAGAGACCCTGGTCCACGCCGGGCAGTTCTTCATCAGGCAGCGGAGCCTCACAGCCCTCGAAATAGACATTGTTGTGGCCAACATCAGGCCCGCCCATCCACTCAAAAGCCCGAATTGCAACATATTCCTCGTCCACCGTGTAGGTCTCACAGGAGCGTTTTACCCGCTCCCAAAGATCATCGGTGCCCAACTCCAGGTACATGCCTTTGACCGTCTCCGCGCCAAAGTCCATGGCCCGGACGTCCCGTCCATACTCGTGGTTGAGATCCACCCAGTTTCCATCCTCATCTTCGTAGGAATGGCCGTGGTGGACATGAATGTCACCCCAGAACACCCGCTCCTCTGGGGAACTGGAGTGGATGAGAATGGGGTTGGAGCGCACCTGAACCCCATCCACAAGCTTGGACACCCGGTGAATGCCTGCATTTTCAAAGATCCGCTCCTCCGTCACAATTCGACGGCCATCCGCGAGGTTTCCGTGGCGATCCAGCGGAGCCAATCGAAGAACCACAGGCTCTCCGACAACCCCATCAGACGGAAGCACCGCCTCCCACTCATACACCTCGGACTCTGCCACAAAATTCAACCGGAGCGTCGGCTCGAGAAGCACACCCCTCTCTGCACCATCAAAGTGCTCAAAGACACGCATTTCAATCTGCTCGAAGGCTCTGTGGGCGGTCTGCCAGCCGCATTCTCCCTCTTCAAGCCCCATGCGAACCTCAATGACATCTCCCTCAACAAGCTCTCCGTCCATCACTTGGACATCCAATGTGCCGTAGCCGTGGATTTGATCGTCGTCGAGACTGTGAAACAGCTCCAGAGTCGCCGATCCAGAGGCCTCGGCATCGTAGCTGCCCACCGACGGCACAAGCTGCTCGTCGGACAGCGGTGTGCACAGGGCCGGATCCGCCACCAAAAAGCCCCACTTCGCCCAGCGAATCCCGTGAAAAATCGGCTCTTCGATCCGGACGAAATCCCCCGACTGCATCCCGGACGGTCCCACCGTATAGCGAACTTGAACACTCACTTTGGACTGAACGAGAAAGTCGGTTTCAACCAACTCCGCCCAACCCTCAAAATTGCCGGGCATCGGCATGGGAGGCTGCTGGATGAAGCTCTGCTCCTCCTCAAGATTCTCGACACCGCAGGCCCCCGCAGGCTTGCTCAGCCCGAACCCCACTGCCGTCCAGAACCAAATCATGGCCACATTATGCCAGAGTGTCACGCCCGCGACATTGAGCGTTCAGACCCTCCGGCATAGAGTCCTGTTCTCAACGAAGGATATTGCATGCCCAAGGCTCTGATCATTGATGCCGTCCGAAGCCCCATTGGCGGCTTTACCAAGTCCCTCAGCACCGTTCGCCCCGACGACCTCCTGGCACACAGCATCGAGGCTCTCCTGAAGCGAAACCCCGTGGACCCCAAATCGGTAGACGAGGTCTTTATGGGATGCGCCAACCAAGCTGGAGAGGACAACCGGAATGTGGCACGAATGGCCTTGCTTCTCGCAGGCATGCCCGAGTCCGTTCCCGGCGTCACTGTGAATCGCCTTTGTGCCTCAGGCTTGGAAGCGGTCAATCAGGCCTCTCGCGCGATCGAGGTCGGTGACGGAGACCTCTTCATCGCTGGTGGGGTGGAGTCCATGTCCCGTGCTCCCTACTCCGTGCCTCGAGGGACCGTCGCGCCCAAGGCGGGCAACCTCGTGGCCTACGATACCTGCCTCGGCTGGCGATACCCCAACCCCAAAATGGAATCTCTTTTTCCCTTGGAGGCCATGGGCTGTACCGCTGAAAATCTTGTGGAAGACCACGGCATCTCTCGTGAAGACCAGGATCGTTTCTCGCTGGGCTCCCACGAGAAAGCCCTCGCTGCCCAAGCAGCCGGCTACTTCAACAACGAGATTGTCGCGGTGGAAATTCCGCAGCGCCGAGGGCCTCCCGTCGTGTTCTCGCAAGACGAGGGACCACGAGCGGGCTCAAGCTTGGAGAAGCTGGCCAAGCTCAGGCCTGCTTTCCGGACAGGTGGCTCCGTCACAGCAGGCAACTCCTCCACCCTCAATGATGGAGCCTGTGCCCTGCTGCTGGCATCTGAAGACTTCGCGGCGGCCCATGGTCTGCAACCGCGTGCACGCATTTTGGCGAGGGCTTCCGCTGGCGTGGACCCCACCCGAATGGGCATCGGCCCGGTACCAGCCACCCAGAAGGCTCTCGCACGAGCCGGTCTCACGGTGGACGACATTGATGTCTGGGAACTCAATGAAGCCTTTGCCGCACAGTCCTTGGCCGTCATCCGAAGCCTTGGAATTCCCGAGGACAAGGTCAACCTCAACGGTGGCGCGATTGCGCTTGGGCACCCTCTGGGCTGCTCCGGTGCACGCATCCTGACCACGCTCCTCAACGTCCTGGAGCGAACGGGAGGACGCCTTGGTGTAGCGACGCTTTGTGTGGGTGTGGGCCAAGGGGTCGCCACAGTCGTTGAACGAATCGAAGGAGCCTCGTGATGGACATTAGAAAAGTAGGAATTGTGGGTGCCGGAACCATGGGTCACGGCATTGCCCAGGTGTGTGCAATGGCGGGCTGCGAGGTGGTCCTGTGTGACCTTGAGGCCGATGCAGTGGCCCGGGGACTGGCAAAGATCCAAGCCAACCTGCAGAAGGGGGTCGAGCGGGGCAAAGTCGAGGCTGAACTCGCGGAATCCACGTTGATTCGCCTGTCCGGCTGCACCGAGCACTCCGAACTCGCTGATGAGGCCGATCTCCTCATTGAAGCCATCCCTGAGAAACTGGAGCTGAAGCAGCAGCTTTTCCAGTCCCTCGAGCAACACGCCCCCGATCGCGTCATCCTCGGCACCAACACCTCGTCCCTGAGCGTTGCCGCCATCGCCGCTCCCCTGCAGCAGCCTGAGCGAGTGATTGGCATGCACTTTTTCAATCCTGTTCACATCATGAAGCTCTTGGAGCTTGTGGTCCATGAGGGAACGTCCGAGGAGGTCATCGCCACCATTCAGGCCTTCGGAGAGACCATCGGAAAGGAGGTCATCACCGTGCGAGATTTTCCCGGTTTTGCCTCTTCTCGTTTGGGCGTGTGTCTCGGGATGGAGGCCATCCGGATGGTGGAGCAAGGCGTGGCCAGTCCCGAGGACATCGACAAAGCCATGGAGGTTGGGTACCGACACCCGATGGGGCCCCTCAAGCTCACGGACCTCGTGGGCCTCGACGTGCGTCTTCACATCGGAGAATACCTTGCACGCACCCTCAACAACCCCGCCTTCGAACCCCCTCAACTCATGCGGGACATGGTCAAGGCCGGCCAACTTGGCAAGAAAACAGGCCAGGGCTTTTACACCTGGTAAGACTCCATGAGAAGTCTCTACGAGAGGTCTCCTCAAGAGATTTCCTGAAGTTTCCGGAAGCCTGTCCGATTCTGGGGCGCTCTATGGGATGATCCATCCATGGCGGAAGACACCAGCAGAACCCGCTACTGTGCCAATTGCCTGACCACATTCTTGGGCAACCCGGAGACCTGCGCCAACACCAAGTGCGCACGGGCACGACCCGGCACCCACTGGGGAAAACTGCTCGAGCCCGGCGAGCGCATCGACGGACGTTTCCGAATCGACCGCAGGCTCCGCATCGCGGGTGCGGGTCCCTCCTACCTCTGCCAAGAGACCGATGATCGGGATCAGGCCGTAGGGGCGTTGATGGTCATCCAGGTCATCAGCCCGGAGGCCACACTCGATCAGGACTACTTCGAGAGACTTCAGCGAGACGTTGCACTGCTGCACGGGCTCGAGCATCCGAACGTTGTTCGACTCCAGCGGATGCAGCCGCCCACCTCCGGTCCCCCCTTTGTTGCTGTTCACTATGAACAGGGGGGAACCCTGCTCGACCAGCTTCGGGAGCAGGGGGCGATGCCTCTGAAACAGGTCGCCCAGGTCGGACTCCAGATCTGCGGTGCTCTGCAGAAGGCTCACGAGGCCGGGCTTGCCCACGGCGACCTCAACCCCGATCGGGTAATTCTCGAACAGATTCCCGATGGTGAGTCCACACCCGCCCTCCGCGTGACCGATTTTGGAGCCCTCAAGACGCAGGGAAACATGTCTGGGGGCCATGACCCCGATGCATTCTCTCCCCAATACGCGGCACCCGAACGCATCGATGGAGCCCCCCCATCCGTCGAGGCAGACATCTACGCCGTTGGGGGTTTGCTGCTGTTTACTCTGACCCTGCAGCCCCTCATCGCCGCCGCAGAACGAATGGATCCACGGGATCTCCACCTCACCCTCACCCAGAATCTTCCTCCACGTTGGACTCCCCCTCCAAGTCTCGGAGTCGATGCCACCCAAGTCGCATTCTTCAATGCGGTTCTCAATGCCACCATGTCCGTCAATCCCGATGACCGCTGCGAACTGCGTGAGATTCAGGAGTACCTGGAAGCCATTCTGGAGGTCCAAGACGAGGAAATTTTCGCCGTTCCCGAGGAGGTGAGCAACCCTCCGAAAGACGAGGCGGACCAAGAGGAACCGGAATCTGCAGAAGAAACCGCCCATTTCAGCGCCTTTGCTGAGCCTGACGAAAAAACCAGTTCGGACACCCCGAAAACGTCCGCGAAGACCGAGAAAGGAACACCAGAAACTTCTCTTGAGGAATCGGAGGAGCAGGAAGAAGCTCCTGCTGAACCCGAGGAGGCTCGGCCCCCTCGAGACTGGCTCAAGATGGCCCACCGCACCGGGATCGGGCTCAGCGCAGCGACGATTGTGCTCTGGCTGACCTCCCTCTGGATCCAATTTTCACTGCCTCACTGGCTTCCCCCGCAGTGGCTCGAAGCCAGAGCACCCGCAGCGGTTGACCTTCAACCCGGTGACCCCACCACTCAACCGGACTACGATGCGCTCATTGCGAGCCTCAACGCGAAGAAAGCCCGACTCCAAAAGTGCGAACTCAGTCAAGAGACGCTGAGTGTGTATGTCGTGGTCCAACCCAACGGTCGAGTCAGCGCGGCAGGCACAAGCTACCTTCCCTTGGACCAGCGCCGTTGTGTACGAAAGAAGCTGCTCAGCATGGTCCTCAAGCGCAGAAGTCGTGCCAAACCCCTGCGGCTTCGCACCACACTTGTGTTCTAAACCCGCAAAACGACGATCGATTTGCTTGACGATGGCCCTCCAGCAGGAAATAAGCACGGCCCAAGAGGTGCACCGTGCGTTTTTTCCCTTTTCTTCTGCTCATCGCGGGCTGTGTGGAGTATGACCTCCAGCGCTTTGATGGAACCGACGTGTTCTACCAGAAGCCTGCAGACAAGGTTGATATTCTGCTTGTTGTCGACAACTCCTGTTCGATGGCTCCCTACCAGAGCGAGTTGGCTTCCAACTTCCAATCCTTCATTCAGTTCTTTGTCGACGTGGATGTCGACTACCACATCGGTGTCACCACCACGACTGTGAGTGAACCCTGGGTGGGAGGCTCTTGCACGCAGCAGGACATCAACCGGATTCCGGAGCCCGGCCATCTGGTCTTTGACAAAGTCATCGATTCAGAGACCAACAACGCCGAACAACTGTTCTCCCAGTTGGTCAATGTCGGAACCTGTGGGTCGGGCTCGGAAATGGGTCTTGAGGCCGCTGCGTTGGCACTTGGCCCTGAGGCCGATGCCAACTTCTTGAGGGACGACGCAGAACTCTCCGTGATCTTTGTCTCGGATGAACAGGACGGCTCGCCGCTTGGAGTCAACAGCTACCTCAATGAATACCGTGCCTCGAAGCCCGATGGCGGACGGGAAAGCATGGACGTGTCCGCGTTGGTGGTCACCCAACGCAACAGCTGCAACAATCAGCAGCTGCAGGCCGGTGCTTCCGAGGGCACCCGCTACGTCGATGTTGCCAGCCAAAGCGGTGGTGTCATCGGCAACATCTGCTCCGATGACTTCGCCAGCATTGTGACCGATCTCTCACTGAACAGTTCTCGACTCAACGACACCTTCTACCTGTCTTCTCGCCCCGATCTCAGCACGCTCAGCGTCGAGGTCAACGCGGAGGCCTATCCCTGTGACGAAGGAAGTTGGGCCTACATTCTCGAGGAGCAAGACGACGGTTCCGAGCTTCCGGCCGTGGTGTTTGCTCGAGACTTCCTACCCGCCCCCTCTTCTCAGATTGCCATTCGCTACTTCGATGGCGATGGTGACCCATCCACATTCTGTGGAGGTGAATGATGTTTCGCGTTGTGTTTACCCTGCTTCTTCTGGGCGCATGTGGCGGCGGCGGCAAGACCGTCGACTGTGTGGACAACGGACAGTGCAGTGATGGACAAGCCTGCAGGGAAGGGGTCTGTGTGACCGCCGAATGCATCGCTTCCACCGAGTGCGGTCTTGGCGAATATTGCTCGCCCGTCGAGTTCACCTGCAAGACGGGCTGCCTGGACGACACAGACTGCTTTGCTGGCGAGGAGTGCAACCTCGAGAATCGTTCCTGCGTGTCCTACGGCTGTCGAAGCACTGAACTGGATTGTGCTGTGGGAGAATTCTGCGATCTGGATCCCAACAGCAACCGCTTTGGGGAGTGCTACAAAGATCAGAGAAACCACTGCAAGTCCTGCGACATCGAGCGAAACAACTGCCCCAATGGAATGGAGTGTTTCATCTCCGAACTCGGAGATTCCTGCTGGACGGACGCAGACTGTCCCGCCGATTGGAGTTGCGATCTGATGGCGGATTTCAACTTCTATTGCCACAGGGACCGTTGCCTGACGACCTGCAATCCGAACCAAGAGAACTCCTGCCCGAGCGGCTTCCAGTGCGTCGACCTGACTGGACTCGGGGAAGCGCACTGCTTTGCGGACTGCGAATACCTCAAAGAGAACGGACACCTCTAAGCCAAGCCTCACAGGTGCCGTGGAGTACGGCCCGTGCTGTCGCACACCGTGCAGCGCGGGCCCTGCACAGAAGTTCTGTGTCTCCGATTCAATCTTTTCGAATCGACGAAGAGCGGCGTCCAACGTACGCTGTTCTTCGAACCGGGCAGCGGCCCAAAGCCCCTAAGCGCCAGATAGACTTGGCCGAACACAGGACGTTCCCATAGAGGGATCCCATGTCTGCGACACTCCGCCACGAAAGCCTACGCAACGCCCTGAAAGAGCGCATTCTCATCCTCGATGGCGCCATGGGTACCATGATCCAACGTCTGAAGTTGGAGGAGCAGGACTTTCGCGGCGAACGCTTCACGGATCATCCCTTGGATCTCAAAGGCTGCAACGACCTCTTGGTCCTCACCCAACCGGAGGCGATCACCGACATTCACCGGGCCTATGTTCAAGCCGGTGCAGACATCCTCGAAACCAACAGCTTCAATGCCACTTCCATCGCGATGGCGGACTACGGCTTGGAGGCCGAGGTCTACGAACTCAACAAGGCCTCTGCTGAGCTCGCCCGAGTGGCGGCCTCGGAGGTGGACCGAGAGGTCTGGGTTGCAGGCGTACTGGGTCCCACAAACCGTACCGCCTCCATCTCTCCTGAGGTGGAGGACCCGGGTTACCGCAACACGTCTTTTGAAGAACTCCGCCTCTGTTACACCGAGGCCTGCAACGGTTTGCTGGACGGGGGAGCCGACATCCTCCTCGTGGAGACGATTTTCGACACTCTGAACGCCAAAGCAGCCTTGTTTGCCATTGAGGAGGTCTTTGACGCGCGCGGGATGCGCTGTCCCATCTTCATCTCGGCCACCATTACCGATGCCAGCGGTCGAACCCTCTCGGGTCAGACTCCGGAAGCCTTCTACAACTCGATTGCCCACTCTCAACCGCTGGTTGTGGGGCTCAACTGCGCTCTGGGCGCCAAGGAACTCCGACCCCACATT
>JAYXVV010000068.1:0-14692 GCA_036021505.1 Myxococcota bacterium | reverse complement strand
AGGCGGCCCACAGGCGACGCATGCCAGTGTTCCTGCCCAGAGAGAGACTCGCTTCATCAACCCCTATTCCTCCCTGTTCTCGAAATAGGCTTCGAGCTTCGGGCCTGTCGACAGCATCGTATCGATGGTCATGTTCAGTGCCATACCCTCCGGTACATCGGCGCTTCCAATCTCTGCTTTCACCCACATGGCCTCCACACGTCGCGTGGTTCCGTCCGCTTTGGGCATGCTCACAGCCATGAAGTACTGCTGGTCGACCGTAAGCCAAGATTTGTTGATCGCCGGTGGTTCTCTTGACCAATTTCGATAGACCACCGCCATTCCGTGCGGTGTTGGAACCCAGTGGTATTGCGTACGACTTTTGGCATCCACCTGAATGCCCAAGGGGTAGTTGACAATGACATGCTGCAGAAACTCAAGCGTCATGCAGTCGCGGCTCATGAAGCACTCCGTTTCGCTCTGAAAATCACGGGTGTAGAGTTCGTAGTCTCCCGGGTACAGGACGAGCGGGTCCTCAAAGACCATGGCCTCAACCACATCATCCGTGGGATAGCCCACGTCGTAGCCTACTGCGGCTCCCATGAGTCCCTCCACAGAGCGACTGTCCCCCTCCAGACTCGACACCGCCTCCTGACTCAGATTGGTTACCCCGTAGCCCTCGTGAGTCGCCTCAAAGTTGTCTTCCAGCCACGACGTGAGGTTGGCAAGCCCCACCTCGAGGTATTCCTCATCCTCATCCCAGACATGCTCGAAGAGAAAACTCGAGAGATCGTCGAGGGTCTCAGGTGCTTCCGGTGGCCCGCAGGCAACCAGTGCGAAAGCTACGGTAAGCGGCAGGCAACGAGTCATCGGAGTCTCCTCGGATTCAGTCCCGTTTTTTGAGCAGGACAGCGGTTTCAAAGTAAGGATCCTTGGAACGTGGCCGCGCATTGAGGTTTCTCTTCTGCAGCTCGATGTCCAAGGTTTCAACGACCTCAAATCCAGCATAATCGGCAATCTGCATAAAGAGAAGGTCGCAGGGCACTCTCCGTAACACCTTGCGGGTCTTAAAGGTGTAGAAGACCGACTCTTTTCCGATCACCCAGCAGGCTATGCCACCCGGTCGAAGGACCCGGTAACTCTCGATCAACGACCGCTGGAGATCCTGGTAGTAGGCGAGCGTTGGCTGTGCCTTGATCGAGCGAAGCTCATCATTGGCCAACCAGTCCACCAACTCGGTGACCCCCTGAGGAAGGGCATGGAAAACTTCAGCATCGGCCTGCATTGAGCCCATGACGCTCGGCCGACCCTGTTCAATTTCCTCGACATTCATGAGCCCAAGCGCCGTCAAGGCAATGGACTTGGAGAACAGGTAGGCCTCCCGCCCGGAGGCCGCTGGAAGGTAGGGGGGAGAGGTCAGGATAAAGCCTTGGCTGTCAGCAGGAAGCGGCATCGAGCCCGCATTGCCACGCACGACCTCAGCGGAGGCCGGGTGCAGTGCATAGGCGTTTCGCAGGTGCTGAAAACGAGTGGCTTGCTTGAGCGCCTCCTCAATTGAACGGCGAATAAGAAGATCGAGCGATGTCTTCCGTACCTCCAGAGCAAAGCGTCCGACCCCCGTACCCATCATTCGGACATTGAACTTTCGACTGATTCCATCGGACAGACAAACGGAGACCACCTTCCTAACCGCCGGGTCCTCGATGCGCTGCATGGCGGAGACCCATGCAGCAATGGTGGACTCATAGAGTGCCTGGTCCGATTCGAGGCCTTTCCGGACAAACTTGCGAGCCATCCATGGGGGCAGCTCGTAGTGACCGCCCCGAGGTTCTCCCATCGCCTGAATCCCTTGCTCGAGACGTGCCGGGTCCATCTGAAGCAGCTCCAGCTTCGCCTCGGTAATCCGACAGGACAGAGGATCAATGTCCACACCCATGGAGGGAATGCCGAGAAGCGCAGCCTCTACAAGAGTCGTGCCGCTCCCCACAAAAGGATCCAGAACAGGTCCGTTGGCTCCCTGGAGAAGCATGCGTGCGAGCCGCGGAAAAAATCGAGCCTTGTACTTGTGCAGGCCATGGAGGTGGGGCGATGAAGAGACACGCGCCGGAAGTTTTTCTGGAGCACAGCCGAGCGCCATTTCCTGAGCGAGCTGCTCCAAGCCCGGGACCGACGACGAATGCGATTTGGAGAGCCCCCAGAGCTCTGAGGCTGCCATGAAAGGCAGAACACAGGCATAGGTCCGCGTCCCGTCCACCTCGGTCCAAAAGGGAGCGCTCGAGAGAGCCACTTCCTCTCGTGGAACCCAAATCTCTTGAATGCAGGAAAGTTCTCGACTGAGTTGAAGCAGACTCTGCTTGGGACCAACGCCTACAAATCCAGCAAACGCATGTGGACGCGAATGGGACGCCAATCGAGCTGCATCGATCCCGGTCTCAGCGGAAAACGCGTGCTCATCCTCGAGCGGGTACAGCCGCTCATAGCGATTTTTGAGATCTCGCTCGGCAAGAGCAACATCGCCCGGAAGCGTGATGTTGGCTCGCAGTTTGAGAAAGTGCTGTGACATTGCCACTTCCCTATCCCAGACCAAGTGAATCCGTGAGCGAATCAGGGTAGGAAGTTGGCCTTGGAGGTACCATGACACTCGATCCCAACCCCTACTACCCCACCGGCGACGCAGCTCAAACCGCAGCCAACTCGGCACTGACCGATGTAGGAGGGACGATGAAGGGCTCCCGAATCCTGGGAATCGCTGCCCAAGTCAAGGCCATGATTGCGGACGGGGTGGACATCTGCAACCTGACAGTCGGCGACTTCAATCCCACTCATTTCCCAATTCCCAGCACGCTCACGCGACACATCGATGCACAAGTGGCGGCCGGAGAGACCAACTACCCGCCTGCCGACGGCATGCCCCAACTCCGAAAGGCGATTGCAGAGTTCTACCGACGCGAGCTGGGGGTTGCCTTCACCCACGAGTCCGTGGTTGTGGGGAGCGGTGCTCGTCCCCCGATCTACGCTGCGTACAAGCTGTTTCTTGCACCCGGAGACACCCTGACCTACGCGATTCCAAGCTGGAACAACGAGTACTACGCCCACCTCAACCAGACGAAGGTGATCACCGTAGAAACCAAGCCTGAGCAGCGATTCATGCCCACGCTCGAACAGCTTCAGCCTCACCTTCCCGCGACCCGAGTTCTTCACCTCAACAGCCCCCTCAACCCCTGCGGAACCTGCATCGAGGAGGAGGCTCTCCACGAAATCTGCGAGGCCGTCGTTGCGGAGAACAAGCGCCGAGAGGAGAGCGGCGAGAAGTCCCTAATTCTTCTCTACGACATGGTGTATTGGCTTCTCACTTTCGGCGAAAAGCACGCTCATCCGATTGGGGTATGCCCCGAGATTGCGCCGTATACGGTCTACGTCGATGCCATTTCCAAGGCCTTTGCGGGCACTGGACTGCGCGTCGGCTGGGGAGTGGTCCCGCCCTACCTGCAGGGCAAGTTCAAGGCGCTGATGGGTCACATGGGGGCCTGGGCGCCTCGACCCGTTCAACTCGCCACGGCAGACTTTTTGGCGGATGAGGAAGCCATGCATGCCTACCTCACAACCTTCCGAGGCGAGATTCAGAATCGCCTCAACTGCATCTACGAGACCTTCAAGGGCATGGAGTCCGCGGGGCTTCCTGTCACAGCCATCCCTCCCCAAGGAGCGATCTACTTGTCCGTGCGTTGCAATCTGGTTGGAAAGGTCCTGCCGGATGGGACCACGATCACCACCAATGAGCAGATCCGACAGTACCTGCTGCAGGACGCCCGAGTGGCTGTCGTCCCCTTCCGAGCCTTTGGCCTCGAAGGAGAAACAGGATGGTTTCGCATGTCCATTGGCGCAGTGGGGCAGGATGCTCTTGAAGGCGCGATGCAACGCCTCGAGGACTCCATTCGCCGGCTCCGCTGAGGCACTGCATCCCGGGTTCAGGCCAACTGAAACACCACCTCTCGAATGGACCGACTCTCGACATCCACCACAAGGAGACCGTCGGGGTCGAACACAAACAAGTACTCCAGCAGCTGACGCCGAGTGGGTGGATAGAGGGGGTCCGGTGCAAGTCGACCGGTCTTGACCTCCGCCACGAAGAGTTGGCCATTGCGTTGCACCAGCAGGTCCGCACGCACAGAAGCCTCCACGTTTTTTCCGTCCACAGCCATCGCCCACGACCGAGCCACCTGTCGCTCAAGAATCGCGTAGCCCGCTTTTTCGAGGAGGCGTTCCGCCTCTTGCTCTCCCCACTGGGCATGAGCATTGCGCGCACGGGATGCACGCGACGCCTTTCCTTGGCTCAACCTGAGGGCAAGCACAAGGACCAAGCAGAGGACAGACAGCACCGAGATCAACAACCACAACAAAATGTCCATGTCCGCATCATGCCTCAATCGACCTGCCAAAAACAGACCGCCCCAGCTACATTCAGGACATGACATCGATCGTTCTCTCCGAGAGTCAAGACCTGCTCTGGCTGCTCAAGCCCGCTGGACTGTCCGTGTTTCCGCGGCACAATGCACCCGAAACGGATTGCCTGCTCCACCGGCTGCTTCGGGAGCGCAGCGAACAGAAGAGCGACTTTCCCGACCGATTTGAGGGGGGCCTGCTCCATCGGCTCGACATCTCCACATCCGGAATTGTGCTTGCTGTAAAGACTCCAGAAGCCCTGCCACGGTTTCGGAGCCTGTTCACTGAAAAAGCCCTCCTGAAGACTTATCGGTTCATCAGCCACCGCAGCGTGCCTTGGGACAGCAACCAAGTTTCAGCCGCCATCGCTCACGACAAACGCCGCAAGAGAAGGATGGTGGTTCAGCGCAGTCCTTCCACCCCCCATCGAGGGAAGTGGTACCCGGCACAAACCCAGTTTCGGAGAGTCGGGGAGACCCTCTGGGAGGCCACCATGCGCAGCGGCGTCATGCACCAGATTCGTGTCCATGCCGCATTCGTTGGCCTGCCGCTCGCTGGGGATCCGATTTATGGCGGAGGCCCGCTCAGGGAGGCACCTGAAGGCGTTCAATTCGCGCTGCACCATGCCCGAATCGAGGGGCCAGGTCTGACGCCCGTCACCGCCAACCTCCCTGAATGGTGGCCTGCCTAAGACCTCAGGTCGCCTGCACCATCCCGAAACGCGCGGGGCACCACGCCAGTGGCCTCAGCAAGAGCAGAGGGGTCGGCCACATCATCGGTATCGAAGACCGACAGGAGCTCCGGATCCAGCTCTGAGCGCAACCGACCCAGCCCTCGATTGAGCCATGCCGGAAGGTGCACTACGCGAGGAGAGCGATCGAGAGCCTGAGCCAACTGCTCCACCAACTCATTCATCGAAATCGCCTCCGATCCGCCTGCATCCAGCGCCTGGCCCGAAAGTCCCTTCTCCACCAGACTCAACCCGGCCCGGCAGAAGTCTTCAACATGAATGGGCTGCCGCCTGTAGAGGCCGTTTCCTGGAACGGGCACCACCGGAGAGCGCTCGATGACCTCTGCGAGCGTGTGAAAACTCTCTTTGTGCCGTGGAGTGTGGGCCCTCAGTCTTGGACCATAGGGAGCGCAGGGGCGAAGAATTGCATGAGGAAGCCCCGAGGACACCAGACGTCGCTCATCCTCTCGTCGTGCATTGGCGTAGGCCACATCGACAGGCCAGTGCACCATCGTGCTGGATCCATAGAGGATCGGTTTCTGGAGTTCCAGCACCACATCCATCAGCTTCCGACTGACTTCAGCAGCGCCCTTTCCCATGACCTTGCAGGCCAGGTGCACCACGACATCGGGGTTCAGCGCCTGCAGACGATCCACAGCAGCGGGGTGACGCAAATCGCAGCGAAAGGGAGTGACCCGATTGAGCGACAGGGGGGTCTGGTGGTGAACACCAACCACATCATGCTCGAGCGCAGCGAGCCTGGAGAAGTGAGCCCCAACAAAGCTAGACGCTCCCGTTACAAGAATTCGCATCGTCCTCTCCACCGGTTAGAAACCAACGCATGAGAAGCCTATTGGAAGAAGTCGCTCGTGGCTACGACGGATTTGTCGAGCTGAGGTACCACAACAAAGTCTTTCGGAGCCTTTTGGTCAGCCAAGGGCGAGTCGAAAAGAGCACGGTTCGTCATCGGAAAGGCGTGGGGGTGAGGGTGCTGGTCAACGGGACGTGGGGATTTGCGTCCACCAGTGACTGCTCGGCCCCCGCAATCCGAGCAGCGGTAGAGACCGCGAGCGCCTCCGCAAAGGCCAGCTCCAGTTACCGAAAGGCGAAGATCCCCGCTCTTCCTGCCACGGGTCTTGCCGTGGGTGATTTTGCAGAGCCCGGTGTGACCGACATCCTTGAGCGTCCGATGGAAGAGAAACTCCAGCTGGCACTCGATACGGAATCCCGGGTTCGAGCGGCCGCCAGTTCCATCCAGACGGCAAGCTGCGGCTACAACGAAATCTTCACGGAGAAGGCCATTGTGACCTCGGATGGAGCCTCCGCTGCGTTCAAGCTCATCCGTCCGGAATTTCGCGTGAGTGCCGTCGCAGAACGCGACGGCAGCAGGAGCTCCGGCGCTGAGTCCATTGGTGTGACTGGCGGTTGGGAGTGCCTCTTTCGCGACCCCGCTCAGGTTCTCGTGGAGAGGGCCGCCAAAACCGCTGTCGACCTCCTCGATGCCACCATTCCTGAGGGAGGGCGCTCCACCGTCATTCTGTCGCCATCCATCGTCGGCTTGCTGGTCCACGAGGCCGTCGGACACACGGTCGAGGCGGACTTTGTCATGAGCGGCTCGGTCGCAAAAGGCAAGCTGGGAACGCGTGTCGCGAGCGACCTTGTCACCCTGTGCGACTCCGGTCGCTCCGAACTCGCCTCGGGAGCAGGAGGGTGCATCCCGGTTGACGACGAGGGCGTCATCGCGGGAGAAACCGTCATCATTAAGGACGGGCTGCTCAACAGCTACCTCCACAACCGTGAGAGTGCCGCCCACTACGGGGTCGCACCCACAGGCAACGCCCGAGCCTGGGAGTACGCGGATCAGCCGCTCATTCGCATGCGAAACACCTACATCCGGCCCGGTCAGCAGTCCCTGGAAGAAATCATCGCCTCAACCGAGGACGGCTACCTCTTGGACGGCCCTCGAAACGGCCAAGCCGATGCCACCGGCGAATTTATGTTTGGCGTCCAGCGGGCCTACAGAATCAAAAACGGCAGAATCGGGGATGTTCATCGAGGAGTCACACTCTCTGGAAAGGCCTTCGATGTGCTCCAGACGGTGGATGCCGTGTCGAACGAATTTCTCTGGGATTTGGGATCCGGCCACTGCGGCAAGGGCCAGCCCGCCAAGGTGGATGCCGGCGGACCCTACATCCGATGCCAGGCCATGCTTGGTGGACAACAAAGCGCTTAGGGGTACCTCATGAACCGTCCTATTCCTCAACATGACCTGCTGGAACTCTGCCAGCGGGGCGTCCGAGCGGCTCTTGATGCGGGAGCGGATCAAGCCGAAGTCTTCGCCACCTCCCACACGGAGTCTGAGGCCAGTTTAGAAAAAAACGACCTCAACCAGACCCGACGCGTCGAAGAGACGACTTTTGGCATCCGTGTCCTCAAGTCAGGCTCCATGGGCTTCTGCACATCCAACCAAGCCTCTGCTCTGACGGAGGCAGCTCGTGAGGCCGTGCTCTTGGCTGGACTTTCTCCGGCGGATGAGAACAACGGACTTCCCTCAGGAGAGGCGCTGCAGGATGCTGCTCCCGCGGTGGACCCCGACCTGCTCGACCTCGGCGTACCCGAGCTGACGAGCCTTTGCATGGAGCTTCTCGAGAGCACCCGCTCACAGGACGCTCGCCTGACCATTGACTCGGGAAGTGTGTCGGTGACCCACGGAACCCAGGCGATTGCCAGCTCGGAGGGGACCCAGGCCTCCTTCGAAGGGGCAAATGCTGGCGGGTACCTCTTCGGTATGTGCGTGGATGGGGAGGCGGTTGGAAGCTTTTCCTACGATGGCGACACGGTCCGAAATGCCGCGGATCTTCGCCCTCGGCTGGAGAGTGCCTTCTCGCGATTCGTGAAGAAGTGCGCCGGTGCGATGGACGCCGAGAGCGGTGAGAGCTTTCGAGGAAGCATCATCCTGCCGCCCGATACCGTCCAAGAGTTCCTCATCGGCAACTTGCTGGCCATGCTCGGAGCGGACCGAGTTCGACTGGGGCAGAGTCCTTTTGCCCAGAAGGTGGGTGAATCCATTGCCTCACCCCTCTTTACCCTGGTCGAGGAGGGCCCCGGTCTCCCAGAATTTCGACTGGCTCCCTTTGACCGAGAAGGCACTCCCCGACAGCGAATGCCGCTGGTCGTCGACGGAGTCCTCCAGGGCTTCCTCTCGAACTCCTACGAGGCTCGAGCCGCTCAGTCCGCTTCAACCGGTCACGCCACAGGCGGAGCCTCCAGCACCCCTCATGTTGGCCCGAGCTGCCTGTCCCTCGCAGGAGGTACCACCCCTCTTGACTCCTTGTCCGACATCGAGCGCGGAGTCCTCGTGACCCGCTTCTCGGGAAGCACCAATCCCATCACCGGGGACTTCTCCGGGGTGATCAAAGGGGGATTTTTGATTCGTGACGGTGAGCGCACCCCCATCGAAGAGACAACCATGGCGGGCAACCTCTACGACTGCCTGAAGAACATTTCGGCGGTGTCCAGCGAGAGGCGCCTGATCAATGGGTCGGCCTACCTGCCCGCACTGCGCATCGACGACGTGTCCATCAGCGCGAGCTGAGCCGCAAAAGGAAAACGGCCTCCGTTCTGTGAACAGAGGCCGTCGTGCTCCTGCCTGTTCTCTCAGGCCTCGGCGCGGAGTCCCTCAAGGGCTCGCTCCACGGCCTGCAGAACCGTCTTGCGGTTTCGCGTCAGCTCCTCGTAGCGAGCCACCTTGAGGAGGTCCAGCCAGTCCAGTCCACGAAGGGCTTTGATGCTGTCCTTGGCGTTGAGTTCGTCGTAGCTCTCAATCCGAGGGACGGTGACCGCATCGAGTCGCCGAGTCACCAGATCCTCAAGGCTTGAGGTGAGCTTCTCCAGGCGGGTGTCGTCCCCCCTCGAGAGCATTCCTTCCACAGCCTCCAGAGCATTGGTCTCAAAGGTCCAGACCCGCTCCTGACCGTTGTTGCGCATTGCTGTGACCTGACGGCGCAGGCGTTCGACCAATGCACTGGCTCGCTCCTGCAGGTCGTTTCGTTGCTCTGTGAGGCTCTCCTGCAGAGCTTCTTTCTTTTCGTTGAGGGCCTTTGGAGCGTTTCGGATGCTCTCTTGGGCCGACTTGATGTCTTCCACTACCTTGGTGATCACGACTCTCTCTCCATGCGTGAGGTTGATGAATGTCTATTCATTCCACGCAGAGTTAGTCCCCCCGCAAATCCCGTCAAGGGCCCGAGCCTAAAATACTTACCAATTGGTAGATTATTTTTGAAACGCCTCAGTCCGAGGAGTCCGCACCTGTGGCCCCCGCCGAGCGATTGTCGGCCGCAATTCGCAAGGGAGACCGCTTTACCTCCTCGGGCAGATTGGGATCGGCCCGGGCAGCAAAGATGTACTGATAGACCGCAGAGAGTGCGTGATGGACATAATCAATGCGCACCTTGGTCTCATTGAGAGCATACCGAATGCCACCATTCACAAAGTCAGCGCGGGGGAACGCATAGGTCTGCAGCCTGTCGTACTGCATCTGGACGGCAATTCGAACCATCTCACGGGTGGACTTCTCAAAGAAGGGGGCCTCGTCCGGCGCCGCGCGAAGGGCGAGGTCGTAGGCCGCGGCGGTTCCCTCTCCGTAGCAGAAGGTCTGCATGGCGGGAAGCTCTCCGTACATCTTGAAATACCCACCGACGTAGTCGGGCCAAGGCGTCTTGTCCTCGCGGTACTGATAGGTTTCGATCATCCAGCGGGCGACCCTGAGACCAAATTCGGCGGCCCGCTCATCGCCTGTTGCTCGGTGGTAGGCATTGGCAGCCATGACCGTCCAAGGCCCAAACTGGACCAGTTCAAGTCGGTCTTGGTTGGAATAGGTGTGCGCAGGCCATGGCTGCGTCCTGTCACCCCGATTCACCCGCTCATCCCACCACGGGATGTAGTAGTCAAAATACTTCGGCAGAGGCGCAATCCATTTGGGATCGCCCGTGTATTCGTACAGCATCACCAGCGCGAGAGCCGCCTCACCCGGCACGATGTCGTTGGTCTGACCGTAGTAGGGATGGTCCTCTGGCACGTAGTAGGGGTCAAACTTACCGGACTCCTCCTGCATGAAGAGGGTGAACTCACCGAAGCGATTCATCAGATCGTCCCACTGCTTGTCGCCTGTCGCGCGAGCAAGGTCAATCATCCCCATCAACCCCACAACCACCGACCCGAGCTTGCGGTTGTTGTTGTACTCAATGAAGCTCATGTCCCCCTCATCGACCCGAAACTTCAGGGTCCAGTCGAGTGCTGCTCGGGCTCCCTCTAAGAATTCCGGACGAGGGTCAATGTGGTAGGCCTGTACCAAGTTCCAGGTCGCCAGGGTGTGGCGGACGAGGTTGTACTCGTTGGAGAAACGGTTCTCACTGGGCCAAAATTTGTAGGTGACCTGACCTGGCTCGTAGCCCATGGTCCGGTGATTCACATTCGAACTGGCCAGGTTTTCCAGGTACCACTCGCCTGCAAGGGTCACCACACGCTCCATTCTCGGGAGATCCACCGCCACCATGGGAACCGGAGGAACCCCGCGAACCAGTGGAATGAGGCCCACTCCTGGCCGATCTTGAAAGGTCATGCCGCGGATCTTGTCGAGCGGATTTCGAGCGTCCCGCCAGGGGCGCTTGGAGCCCAAGTGCCCCTGCTTGGCCACATCGCGCAAGAAGCGATCGATGTCTCGGTTGCCTCGGGTGTAGGAGACGTATCCGGGAAGCACGCCGGCCCTCTTTTTCTTCGAGACCAGGTCCACAAGGATCGCTCCGTCCACACCCATCTCAAAGAGTACCCGGAGATCCTCCTCACCCCAGGACAACACCCGGGTGCGCTCGGTGATCTGTTGGATCTCGAGAATCAAGGTGTCTGCCAAGGTTTCAATCGGCCCCGCCCCAAACCACTCGGAGTACCGGCGGTACTCGCGCTCGAGATCGCGAGCCAACTCCTTCAGACAGGCATCGAAGCGGTCGTGGACACACATGCCCGTCGCCAGCTCTCGTCCGCCCTCCATTCGAGCGGCAATCACCAGGTTCCACTTCTTGCCGTTTCCAGGCTTCAAGCTGGCAGGAAACCGAACTCCGGGCTCTCCCTTGAGCTCTTGACGGATCTCGCGGATCGCCGCCGCTGCCAGGTCCGGTGGGAAATTAAACGGTTTGTCGAGCACCTTGTAGAGAAAGAGACGCTCATCCACCGCAATCAAGCTGAACCAAGGATGGTGAGCATCGTGGTAGAGCCGGGAGACCACAGAGGAATCACGATCGACCGAGGGAACCACCTCACGGTGAAGTAGCAGGTACTGAGCACCCGCTTCCTTGACCGCTGCTGCGGCAGCCTCCTGATCCGACTCCCACCAAATGGCCTGGCCACCATCCTCCGAAAACAGGCTTTTCATTGACCCTTGGAGTTCTCCCGCATCCACCTTGTTGGGTGCGTCCACAAGGACGGTTTCCTCGTCCTTGAGGGCCTTCAGCAGGTAGTCATGGGGCACAACGCGGTCTGCGGCTCGCAGCGCAGAGGCAAGACGCGCCTGTCCGCTCTCCCCTCGAAACTGAATGCCGTTGAAGCCAAGGGTGCTGTAGCGGTTCGACCGCTCAATTTCTCCCTCCACCGCCTTCGACCCCGAGCCCTGAGACATCAAGCCGAAGATGAGAATTCCCAATCCAGCAAGGAACAGCGCAAGGCGGGCCACCAGATTTCCACGACGTTTTGTCCGAAGCATGTTGAGGACTCCTATTTTTGGTCCAAGGACCGCCTTCTAACGCGATCTAAATCGCCGCGTTTCGAGATTGCGATAGTAGGACTCAGTAAGGACAATCCAAATGCCGGACTACATCACTCCAACGGGACACGCAAAGCTTGTGGAGGAGTACGACTACCTCTTCAAAACCGAGCGTCCCGAGGTCACACGGCAGGTCTCACGGGCTGCAGCCATGGGCGATCGCTCGGAAAATGCGGAGTACATCTACGGAAAAAAACGCCTCCGTGAGATCGACCGACGGCTGCGGTTTCTGCAGAAGCGACTCGGCGGGGTCGAGGTGATCGATCCCAGTCAGTTTCAGGGCCCGGTCATTCGCTTTGGTGCTGAAGTGACCGTAGAAGACCAAGACGGTGAGGAACAGACCCTTCGGATTGTTGGACGCGACGAGATCGATGCAAAAACGGGCCGCATCTCCTACTCCTCTCCCATCGGACGTTCGCTGATTGGAAAACAAGAGGGTGATGAGGTGAAGATCAATACACCGAATGGAAAACGGGTCCTTGAGGTGTTGGAGGTCCATTACCCCCCTAAGGAAGAGTCCCCATGACATCACCCGCACCCAAAGCTCTTGTGACCGGCGGCGCTCGCCGTCTTGGGCGCCAAATCGTAGAGTCGCTCGCTGAGAAGGGTTTCGAGGTTGCCATCCACTGCAACCAATCCATTGCGGCAGCCGACGCCCTGGCAGCACAGCTCCGCGAGAAGTACGACCGGCAGTTCTTCGCCATTCAAGCGGACCTGATGATGGCCGGAGCGGGCACGGGAATTCTGCAGGCCATCAGCCAGCAGTGGGACCGACTGGATGTCTTGGTTCACAGCGCGGCAGACTACAAAAAGGTCCCCTTCGAGGAGCTCACACCCGAGGCTTGGGACGCCATGCAGGCACTCAACACCCGAGCCCCTGCCCTCCTGACCCGAGTCAGCCTCCCACTGCTCCGACACTCCTCCCTCCGCGGGGGCGGGCTGGTGCTCAACTTGGTCGACATTGCTGGGGAGCGCCCTGCTCCTGGCTTTTCCCATTACTGCGTTTCCAAGGCCGGCCTGCACATGCTCACCCGCGCACTTGCGGTCGAACTCGCTCCTGCCATCCGGGTCAACGGAATTAGCCCCGGTACGGTTCTGGTGCCGGAGGACCTCAGCGAGGAAGACCAGGCGGCCATCCTCAAAACCATTCCCCAGGGTCACTTTGGAGGCAGCGAAGACATTGGCAAACTTGCCGCGTTTCTGGCTCTCGAGTGCCCCCATGTGACGGGCCAGATCTGGTCCGTTGACGGCGGACGATCGGTCTCTGGACCACTGAGTGTGGGCTGATGGAAACGGTCATTCACTTGAGTCGAGTCGAGGTCGAGTGCCTGATCGGGGTGCACGAGCACGAGCGAACCACGCCTCAGACGGTCTGCGTCGATCTTCGCGTGGTCATCAACGGTCTCCCGGCGGCGGAGTCCGACCGCATCGCAGACACCTGGGACTACGATCACCTCCTTCAGCAGATTGAGTTCATTCTCCAAGGAGGACAGTACCGGCTGCTCGAGGCCGCTGCCCATGCGATTCTTCGATGGGTTCTGGCTCCACCGAGTCGCGACGAGACGCGTGCACCGGCTCAACAGGCCACCGTTCGTCTCAGCAAGCCCTCCGCACTCGACGGCACAGCAACCCCGACCATTGAAGCAACCGGACAGGCCCAAAAGCAACGCTATGAGGTGGAACTCAAAACCTGGGGCCAAGTCGACATCATCTCCGAGACCCAGGACGTTGGGCTGTACCGTCTCAGCATTGATCCCGACGAGGTACTTCCGGAGCACTACCACCTGAAGATGCGTGAGTGCGAACTGGTGCTCAATGATGGCATGGTGGGCAGCATTGAGGAGGGCCCCTTCGAACCCCTCCACACCGGCCAGCGGTTCAACTGGAAGAGCAAGCAGCGTCATGCCTACCGGAACGAGAGCCTGAAACGCGCCAGCCTCTTGTGCATCGACTCCCCGCCCTTTGATCCTGAAGATGAGATCCTCACGGAGGCCTTATGAGTCTGCCCAAGCGTATTCTGGTCACCGGAGGCGGTACTGGAATCGGCTACGCCATTGCCGAGGAACTTGTCCAGAGGGGCTCTGAAGTCATCATCTGTGGAAGGCGGCGACGTGTCATCGAGCGCGCTGCCGAGCAACTTGGGGCCACCCCACTGTCGGGGGACATCACAGGACCTCCTGAGCCGCTCCTTCAAGCCGTGGGACCCATCGATGGTCTCGTCCACAACGCCGGCAGTCAGTACCCGGAGGCCTTGGGAGAGTGGACCGAGAAATCCTGGAGTGACCTTTGGCAGGTTCACCTCATGGGACCTGCCCTGCTCTCGCAGGCCTTCGCGGCGCAGTGTGAAGGTCCCGGCGCTATCGTGGCCGTCTCTTCCACGCTCGCCGTCCGACCTGCACCCGGAGCGGCTGCGTATTCCTGCGCCAAGGCTGCTGTTCTTGCCCTCATGCGTTCGCTGGCTTTGGAGCTTGCCCCCAAGGCGATTCGCGCCAATGCCGTGCTGCCAGGAGTCGTTCCCACAGCCATGACCCGACGCTCGGAAGGGGAGATGAATCCCGAGGAGCGTCTCCGATTCTTGGAGACTCTTCATCCCTTAGGGCTTGGTGAACCTGAACATGTCGCCAAGGCGGTGGTGGCTCTCCTGGAGAACCCATGGGTCACAGGAGCAGCGCTCGAGGTCGACGGAGGCATGCTGTCCTCCTGAGAAGGGCATCGCTTCCAGTTGC
>JAYXVV010000067.1:0-20455 GCA_036021505.1 Myxococcota bacterium | reverse complement strand
GGCTCTCGCAGAGACGCCTTTGGCCATCGCGTGTCCGTGCTCTCGGTAGGCTGAGAGCCAGTAGTCATCTTTTCGAGTCGCCGCTGCAGCCCCGACGGCGACCGACTCTTGACCGATGTAGAGGTGGCAGAAGCCGAGGATTTTGCGTTGGGTGTAGGCCTTTGCGGCGAGTTCTTCGACCCGCCGTATCAGCAGCATCTCTCGGTAGAGATGGAGCAGTTCTTCACCGTTGCAAGCACCGAGACCGGAATCTTCCGGAAGCGTGTGCACGAGTTGTTCAGGGAGTGTCTCTGGCATGCTGACCCCGCCTTGTGTGCCGTGTTTCGGGATAGTATCAAGCTTAGAAAATTTGACTACCAGGTGGTTGGATCGGCCTGAAAGTTCAATGCGGCGGAAAAGGCCCTTTCTCCTCCATCGAGCTCGATGTCGGACACCGTATCTAAGTTGGCAATGTCGCGAACCTGTTGCAGGAGTTCATCACGCTCGAGGCCGTTGAATTCGCTGGGGTCATATTCTTCGACAGGGGGCAGAAGCGGGTCCACCACTTGGGAGATGAAGTCTTCCACTGGAATTGCACCGGCCAAGATGCCGCTTGCTGTGGCGTCATTCATGGTGGCTTCCAGACGAGCCATTCGCATCGGAATCAGTACAGGTGGAGTGTCGGGCATGAAGAGAAACGGTACGCCGGCTGAGGCGGCGCTGGCACTGGCTTCTTCCTGGCTCAAAAACTCTCCAACGAAGTGCGCACTCGCCTTGCCATCGTCCTCGATGGAGACCGGGTCGATGCTGAGGACCCCGCTCTCATCCTGTTGACCCAGCAGGACGTTCACTTCGAGTACGCCGCTCTCGTAGTTCCCCTCGAGAAGGATGATCAGGCTCCCGTCGTCTACAGAGGCTTCGAGCGATGCATTGAGGCCTTCGAAACTGAGGTCATCCGTCACAAAGGCGTCCACAAGCGGAAGCTTGGAAGCCAAAACGTTGTCGATCTCACCATCCCCATCGAGATCAAGTCCCTCCCCGGTCGGCAGAAGTGTCATTGACGTCGATCTGTACTTGCCCGCCTCGTAATCGGAGGGATAGACCACTTCTCCCGTGTGGGAAGTGTCATCATCAATCGGTACATCCGTATTTTTGGAGGAGCAGGAAGCCAGCAGAAAAAAGAGTAGTGTACGGTGCATGTCCTGCATTCTGCACATTTTCTTGGTGTTCTGCAAAGTTCCTGTGGGAGGTCTGGCATGAATCTTCTTGAGCTACTTGAGGCCGGTAACGTTGAGGAATTCAACGCCAAGAGGGGAGTGCGTCGGCCGCCGGATTTGTTTGCCGCGGATCTCTCCAACAAAAACCTGCGCGATGCCGATCTTTCGGGGGCCAACCTGGAGAAGGCCGATCTCTCGGGCTCCGACCTTACGGGGGCCCTCCTTGAGCGCTGCAACCTCTCCGGAGCCGACCTCACGGGCGCCATCTTGACCGGGGTACGTGGGATCAAGGTGCGCTGCAAAGAGGCGTGGTTTGAAGATGTTGCGTTGGATGGAGCCGACTTTACGGGGGGAGATTTTCGCGAGGCGGTTCTCAACGGGGCAAAAGGGGCTGGAGCCATTCTCAGTGGCGTTCGACTGAGCGGTGCTGAGGTGAAGGACGCGGATCTGTCGGGAGCTGACCTGACGGAGGCACGGCTTGCCAATGCGGACTTTTCGGGGACTCGTTTGAACAATGCCCTGCTTGCTCGGGCCACCATGGGAGGAACCGAATTCACCCAGGCGACCCTCGTGGACGCCGATCTATCGGGGGCGCGAGCCACCGGGGTCAAGCTCAACCACACCGACCTTTCCGGAGCGGTTTTGAGAGAGGCGGACCTCACCGAGGCGGACCTGGGTGGAGCGAGGATGCCGCGTGCGGACCTCACTCGGGCTGACTTGGCACGAGCCAGCCTGCAGGGTGCCGATCTCAACGAGGCCATATTTGTCCATGCCCGCCTCGATGAGGTGGAACTCACCGAGGAGCAGAAGGCCGTCATCGTAACGGACTCCGATGAGGTGGAAGACTCAGCTGGAGAATTGGTTTTCCATGATCTCCAGATTGATGCCGTGGAGGGCACCGTTGGCATCACCTGGGAAAATGAGACCGCTGCGGGCGGTCTCAGTCTGCTTGGGGCGGTATTTGGACCCAGTGGACACGTGGAAGAGGGACCTGTTCGGCTTCCTGTACCGCTGGAGATGGTTCTGGCCCACGGCATGGCTGCGACGAGTGAAGGCTATGTCGCCCTTTGCTTTATGGAGCGTCCATCGGGCATGACTCTGATGGTCAGTGAGATCTCGCCGATGGGGGACTTGGGCGGTACTCGAACCCTCGATTTTGACTACCGTCCCGCAGTGACACCGGTCATTGTCTCGGATGGAGATGGCGTCTTGATCTACGGGCTTTCGCGCCGCGGTCCCACCTTGTTTGTGCACCGGTACACCTCAGCAGGGCTGGAGCGGCTCTGGGGCGAGGCTTGTCCAACTGCTCGTGGATTTGTTGGAGTCAATCCCCCATTGTTGGTCACCAAAGGGGGTACGCTTCTCCCCGTTGGCAAGGAAGGCTTAGGAAAGGCAGTGAGCTGTCCAGAGGGCTTTCCCGGGCGCCATGCCAGCTGTTGCATCGATGAAGAGGGGATTCACGTGGCCTGGTTGAAGTCGGGCGTCCAGGGTTTCTTTTTCGCGACACTCGTCCCGGGAGAACGGGCAGAGGTGGATCACCTGCTCAAGCAGCGAGAAATCGCTCAACTCGAGATGATCAACACCGAGGAGGGTCCCTTGGCCCTCTTCACGAGCGAACAGGGCGGAGAGATGAGTCCTGTGGCGTGCTACGGCGTGGAGTTGCCAGCAGGAGTGCGTCCATTTCCAATTCTTGAGGATGCCGACGTGGACGTCGAGCGTGTGCTTCCATTCAAGTCGGATGGTGTGCTTCGTGTGGCCTGTCAGACCATGGATGACGCCGTGGTTGTCATGGATGTTGCCAGCGGCAAGTCCAAACGGTGGGGACAGTTTCCGTAAACATGTCCATTGCTCTCGACGACTATCTGATTGACCGAAAGCTCGGTGCGGGAGGGCTTGCGGACGTTTTTGCGGCGACAAGCCCCGATGGAAAGGTGGTCGCTCTCAAGCTGTTGAGGGAACCGGATCGCGGTGGAGGGCATGTCCGACGCTTTCTTCGAGAGGGGCGACTGCTTCAGCGTTTTTCTCACCCTGCACTCCCAAAGTGTTTTGACATTGTGGAGGGGGATCGCCCCTACATCGTACTCGAATTGATGGAAGGGGAGACGCTCAGCGAGAGGGTTCGAGGCAGCGGTCCGCTGGCCTCGGATCAAGTCATTCGAGTGGCGACAGAGGTCATGGGGGCTCTCCAGTACCTGCATTCCCATGGTGTGGTCCATCGAGACGTCAAAAGTGCAAACATCTTCCTGAAGAATGATGGAAAGGTGATGCTGATGGACTTGGGCCTGGCCGTTGATCCTGTTGACCCGTTCAACACCACCTTGGGTGACGTCATGGGTACCTATGCCTACATGGCTCCGGAACAAATCGCTGGAGCCGAGATGGATCGTCGGGCCGATCTGTACTCACTCGGAGTGAGTTGTTTTGAGGCACTCGTGGGAAAGCGGCCCTTTGGTGCCATCGGAGCGGCCGCGATGCTCCAAGCTCAAAGGCAGGAGGGCGCGACCACGGTGACCGATTCCGTCCCGGAGGACACGCCGGGTCGGCTCGTGGAGTTTCTGACCCGATTGATGGCCTGGGATCCAACGGCGCGTCCTGCCAGTGCTGGAGTGGCCCTGGCCATTCTTACAGGCCGAGCCGGCTTCCAGCGGGAGTTGGAGGAGCCCCCGTTGGTGGGCAGGAATGCGGCAATTGGTGCCATTGAGGCGGTTTTGGACTCCGGAGTTCGGCTTCAGTTGGTTTCTGAGGATGGCATGGGGGTCGGTCGGGTGCTTCGGGTCGCTTGGAACTCCGCGAATGCACGAAAGATGGAGGTGGTTTCTCTGCGTTGTCGTCGTCGGGCTTCCGGGCTTCTTGCTCTCGATCAACTCCGTGATCAACTGGAGGCTTGCGTGGGCAAGCTGGATTCGGGAGTCGTCAATCTTGCCAAGGCCCTCAACGACCTGCACGCGGAGTCGGGCGTTTTGCTGATCATCGAGGACATTGACCACGCCTCTATCGAGAATCGATTGGCGATTGAAGAGCTGCTCAATGACACCCAGTTGCCGGTTTTGTTGAGCTCCAATGTCCCACTGGAATTTCCAGGCCGTGAGCTCATCCTGCGCCCCCTCCGCGTGAACGAAGTCCGCCAGATGATCTCTGGAATGCTCAGCGGTGGAGAGCCTCCGCCAGGGATGGCAGAGGAACTTTTCAGGCTCACAGGCGGGGTACCGGCTGCCATCTCAGCAGCGGTCAAGGACCTCCACAGTCGTGGACTTCTTATCTTTGATGGTCTGGACGATGAGGGTGAGGTCCGGTGGACGCTGACTGGGGATCTGGCCTCACGTCCCGGGGCAGTCTTGCGAGACTTTGCAGAGGGAATTCTGGAGAAGCTTCCGGAGGATGAGCGCAATCTGCTGGATGTGCTCGGAGTAGCCGGGGAGCCTGTTCCTCTCTTTTTGGCGCTTGCCGCTTCTGAATTGGACACCGCAAGCCTGGTTCCCAACCGACTCGTCCAGAGGGGCTTGGTCATTGAGAAACAGCGCCCCGATGGACTGTGGCTCGAACTCAAGCGACCGGCGATGGCGACACTTGTGGTGTCCAACATGAGCCGGGAAAACCAACGCTATGTGCATGCCCGTTTTGCGAGTTGCATGGAGCAAGAAGAGCCGAGTCGCTGGAGAGACGAGCGCCTCGCGATTCATCAGGCATTGGGCTCGCCAGAGAATGAGGCGCCTCGGGCCTTGGTCGGACTCGGCACGTGGCTGGCGAAGTCGGGGGACTACGTACGATGCTTGGACGTTCTTGAACGCGCGTCCCACCACCTCCACTTGGATCCTCTGACCGCCACCTACGGGGCATTGGCACGAGGCACCTCCTTGCTGGGGTTGGCGCGATTTTCAGAGGCTGCCGACGCCTTTCTCGCTTGCAGAAGACTCTCAGAGGAGCAGAATCGAGATGATCTGGTTGCCCAATCCATGCTTGAACTCTCGGAGGCGTGCCGGCAGTTCGGCAACGTGACTCGTTCACAGCAGGCGGCTCAGGATGCGCTCCGATTTTTGGGCTCCCGAGCAGAGGTGAACGCACGAGCGCGTGCAGAGGTGCTGCAGGCCTTCGTGCATTTGAACCTCGGTGAGCTTGCCGAGGCTGAGGGCCTTTTCTTGAGTCTGAGTGCCGCTGAGGACCTCCCCGTGGACCTGGCCGCTCGCATCCAACTCGGACTTCTTTTGGTGCAGTCCGAGCTGGGTCATATTGACCAGGCCGCCATCGAGTTGGAGGACCTGCTCAAGGATCTCGAGGACGAGGAAGTCGGGATCCGTACTGAGGTGGCTTACTACCTCGGACGAGCCCAGCTCGAGGCAGGACAGACTGCTCGAGCTCAAGAGACGATCTGGATGCTGGACCGTTTCATTCGGGAGAGTGGGGTGGCCCGGGCTCGGGTTCTCGGTACGGTGCTGCAGGCAGCCCTCGATACCGACTGTGGGGATCTGCACGCAGCGGGAGGAGGCTTGCGTCGTCTTCGGGGCCTCGAGTACGCCCCAACGGTCGCTCGGATGGATTTCTGGAGAGTGCGTGGAGACGTGAGGCTCTTTCGAGGCGATCATCCCGCAGCACTCGCTGCCCATCAGCGGGGCGCAGAGGAGGCGGAGCGCTGTGGCTGGAAGGCTCGAAGGGCCTACCACGAGGCAATGCGTGCGGTGTTGACAGGAGCAGGGGAAGAACTCGGAGAGGCTTTGGGGTGGCTGCATGCAGAGGGACATCGGCAGCTCAGTGCTCGAATTCTCCTCGCAGGGGCTCGTGTGGGAGCGGACCCCGAGGTCATGGCGGCCGCTGTGGGTGCTGCCCAAGAGTCGGGAAATCGCTTCTTGCACCTTCGCGCCCTTCACCTTGCTGGCAGCAGCGAAGCAGCGGCTTCAGCAGAGTTGTTGAGCCGCCAACTCCACGATTGGATGCGGGCCGACAAGCGCAGCCACTTTGCTCAGACGCCTCATGTCAAGTGGCTTGGCAGCAGGCTCTTCTCCAGCACCTAAAACGTCGATAAACGTCTCCGAAACGGTCAGGGACGGGCCCGATGGGTCCAATCCGGTTAGGTGCCGGAGGCGAATTCTCGGAGGTTCGAATTGTCCAAAACCCGCTATCTTGGTCTCGACTTGGCCTGGGCCCCTCGCGGCGGCTCGGCCGGGGCTGTGATTGAAGCCACTGAAGAGGGCATCCGCCTGGTGTCGACAACCCACCTGAGGGCACATGAAGATGTGCTGGGATGGGTTGCCAGAAACCGTGGGCGCAGCGGTGCCATCCTTGGGGTGAATGCCCCTCTGATCGTGGAGAACACGGGCGGTCGCCGCCCGGTGGACGAGCAACTCGAGCACCACTTTGGCCGCTATCAAGTGAAAGAGTACACCGTGAATACGGTGAATTCTTCGCACCCTCGTACAATCGCACGGTCACTGATCCGCATGGGCTTCGACCCGGATCCTCAGTCCGGCAGCGATCGGGTGATTGAGACCTGTGCTCAGGCCGCTCAGGTGCTCCTGTTTGGGTTGGAGCGGGTCATTCGTACCAAGTCCGGTCCAATCGGAGGGCGAAAAGACGCCACCAACCGCTACCGGGAACAGATCTACGGTCGTCTTCCGTTCCTCGAGCCGAGTTTGGAAGATTCGGATGCACTTGAAGATCTCATGAACACCGACCTGGGCTCCCTGAATGGGTCTCGCCTCGGAGAACTCGAGGGCAAGCTGGATGCGGTCATCTCGGCTTATGTTGCAGCCTTCCTGGATATTCGAGGGCCCGAGGCGAGTGCCTTTTTGGGCGATCTGGATTCAGGCTACGTGCTGCTTCCCACGCCCTCATCAGCGGAGTAGTGTCAATGAGCGGTGGCTTCACAGACAAGAGCTTGCTTGTGGAGGGCCGAGAGTGGGGATGGTTTTCTCCACAGCGTCGCCCCTTCGCGGAGCCTGGGGTTCGCCCAAACTATGGTCCGAGCTTGGAGTTTGTGCTTTCTCACTTGAGCCTCCGGCTGCGAATTCAACCCGAGGAGGGAACGCTTGAGGGTGAGGCGCTGCTGCACATTGAGCCCACGCCTACAGGGCTCGGTGTTGTTCGACTCGATCTCACTGAGGTTGACGTCACCAGCGTGGCCCTCGAAAACGGAGAGGACGTGGCTTGGCGGCACGATGATCCCAAGCTCGTCATCGAGGGACTTGAGAAGGCCTGCGTGCTTCGAGTGGTGTACACGGCTCGGCCAAGGCGTGGCCTCTACTTTGTGGGTCCGACGTTGGCGCTGCCCGATCGAGAGCATCAAGTCTGGAGCCAGTGCCAAGACGAGGACGGTCACTACTTTTTTCCCTGTGTGGACCACCCGGGGTTCAAGCAGACCATGCAGATCGTGATTGAGGCTCCCGAGCACTACACCACAGTCTCCAACGGGCGGCTCATTAAGAAGTGCAAGCTTGAGGATGGCTGGCTCTCGTGGTCCTGGGAGCAGGACAAGCCCATGCCGGCGTACCTCGTGAATGTGATCGTGGCGAAGCTGGATGCCCATGCAGACCGATGCGGGGAGCTCGAGGTGAACTACCTGGTCGCGCCCGGTACGCCCCCTGAGGAAGTCCAGAGAATTTTTGGCCGGACTCCGGAGATGATTCGATGCTTTGAAGAGCGCTATGGCGTGGCCTATCCCTGGGCCCGATACGATCAAATTGTGGTCGAGGATTTCATCTTTGGTGGAATGGAAAATGTTGCGGCAACGACGCTTACGGACCTCACCATGGCGACGCCTCGAGCTGCTGTGGAGTGGGACCCCGACGGCTTGATCGCCCACGAGCTTGCACACCAATGGTTTGGTGACTTGGTGACCTGTCAGGATTGGTCACAAGGATGGCTAAATGAGGGATGGGCTACCTATTCAGAGGCCATCTGGTTGGAGTGGTCTGAAACACGTGAGCGTGCCAATTACGATGTCTTCTGCAAAGCTCGTGGCTACTTTTCGGAAGCATCCTCTCGCTATTCAAGACCCGTCGTGACCTATCTCTTTCGCGAGCCGATCGACGTCTTTGACCGGCACCTCTACGAGAAGGGTGCGTGCGTCCTCCACACTCTCCGCAATGAGATTGGTGAAGACGCCTTTTGGACGGGTACAAAGCACTACCTGGAGACGCATGCGCACCAAACCGTCCACACGCGAAACCTCCAGGATGCCTTTGAGCACGTCAGCGGTCGCAATTTGGACGGCTTCTTCCAGCAGTGGATCCGCAGCGCGGGCTTTCCCGATCTCGCTGTGAAACTCAACGAGAAAGACGGCCTGCTTACGGTTTCGGTCACTCAGTCTCAGCAAGGGGACCAGGTTCCGGAGGCCTTCAGCTTTATGTTGGGGGTCACCGTTCACGGTTCAGAGGACAGCAGCTTGGTTCTTCCCATTGAAGATCGCGAGCGCAGCTTCGCGATTCCTGTCGGGAGCCGCCCCTCGAGCGTGACTGTGGATCCTGGTTTTTCCTTCCTCAGTCGAATGAGCATACAGGCTCCACTGGGGTGGTTGGTGGAGTCACTCGGCCACTCTCCTTGCTCCATCATGCGCATTCGGGCAGCAGAGGCTTTGGCCAGGATGGGAGGAACAAAAGCCGTGTCGGCGCTGGACGCCAACCTGCGCGCCCAAGAGCAATGGTGGGTTCGTCGTGAACTGGCTCGCTGCTTGGGTGAAGCTGGGGGAGAGTTTGCGCTGGCATCGCTCAAATCGGCTCTGAAGTCTGAGAAGGACCTTCGGGTTCGATCGGCCTTGGTGCGAGCACTGCGCAGCTTTCGTGGTCAAGCAGACGATGTCTTGCTGGCAATCGCCAAAGAGGGGGATGCTTCATTGTTCGCAGAGGCGGAGTCAGCAGCCATTTTGGGGGCCCACCAGAGTTCGTTGGGGCCTGAAGCCTGTCTCGCTCTGCTTGGACGAGAATCATGGGGAGACAAGCTGGCTTCGGGCGCACTGCGAGGTCTTGGAGCCTCTCGGGACCCGCGCCACCTGACTTTGCTGTTGGAGCATGCATCTCCTGCGTATCCCGAGCGACACCGAGCCGCCGCCGCCGGGGCCTTGGGCACGCTTGCAGACGAGGTGCCAGAAGTTCGAGTGGAGGTACTGGACTGCCTGATCGATCTCGCTCTGAACGGAGGATTTCGAGCCAAACTTGCCGCAATCTCAGCCCTTGGAAAGGTTCGTGATCCCCGGGCTCTTGGGGTTCTCGGACGCCTCCACAGCGGTGGAGGGGATGGTCGTGTGATGCGGTCGGCTTATGAGGCCATGTGCTCCATTCGCGAGGGGCGGAGTACCGAGGAAGCCCTACAAGGACTTCGTGGCAGTGTGGAGAAGCTCTCGGAGGCTCATTCCAAGATGCGGGATCGTGTGGACAGGCTGGAGACGCCAGTCGGGCTGTCAGGGAAGGGTGACTGAAGCCACCACCTCGGGCTCCCAAGCCATGGTGAATAGGTAAAGGATCCAGGCCACCACCATCACAATCCCTGCAGTCTTGCTGAGTTCGTGCGGGGGCTTCTTTGCTGCGAAATAGACAATTCCCAGTGCAGCGGTGGCAGCCAAAGCATCGTAAGGCAGCCTTGGATTGAGGGGGCCTAGGTTCTCAAACGGATTGAGAATTCCATTGTAGAGAGCAACGCCCCCCAAGACGGCGAGTAGGTTGAACATGTTGGAACCAATGGCGTTGCCGACGGCCATGTCCACGTCGTTTCTCCTCACAGCAGCCACAGTGGTGGCGAGTTCCGGCGCTGAGGTTCCGAGGGCAATGCCCACCAGGGCTACAACGGCATCGCTAATTCCCAGAAGTTGCGCAGTGGACTGCGCACCGACAACGAGGAGGCTCGAGCCTCCAATGAGCGCTCCAAGGCCGAGCCCCACGAGAATGGCGGGACTGAGCAGTCGAGGGCCGGTTGGGAGTGTGTGGGGGGTCAGAATTCGAATCGCAACGAGAAGCCCTAAGGTGATCCCGGAATACACAACGAGCTTTGTTGTGGTCTGAAATGCCTCGAAATCGAACGTTGTCGGAAAAACGAACAGCCCAATGAGTGATGCGACCAAGAGCAGCACGCCCCAGTTTAGGGGTCCGACGGAGGGTTCGAGCTCCTCACCATCGGGGTCCGAGTCCATCCGCTTGCCCTCTCGAAACAGCCTGAGAAGGTAGCCCAGAAGAGCGGCGACCATGAGGATTCCAAGGAATGTCGGAAAGCTCGGCAAACCGTCCTGAGAATTCCAGAACAGAAAGGCGGTGCATGCCGCTGTGAGGAGAGTGCACTCCACCAACTCTCGTCGAAAGACCGAACGGTTGACCTGCAGACTGTTGCCACGGCCATCACGTTTTCGGCCGACGAGCCAGGCCCCCGCGCCAATGACCACCAGGGTATTGAAGACATTGCTCCCAAAGACATTCCCCACAGCGATATCGGGGCTGCCCTGGTTGATGGCAATCAACGACACACAGAGCTCGGGAACGGAGGTGGCGAAGGCAACAATGGTTAGCCCCACGATCGCTGCTGGAATTCGAAGAACCCGAGACAGCCAACTCGCGCCAAAAACAAGAGCCTCAGCGCCCACCGCAAGTGCAATAAGACCGGTCGTTGCCAGCACCAGGGAAGCAGAGAGTTCTATCATGTGTGAGGTCTATTCAGTTGGGTTGGTTCCGGCTTGCAGGGAATTGAAAAGTGGAAATCCGTTCACACACCTCGGTTGCTGCACTTCCGCGAGAGTCTTGGAGGGCTCTGCTGCGAGAGCCGTCTCCGTTTCTCGATCAGGGGTGGCTTGCGGCACTGGAGAACTCACGGTCCGTGCACCCGGAGTCGGGCTGGCTGCCCTTTCCAATCGGTATCTACGAGTCCGACGAGCTGGTGGCGGGCGCTCCGGCTTACGCCAAAGCCCACTCCATGGGGGAATTTGTCTACGACTGGTCTTGGGCCTCGGCAGCTGAGCGGATGGGGGTACCCTACTATCCCAAGCTGATTGTGGGTTCTCCGTTTTCGCCGGTCACTGGACAGCGGCTTCTCCTCAAGAACGCGAGCTACTGCGAACCGCTTGTAGCGGGTCTGCTTGCGGCGACGGATCGGATCCAGGGCTCGGGACTTCATGTGCAGTTTTGTACAGAAGAGGAAGCACTGGAACTCGAAAAGCAGGGTGGATTGCATCGGTTGCAGCTCCAGTTTCACTGGCACAACAAGGGTTACGCAGACTTCGATGACTTCTTGCAGGATTTTCGATCTCGCAGGAGAAAAGCGATTCGGAGAGAGCGTCGACAGGTTCGGGAGCAATTTGAGATTCGAGTAGCGTCAGGGTGGGAGATTCAGCCCGAGGAGGTTCTTCGGATGGCGGAATTCTACCGTTCAACATGCAGCCGCTACGGTGCGTGGGACTACCTCAACGAAGACATGTGGGATTGGTTGTCCTCGAAGGGTCGAGAGCACCTGGTTTTGTTTCTGGCGGAGAGAAAAGGGGAACTCGTCGCAGGGGCTTTCTGTCTGCGAGGCCTCGATACACTTTGGGGGCGCTATTGGGGGTGTGGAGGGTTGCCCGAGGGCACAGGCCTCCACTTTGAGCTCTGCTTCTATGCTCCCATCGAGTGGTGCATTCACAATGGATTGGCTCATTTTGAGCCCGGTCAGGGGGGGCAACACAAGTTGGCGAGAGGGTTTGCGCCCAGCCTTTGCCACAGTGTCCACTGGCTCCGAAATCCCAACCTAAAGATTCCAATTGAGCGTTTTATTGAGCGGGAGAGGGAAGATGTCTTTGCGCATCAAGCAGCACTTATGGAGAAGCTTCCGTCTCCGCTGAGGACTCCGCTCGGCCTACGCTCTCAATGACCACATCCAGGATCGGGGTACCGAGGGCAACCTTTTGGGCCACTCTCATGTCACCGATGATCTGCCCGAAGACGGTGTAGCTGCCCTCAAGGTGGGGGTGGTCGGAGAGGGTGATGAACCACTGAGAGCCGCCGGTGTCCGGTCCAGATAGCGCCATCCCGACGGTACCGCGCACGTAGGGCAGGGCAGTGAGCTCGTCTGGAATCGTCCATGCCGGGCCGCCCCAACCATCTCCCCGAGGGCATCCTGTCTGGATCACAAAATCGGGGACAACTCGATGAAATGGCAGCCCGTCAAAAGCATCCGACTCAGCGAGCTGGACAAAGTTCCAAACGGTTCGAGGGGCGACTTCGGGGTAGAGCTCGATGCGAAGCTCCCCGACGTCGGTGAAGACGCGAGCAACCTTGTAGGAAAGGATCTCCTCGAGAGAGGGCAGCGGCGGAGAAACCGCCACGGGAGGGGGTGCCGGCTGCCCAATCTGGTCGAGCAGGATGCCAAGTGCGGGCTGCAACTCGGGCCGCACTCCACCCTCCTGCAGCATTTGAATCAACGAGGGAGGAAGTCGGGTTCGAGGCCTTTCAACCAGTACCTTTTCTACTTTTTCGATGACAGCGGTCCACACCTCGGGTGCGGTTGTCTCGCCAAGCAGTTGTGTGAGAAGTGTCCAGTCTCTGCCAGTAGGTCGTGTACCCAGCAGCTCGACTCCCACGGACAGAACCACAGGATCCTCGGCTTCTCGCAGCAACACACGACCCCATTTGGGCAATGCTTCCTCCTGCAGCAGACGTCCAGCCGCAACCGTTCGGATCAGGGAGAGTTCGCTCCGGGTCGCGAAAAATGTGAACGGCCGGTGGTGGGAGCCGTCGCGCTCTTGAGGGTACTCGACCCGACTGAGCCAGCCTGCAAAAACGTCGACGGGCCAGTCCTCATTATGTTCGATGTCAAAAACCATTGCATGTCGCGCACCACCCACCCTTTGGAGTGCTGGAATCGGCTGGTCTTTGAGAGCCAAGAGGGCATCGTCAAGAGCGGAGTCCGGCAGCTCCACGAGGGCTTCTGCAGCTGCAATCTGGACGTGCAGATTGGGGTCGGAGAGAAGTTGAAGGCCAAGCACCCGCGCATGGCCTTTGGGAAGTGTCCCCACAGCTTTTGCCGCTGCAACTCGAACTTCAGGAGCCCTGTCATCGGCGACTCGAGTGAGCAAGGGAACCACCGACAAACCGCTGCGTTCGGCTGTCAGGGCACGAACGAGTCGGCTGCGAACGATGGGGTCGTAGTCTGTCTCCGCGAGCTGGGTAGCTCGACTCAGCTCATCCTCGGGCCAATCACTGGGTCCGATACGGGCCAGTGCAAACGCCGCTGCTCGTCGCCGTTCCATCTGGTCGAGTTCCAGTGCGGCGACGAGTTCCTTGATGATTTGGGGGTGGTCCACTGAGGATTTTCGGGCCATCCCAATGCGGCCAATGGCCACGGCCGCCGCGCGTGCGACGGGCTCCGTCTCTGTCATTCCCTCGATCAACCAAGGAATGGCCTCGGATTCCGCCTGAAGACCGATTCCATCAAAGATCCGTGCGAGTACGTCCGGGTGGCCTTCATTCTGATTGGCGAGCAGGGAAACACTGCCCCCGGGTGTCAGTCCAAGCCCAAAGGCCGCTGCGGCCCGAACCTCCGGAGAATCGTCCAGCAGGAGACGTTCGAGCAGTTCACGCGCGTCAGCATGGCGCAGGCGACCCAAACTGCGCGCAGCAGCAGCTCGCAGTTCCGGGTCATTGCTCGTGGTCCACTCCGCAAAAGCTGCTGGCCGCTGGCGGGTGATTTCCGCGCGCCAGATCGCATCCAAGGAAGGCCCAGTGGAGGCTTCAGCGGTGAGAATCATGGAAATAAGCAGGAGCATGCCGCCTCTCTTCGAAGAGCAAGTGGGTTAGTTCGCTTAGCATGTCCAACGCGGATCGAAAGGCGCTGAAGGCGCGAATTGATGCGGCTCGAACCCGCGGGGAGCAGAAGCTGCTTGGCAAGTGGCTGGACCAGCAGGAACGGGCGGTCCGGCTCGAGGTCATTGCAATCGCCGCGGAAGCGGGTGAGGTCCTCCCGGATGAGGCTGTTTTCTGGGCGGGCAAGAAACTGGTTCGACGAGCTCGGGGGCGACAATCAGGGGCTCGAGAGCGGAAGAATCCGATACGTCGCGATGAGGCTTTCACGTGTGCAGTGTGTGGCACACATGTTCCGTTGGGCGGCGCCCGGGTCCGCGATCATTGTCCGTCTTGTTTGAGTTCGCTGCATGTGGATCGCGTTCCGGGAGACCGTGCGGCCAATTGCGGCGGGGTGTTGGTGCCGATGATGCTGGACCGGCACTCGGGCCAGGAAGTCATCGCCTACGAGTGCGATCTCTGCGGCCATCAACACCGCTGCAGGGTCCACCCTGAGGACTCCAGGGGAGCTGTCGTGGGACTCTCCCTTCCGAGCGATCTGCTGCCAGGAGAACGGAGGCACATCGCTGAACTGCCTCGGCGTGTTGCGGAGTTTTGCGCTCGAGAGCGCCTCATCAGGGGTTCCTTGGCGGTCGCCGTATCCGGAGGGGTGGACTCCATGGTCCTCATGCATGTGCTTGCGGTGATGGGATACCGGCCGGTGGTTGTGGCATTCGATCACGGACTTCGGGAAGCCTCAGCCCGTGAGGTGGACCTGGTTCAGCAAGAGGCTTCGGGGTTGGGTTTCGAGTTCCAGTCCATCAACCTGGAGGTTCAGCCGGGTCCCAACTTGGCGGAGCGAGCGAGGTTGGCCCGCTACGAGGCCCTGGAAGACCTCAACTTCGATGGGATTGCACTCGGTCACCACCAGGATGATCAGGCAGAGACCGTGATTGACCGGTTGATGCGTGGTGGCGGGAGTCGTGGGTTGGCTGGGATTCCTGCGGCACGGGGACAGTTCATTCGACCGCTCATGGAAGAAAGCCGTAAATCCATACTGGCCTGGGCAAAGCAGCGGGGGATTCCCCACGTCGAGGACCCCAGCAACTCCAGGGGAACACGCGGAAGGATCCGGCATGAAATCCTCCCCGTCATGCGAGAGCTTCGCAGCGGCACAGCGGCAGCCATCGCCCGGACCGCATCCCATCTTCGTGAAGATGAGGACCTGTTGCACCGCCAGGCTGAGGAGCTGCTCGGTGAAAATGGCATTGAGTGGCCGCTTGGGACGACAGCCCCCCCTCGGCCGCTCTTGAGGAGGGCCATTCTGGAGCTAATCCGGCGGGCTCGGGGCGATGCGGCAGGCATTGGAGCTGCACAGATCACGCAGATTGCCGAGTTCCAGCGGGCGGGTGCATGGCTGGACGTTGGAGGTGGGTATCGGGCTGTTCGTGAGTCGAACTGCATTCGGGTTGTTCCCGCGCCTCCGGATGCGGCGGAACTCCAGAGTGGGGAATGGGGGATCTGGAGAATCGAGGCGAGCGTTCCCGTGTGGGTGCGAAGCGTCCGGGAGGGCGAGGACGGAGGCGGTACTCCACTCCGAGAGCGTCTGCGCACCGCCGGGGTGGCGCAAGGGCTTCGAGATCTCCACCCTGTGGTGGTGGTGAACGGGCGCCGATGGCTCCCAGGCGTGTGGTTGGAGCCTGCGGAACAGGATCAGGGTGTCAGGGTTCTGTGTGAGTGTCCCATCCGAGCGTCAATCCCCCCTGGTGGCCCGTATACCAGCGAGCTATAAGGCGGAACCAATGCCTTTTTCATAGAGCATTACACGGAATCTCATGCGCAATCACGGTCGTACCATTCTTCTCTGGGCCTTCATCGCCCTGCTCGTGCTCATGGCCTTTGTCGTGGCGGGCAATCAAGAACAGCAACAAGCCATCAAGCTGCCCTACTCGGTGCTTCTCGAGAAAATCGAGAACAACGAAGTGGAGAGCCTGACCATCCAGGGCGAGGAAATCACCGGTGTCCTCAAGGACAACCGCACCCTGGAGGCGAATGGACCGGATCCCGCGTCTCAAGAGTTTTTTCTGCGTAGCCTCGCCGAAACCGACATCGACTACAACTACGAACCCAAGCCGGAGCAGAGCTGGTTCGTTGTGTTGCTGCTCAACAGTCTTCCCATTCTGCTCATCCTCCTGTTCTTCATTTTCATGATGCGGCAACTCCAGGGCGGAGGCGGAAAGGCGATGAGCTTCGGCAAGTCGAAGGCCAAGCTGCTCTCGGAGACCGGGCGTCGCATGACCTTTGAGGATGTGGCCGGAGCCGACGAAGCCAAGGAAGAACTCGAGGAGATCATCCACTTTCTCAAGGATCCCCGGAAGTTCACTCGCCTCGGTGGACGCATTCCCAAAGGCGTTCTGCTGATGGGTCCTCCAGGAACAGGCAAAACCCTCCTCGCTCGAGCGGTGGCAGGCGAAGCAGGCGTGCCCTTCTTCTCCATCTCGGGCTCCGACTTCGTCGAGATGTTCGTGGGTGTTGGCGCCTCCCGGGTTCGCGACTTGTTCGAGCAGGGCAAGAAAAACGCGCCCTGCATTGTCTTTATTGATGAAATCGACGCTGTGGGTCGGCACCGAGGTGCGGGGCTGGGTGGTGGGCACGATGAGCGCGAACAAACGCTCAATCAGCTTCTGGTGGAGATGGACGGATTTGAGTCGAACGAGGGCGTGATCATCGTTGCAGCCACGAACCGGCCGGATGTCCTGGACCCGGCCCTCCTGCGTCCGGGCCGATTCGACCGTCGAATCATTGTTTCGGCTCCCGACTTCAAGGGTCGTCTGGGCATCTTGAAGGTCCACACCCGGCGTACGCCGTTGGGGGAGGACGTCGACCTCGAAACCCTTGCAAAGGGCGCCGTTGGTTTCAACGGGGCGCAGCTGGAGAACTTGGTCAACGAAGCAGCGCTCATGGCGGCACGCTTCGACAAGGAAAAAATCGACATGGGCGATTTTGAGGCCGCCAAAGACAAAGTCATCATGGGGCCAGAACGCCGCTCGATGGCGGTGGGGGAAGAGGACCGTCGCCGAACGGCCTACCACGAGGCAGGTCATGCCCTGGTTGCAGCGGTCCTCCCGGGGTCAGACAAGGTCCACAAGGTGACAATCACCCCGCGCGGCCGGGCCATGGGCTTGACCTGGTACCTGCCAGAAGAGCGGTTCGGGCACACGAAGGAAGAGTTCCGCGCTCGCATCGCGATGGCGATGGGAGGACGCGCTGCGGAAGAGGTTGTTCTCTCCGAGTTCTCAACAGGGGCATCCAACGACTTGAAGCAGGCGACCCGTCTGGCGCACGGAATGGTGTGCAAATACGGCATGTCCGACAAACTCGGACCGGTCAGCCTCACAAGCGAGGACGACGAGGTCTTCCTGGGACGGAGCTTCGGACGCAAGGCGAACCATTCTGAGGAGACGGCCCGCGCCATCGACGAGGAGGTCCGGTTCCTGGTCACGGAGGGCTACTCTTGGGCCAAGACCATCCTGGTCACCAACATTCACATCCTCCACAAGGTGGCCCAGCTCCTCCTTGAGAAAGAAACCGTGGACGGGAGCGAATTTAAGACCATCGTGGACGCGATGGACCCCGTCCTTCCCGAAGGTGTCGGCGCTGTAGCCTGAGCGATTGGGCATCGGAGCAGCGAATGGTACGAATCGCGGGGATCCTCAACGTCACACCCGACTCGTTTTCCGATGGAGGCCACTTCGTGAGGGTCGACGCTGCGGTTGCTCAAGGCCGCCGGCTGCGGGCAGAAGGTGCGGATTGGGTGGATGTTGGTGGAGAATCCACACGCCCCGGATCCCTCGGCATCAGTGCGGATGAGGAGTGTGCTCGGGTGCTTCCGGTGGTGTCCCGTCTCGTGGAAGAGGGGATTCCTGTGTCGATTGACACCAGCAAGCCCGAAGTCGCTCGAGTGTGCCTGCAGGCGGGTGCCGTGGTGGTCAATGATGTCAACGGACTGATGGCTCCAGGAATGATGGAGACAGTCGCTGAGTTTGGTGCCGGCGCGGTCATCATGCACAAGCGGGGAAGCCCCGAGACCATGCAGCTCGATACATCCTACGTGGACGTGGTGGAGGAAGTCTGCGATTACCTCTCCCGCCAAATGCAACGTGCTCGAGCTTTCGGGATCGAACAGATTTGGTTGGATCCGGGAGTTGGATTTGGAAAAAGCGTCCAGCAAAACTGCGCATTGATCGCGCAGGTGCGCCGCATTGGTGCGCTTGGGGCTCCGGTGTACATCGGTGCTTCGCGAAAATCTTTCATCGGCCGCATCACTGGAGAGGAGAGGCCCATGGAACGTCTGCCAGGGTCCCTCGGTGCAGCCGTGGCGGCAGCAGACGCTGGGGCTGCAGTACTCCGGGTTCACGATGTAGCGGAGACTCGCGCTACACTTGCGGTGTGGGGGGCGATACGAGACCAAGGTCTCAGAGAGCGGTAGGGCGCTTTGATTTTCGAAGGAATCCAAAACTCAGTATTTGCAACGATTCGCTGGGTCGATTTGGTCGACATCGCGTTGATGACGGCAATTGTCTACTGGGCATTCCTGATCATGCGGGGAACCAAAGCGTTTCAAAGCCTTGTCGGACTCGTGGCGCTGGGCGGTCTCTACATGATTGCCCAACGATTCAGCCTGCATTCCATCGAGTGGCTTCTCTCGAAGTTCTTCGTTTACATTGTTCTTGCGGTGTTGATTCTCTTCCAGGATGACATTCGAAAAGGGTTGGCTCGGGCAGGAGGAAGGCTCTACACCGGATTTGGGTCGGCTTCGGAGGCCAGTGCCCACGAGGATGTGGTTCAAGCTGTTTTTGCTCTTGCCAATCAACGGATAGGCGCCTTGATCGCACTGGAGAGAGGCGCCTCGCTGGATGACTATGTGGAAACCGGCACAGTCCTCGATGCCCAGCTTGGGCAGGAACTTCTGGTTGCGGTATTCCACCCCAGTTCGCCCCTTCACGACGGTGCAGTCGTCGTTCAGCGTCACCGCGTTTCAGCGGCCCAGGTGTTTCTACCCCTCTCGATGTCCAAAGACATCGCGCGGTACTTCGGAACCCGTCACCGGGCGGCTTTGGGACTCTCTGAAGAGACGGATGCTGTGGTGTTGGTGGTTTCCGAGGAGCGAGGAGCGGTCTCTTTGGTCCTTGGGGGTGCATTGACTCCCATTGCGGACACCAATGAACTCCGGGAGCGCTTGCAAGAGATTTTCGCTCCGGATTTGCCGGAGGACCGTTCTGCAATGGACCGTCTCGTGCTGAGGAATCGCTGATGGAGATTCCTCCGATTTTCCGAACCCTCAAGCCTCACTCCGCTCGAGATTGGCTCAAGGGTTTGGTCACGCGCAATGTGGGGACGAAAGCGGCTTCGCTGGCGATAGCCGTCGTTATTTGGGGCTTTGTTCAGCAGGGCCAGAGTGTAGAGCGGTCGGTCTTTGCGGAAGTGGCCTACACCTGGTCTGAGGATTTGGTGGTCGCCAAGCCGCCTCCCTCTCGGGTGCGTATGCGGCTGTCGGGATCGCGAACGGACATGCGGCGGATCGAGGATTCGGCCATGAAAGTGGTGGTGGACATGAGCGATGCCACGGAGGGCGTACAGACCATCGACTACGCCCAGGGTGCGATTGAGGGGCTCCCCTCGGGGGTGCGGGTGGAAGGAACACGGCCAAGCTCAGCCCAGATGGCCTTGGAGCCTCGGCTCGGGCGTAGCGTTCCCGTGGAGGTGGCCCAGGTGGGAACAGTGGATGCGGGTCTTCGTTTGCGAGAGATCGCGGTTGAGCCGGCAGAGGTACTCGTCTCAGGGCCCTCTTCAGTCGTCAAAAGCCTTTCCAGCGTGTACACCGAGCCTGTGGCATTGGGTGGGGTCGACGGAGAGTACATTCGCACCGTCGCACTCAACCTTCGCGACCAGAGGAGTCTCGTTGTCGAACCCAAGGAAGTCGAGGTGAGGATCTCGGTGGAGAGTCGGTTTGAAAAACGCCTGCTGGAAGACGTTCCTGTTCTTTTTAAAGGCGATGCCTGGAGCAGCGCCTCGCAGGTGGCTCGAATTGAATTTTCTGGACCGCGGGAGGCCATTCGCGACCTGAATGCAGAGGACGTATGGGTGGTGTTGCCGGCGCCCTCCGACCTCCCGTTGGCGGTCAACAGTGTGAGTTTGGGAGAACAGTCGGAATTTCCTTTTCGCGTGTTGCGTCCGGAGAACCTCGAGGTCCTCACGGTCGAACCGTCGAGCTTTGAGTTGGTGCGTCGGAATTGAAGCGTTTCGGGACGGACGGTATTCGGGGGCGATGGGGCTCGCCTGAGCTGAATGCGGACCTCGCTCGGGGGCTGGGTTCGGTGTTGGCCGATCAATTTTCAGGTCCAATTCCGATCGTCTGTGACACCCGTGAGAGCGGACCCGCAGTGCTCAAGGCCCTTGAGGAGGGATTGGGCAGCCGGGGAGTGAACCACGGGGTGCTGCCGACTCCCGCTCTGTCGGCCATACTCGCTGCGACTTCCT
>JAYXVV010000066.1:0-3859 GCA_036021505.1 Myxococcota bacterium | reverse complement strand
TGGCCTCCACCTTGTGGACCTTGACTGCCACCCTGATTGCCGTAGTAGCCACCATTTCCGCTCGGTGCGGGACCGTTTTGGCTAGCCGGACCGCCCTGTTGCATGCCTTGGCCTTGACTGGACGGCCCACCCTGGTTCACGCCCTGTCCTTGGTTTTGTCCGTAGTAGCCGCCGTTGCCACTCGGTGCGGGCCCCCCCTGGCTCGCTGGTCCGCCTTGGCTGATGCTTCCACCATTCGGTCGGTTGCCCGCAGCCGGTCTCTGGCGTGTGAGGGTTCCCTGGCCCGCATTCTCTTTGTTGCGCTGGTAGTTGCCTTCTTGAACGTTTTTGATGTGCCCAAAGATTCCTGCAGCGGCCGCCTGAGCCGCATCGCGGTCACCGGACGCCAAGGCTGCCTTCAAAGCCGCAAATTCTTCCTGGAACAGAGCCGATTCTTCCTCGGAGATTCCCAGTGCTTGGTTGATCTGCCCGAGTTCTTCCTCCAAACCCGTCAGCTCCTGGAGAAAGCCGGAAAGCTGGTCGGAATCCACAAAACCATCCACCACATACAACACATCGGTTGCTGTCCCGAGAAACTCCTCCGCCTTGCTCGTCCACCCCTCGAGCATTCCAAACAGCTCGTTCGCATCCCCCGCGAGACCCTCAAAAACCGAGCCAACCTCGCCGAGAAAAGCATCAATCTGGCAGACAATGCCGCAGTTCTGACCTTCGGCCTCGGCGCGAGGGGCCGAGAACATTCCGAGTGCAAGCACGATGAGTGTGGGGCGCATGGGGGCTCCTGAGAAGGTGGGTCCCCTCAACCAAAGCAAGGGACGTGCCAGGATAGTAGCAACCTGCCCGAAACTCTGGCGGATAAGCTCTAAACAACCAATATCCATGAATTTAAACCGACTTCAGCCACTGCAGCCTGGAGGCCACCAAGTGCGCATTCTTCACGCCCCCCTCGGAAGTGGGTGATCCGATCCCCAGATCAGGGATCCAAAAGTCCCAGCAAAAAAGGAACGAGAAAGCCGCCTCTACCCCACAGGCGTGCCGAACGCGATACAAGGCGCGCACTGCCCCAAGGAGCCCCTCATGAAGGCTGGAATTGTCGGACTTCCCAACGTCGGAAAATCAACCTTGTTCAACGCACTGACCGCCGCCGGTGCGGAGAGCGCGAACTACCCCTTCTGTACGATCGAGCCCAACGTGGGCATCGTGTCGGTTCCCGATGGGCGACTCGATGAGATCAATGCGCTGATCAACACCCAAAAGATCATTCCCGCAGTGGTGGAGATCGTGGACATTGCAGGGCTCGTGCGCGGTGCCAGCCAAGGCGAGGGCCTGGGCAACCAATTCCTGGGCCACATCCGCTCCACCGATGCCGTGCTGCATGTGGTGCGCTGTTTTCAGAACGAGGACATCACCCATGTCGACGGCGCGATCGATCCCATCCGCGACATCGAGACCATCGACACCGAGCTGGTGCTCGCCGACCTCGAATCCATGGAGCGCCAGATCGACAAGGTCGCCAAGAAGGCCAAGAGCGGCGACAAAGAAGCCAAGACCCAGATGGCGCTCTACGAGCCGGCACTGAAGCTTCTGGAGGAAGGCACTCCGCTGCGCTCCGGGGAATGGTCGGAAGCCGACGCTACGGCCCTGCGCCGCGGCGGCTTCATCACGATCAAACCCGTGCTCTATGTCTGCAATGTGGACGAGGACGCGGCCCAGTCGGGCAACGAGTTCACGGAGCGGGTGAGTGCCAAGGCCCAGGAAGAAGCGGCTGGCTGCATCTGGATTTCCGGCCAGATCGAGGCGGAGCTCTCCGAGATGGAGCCCGAGGATCGTGCAGACTTCTTGGAGGATCTCGGATTGGAGGAGCCCGGGCTCAACAAGCTGGCTCGCGCCGCCTATTCCTTGCTCGGCCTTCAGACCTACTTCACCGCAGGCCCCAAAGAGATCCGTGCTTGGACGGTACCCGTCGGCGCCAAGGCTCCCCAGGCTGCCGGTGTGATCCACACCGACTTCGAGCGCGGCTTCATTCGCGCGAATGTCTACAGCATCCCCGATCTGCAGGAGCACAAGACGGAGGCTGGCCTCAAGGCTGCGGGTCGCCTGCGGGTTGAGGGCAAGGAGTACGTGGTGCAAGACGGCGATGTGATGCTGTTCTTGTTCAATGTGTAACTTAGAAGCCTAAAACACCTTGCTCTGATGGTGTGGACGCCTCTCCCTTAAATCTCCAACACTCTCCGCTCGAATGTGATTGGCTTGTGGCACGGGAGAACGTGAATGAAGATCGCCATCATCGGTGCCGGCAAGGTCGGTACCACACTTGGAGAGCGCTGGAGCCAGTGTGGTCACACGATCGCCTATGGCGTTCGAGACCCAACAGACCCCCAGCATCAGGCACTCCATCACCACGCCAGGGTGGCCCTTAGCCTTGAGGCCGTGGCGAGCGCCGAGGTGGTTGTGCTCGCAGTGCATTGGCCGTCCGCGCAGTCGGCCGTGGAGGAGCTTGCGGAGGCGTTGGCAGGCAAAATCCTGGTTGATTGCACCAACCCTGTGAAGGGGGATCTCTCCGGGGTCGCCATCGGGCAAACCACGAGTGCTGCTGAGCAGATCCAAAGCTGGGCACCCCGCTGCACCGTCGTCAAAGCCTTCAATCAAATCGGCTTCAACATCATGGCCGATCCGGTGCTGGAGGACCGCAAGGCTGTACTCTTTCTCGCAGGAGACATCGCTTCAGCCAACAGCACTGTGGAGAGCTTGGCCAGTGAGCTTGATTTTGATGTGGTGGTGATGCCAAGCCTGAGCGATGCTCGCCTGCTTGAGCCACTAGCGATGATCTGGATTTCAATGGCCTACAAACTCGGCTACGGCCGAGAATTTGCCTTCTCAATGATCCACCGCACAACACAAGGCGGCACCTCATGAAGCGCATCCTCGTGACCCAAATCGGCGAGCCCCGCGAATCCCTCGTGGTCCAAGAGGTTGAAGACCTGCAACCCAAGGCCGGAGAGGTCTTGGTGGAAATGCTGGCGATTCCCATTCACCCTGCAGACTTACTAGTCATGCGGGGGCGTCATGTGTTCACTGCCAACTATCCTTGCGGCACAGGAATCGAAGGGGCGGGCCGTGTAGTGGCTCATGGGCCTGGGGTGGACCACCCTCGGATTGGGCAACGCGTGGCTCTGCCCTTTGGTGGCACTTGGGCAGAACAGGTCACCCTTCCAGCGGCCTCCGTCATCCCCTTGCCCGACAATGTGGATCTGCATCAAGGGGCCATGCTCGCCCTCAACCCTGTCACCGCCTTGGGGCTGCTTGCGGGAATGAAACCCGGTCAGTGGCTGCTGCACAACGCCGCCAATTCGTCCTTGGCCCGCTTGATCACCCGAGTGGCTGCAGACAAGGGCGTGCACAGCATCTCTGTGGTGCGACGTGCCGGCATGGAAGCCGAACTGAAAGCCAATGGGGCGGACCATGTGCTGGTTGATGGGGAGGACCTCCCCGAACGGGTGCATGCCATTCTCGGGGGGCGCGGGGTGGACCGTGCCCTCGACGCCGTTGCGGGGCGGGCCTCTGGGCGCCTGTTTGACTCGGTGGCGGATTTCGGAACCTTGATCTGCTACGGCCTGCTTGGCGGTGATGAGGTCATCTTTCCTGCTGCCCAACTCATCTTCCGAGATGTTCAGGTTCGCGGCTATTCACGACTGCGCTATCTTCGCTCGCTGCCGAGAGAAGAGGCCGAACTCCTCTACGCGGATCTTTTTGCGGGCCTTGAGAAAGGACTCTTTCACACGCCGATTCTAAAGACCTTCGAATTCCAGGATGTGGTTCAGGCGGTTGAGCTCGCCGAGAGCAGTTCAGGCACCGGAAAGGT
>JAYXVV010000065.1:0-4425 GCA_036021505.1 Myxococcota bacterium | reverse complement strand
GTGCCGCGGGAGACATTGGAATGGCACTTGTGTCCTTTCTCGATCCCACGGGAAAGGCGCTCGAGGCCTACGAGGCCAAGCTGAGCCTCGGCCTCGTACTCGAGGCTTATGTCGAGTCGCTGTACGTCATTGCGGGGCGCTCACCGGCGGATGTGGAGGCTCTCTGTGTGGACGCGGTAGCGTGGGCCTTGGAATCAGGCCGGGTCCAGAAAAGACCGGAAATGCAGGACTTGATGGCGGTCGCCACGAGGCTGGGTTGGGAGGTCTGGGTGGTGACGGCCTCGGGAACCCCTGTTGTTCAGGCCTTTGCCTCGCTCTATGGCCTTTCCGCTCATCGGGTGATCGGGATGGATCTTGCCGTAGAGGGTGGGGTCTACCAGCCTCGCCTGAGTGGACCTGCCACCTACCGACAGGGCAAGGCCGATGCCATTCGGTCGCGAATTGGAAAGCCCGTTCGACTTGCTGCGGGGGACACCCTCACGGATCTGGAGATGCTGAAAATGGCGGAACATGGGCTGGTTGTAGGCCCCCGTCATCCGATTTTAGAGGTCGAGTCGCGAGAACGAGACTGGGCGATTCAGCCGATTTTTGAGCGACTCTGACTGCGGTGGCTACGGGCCGATCAAGAGTTCAACGTTCTCGTTGCCCGCTTCGATTGGCCAGCGGTTGTTGCCGAAGAAAGACTGGCGATCGTCTGCAGTCGGACCGTTGCCCGTCATGTCCTCGTAGACCATAAACGTCGACTCCGAGAATTCTGAACTGATCTGGATCACAAACGGCCCGGGTTCCGAAATCCGGGTCGAGCCGATGACTTTCGGGGGACGTGAGCCAGGAAGGATGGCATCAATCTGGATGCGCTTTCCGCTGAACCCAGGAATGTCGATGCTTCCGCTTATGCTCTGGGCGGTAGGGTCACCCACCTCGACAGCTTTGGTGGGATCGCCCTCCTCGAACACGAAGGGATCGCTGTACGGTCCAGACTCCTCTCCAGACCCGCTCGTCATGAGCGGTTCGCCGTTGGCCCAACCCTGAAGCGCTTCCGCGAGTGCTTGGCCCATGATTCTGTGGCCGAGTTCGGACGGATGAAGATCGTCCTGGATGCCCTCACGTCCCTCCTCGAAGAACAGCTCCTGACGCGTGTACCCGGATGCTTTGAAGGTCTCGACCATATCGACCAGTTGAGCCCCTCGATTGGCAGCCACATCCCGCATAATTTGACGGTAGAGGCTCCATGCGGGTGAATCGTTGCCTTCGTCGCTGAGATCGAAGGGGTGGGGAAGGAGAATGAAGATCGCCTCAGCCCCATTTTCTTGGGCGGTATCCACCAGGCGGTTCAGGTTGGCAGCATAGTCGTTGGCTTCGACCCGACGGCTTCCCGAGTTCTGATCCTGGCCCCCCACGGTCCATCCGACCTTTCGGGCTTTGTCACGGAGATCGCGCTCGGTGAGCTCGCTGTTTTTGGAGAGCCGAATGTGGTAGTCAAGTACCCGAAACAAAGCGCTTTTTCCAAGCGCGCCTCGGAGGCGATTCACTCGACCGGTCTCGAAGTCGGCGTAGACTTCGAGCAGCTCTTTGTCCACGAAGGTATCAAAGTTGTTGTCCGACCAGATGTTGCCAATCACCAACACGTCGGGCTCGAGAGACAAGGCGCGCATCTCCAGCATGTTGAGGCTTTGGTAGGAGGAGTAGCCCGGGATCGCTGCATTCCAGGCCTCCACATTTTCTCCAAGAAGATCCGCCGCCACCTCGATGAACACGCGTCCGTCTCGCACAAGAAAACCGTAGACAGAAGAGTCTCCAGTACTCAGCAAGCGACGCACTCCCTCGGGCTTGGGAATGGTGGGTTCAGGACCCCGCAGACCCAGTCGGTTGATGTTGACGTCGGTATTGGATTCGGTGCGCTGACCGGGTGCGTACTCCCAGAGCAGGAAGGGGTTGCCTCGCATTGTCGGAGCCCAGTCTTGGGCGTCCGGGGCATCGACCCAGCTGCCGTCTGCGTTGTCTCGGGAGAGCAGGTCCTCCTCTTGATTGAGCAGTCTCTCTCGGTCGGCGAGCGTTCCACTGCACGCAACACGCGCACCGAGTTCCACTGCAACGAAAAAGGCCGCAGTCGCACCGAGGCTCATCAAGAGGCGTGAAGGGCGTTTAGGGCGGTCTGGAGGGGCAGCGGAAGGCGAATTCATCACACCACAGAGGATAACCGAAACATGGCTCCGGCGGACTGAAAACCGGCAGGGCCGGAGTTCAACACCCGGGGGATATGTTCCTCACCGGACGGTCTCCGGCAGGAATGTCGGCGGTGCACTATGTTTGGGTGGTGGTCATAGGATCGCTGTGGGAAGGAGGCGGAGTTGAGCGGTAGAGAGAAACAAGGCACTGTGAAGCAGCACTGGATGGATGCGGGGAGCCTCCGAGGAAACCCCCTGGGCGACCCCTTCCAGCGAGAGATTCATGTCTGGAGTCCTTTCGGAGTGAGTCCTGAGGAGTCTCTTCCCTGGGTTTTGGTTCTTCCAGCATTCACGAGTACTGGAGTGGCGTACCTCTCCCGAGCCTGGAGAAAGCCTTCTCTTCCACAGGTCCTTGATGGTCTGGTCTCTGAGGGAATGAGACCATGCCGGGTCGTCTTGCCCGATGCGATGACCGCTGTCGGGGGATCCCAGTACCTCGACTCTGTGGGCATCGGGAACTACGCCACGTGGCTGGTTGAAGAGCTGCCGGGTTTCCTCAGTCAGCACTACGCAGATCACACCGATTGGTTTGCGACGGGGTCGTCCTCTGGAGGCTACGGCGCCCTCAGTTTGGCGATGCTGCGACCCGGTCATTTTAGAGCTGTTGCTGCTCATTCACCCGATGCAGGCTTTGAAACCTGCTACCCCCCGGATTTTCCAGTGGCCGTAGAGACCATTCGGGATGCTGGAGGTCTCTTCGCCTGGTGGGAGGACTTCCGCACACGGGACTCTTTGAAGGGCTCAGACCATGCCGTGCTTGGACTTGTTGGCATGTCCTGCGCCTATTCGCCTCAGCCGGATGCGGTGCCACTGCCCTGCAGACTGCCTGTCGACCTGGACACGGGAGCGCTGCTTCCCGAAATCTTTGACATCTGGCTCCGCCACGATCCGGTTCGAATGGTTCCTCACCACAGCAAGTCGCTCGCCGAAATCAGCGGGATCTACCTCGATGTGGGTCGCCGGGATGAGTTCCGACTTCAAGTGGGTGCGCGAATGGTCGCGAGGGCTCTCGAGCGCCACTCCGTTCCCCTTGCGTACTCCGAGCACGAGGGGGGACACTTCGGATTAAAAAGCCGATTGAGAGTCTCGATTCCTTGGTTGGTTGCCCACAGCAAATAGCGGGCTCTACTCCTGAGAGCCCTCACCCTGGCCCCAGTAAATCTCAGTTGAGCCGGAACCGGTCCCCACCTGCGGAGTATGGACTGGACCCGATTGGGCTTCTTCCACACTCGGAAACTCAATGGTAACGACACCGTTGGCATGACGGGGGAGTATGGAGTTCTTCAAAAATGTGATCATGCAGCGCTCGGCGTTGGGCGGTGCGTCTTGGATCGCAAATCCAGAGAGCCTCCCGGCATTGTCGGTTTTTACTCGGGCCTTCGCCTCATCCGGGTAACTGGGCCAGCGCCGCAGGCAGGCACGTACCGGTTCATCGAGCTCACGAACGCGGTCCATGACATGCTGCTCGAGCGTTGGATCCCGGTCGGATTCCATAAAGTCTCGCAGATTGGCCACTTCTGCGGGTGCCTCAGTGGTGTTGAGCAAATGAGTCACGAGCTCTTGTTCGGTGACAGGCTTGGCAAAGAACGCCTTGGCCTGGAAGAGCGCCACAATGATGACAACGGTTGCAAGAGCCGTGGCACCATAGACCATCCCATTGTTTTCGTCGCTGTTCATGGTGGTGTTTTAACCGGATACAATGGGCGAGTCTCCATGCTTCTTCGAAGGGATGAACAGATGCACAGATTCTTCTTGATCCTGCTCTTTGGCTGTCGGACTGAGGGGGTGGTCGAGGCGTTGCCGGACGACACGGGTGTGGTGAAGAGTGGGGACACCGGAGAAGACCAGGAGACCGGTGATGCTGCTGTGGCTGAGCCGATCTGGTGTTTGGATTTTGAGTCAGGAGATCTCTCGGAGGTGGGGTACGAGGGGCCTCAGGTGACCCTTGGCAATGAGGCCTTGCTTGCCAATGTGGCTGAGGGAGACAATTTTTCGGCACTCACGGGCGAGGAACGCGTCGTGTTTCGGGGGGACCACGCACTCCTGATGCGCGCTTATCCACTGGCTCAACCTGCTTTGTTGGCAGTGGCTACCACGTCGTTTTTTATTGTTGAATATCCCCAGTTCAGGTGGGTTAAAAGATACGAGGTCAGCGCATGCGGCGGTTGGGGGGGGGCGGGTGTCATGGCCCCCCCCG
>JAYXVV010000064.1:0-57912 GCA_036021505.1 Myxococcota bacterium | reverse complement strand
TTTCCGACCACAAAAACCGTATCCCGAGCATGGGGGCGGACCCGGCCAGCAGCACCAAAGCTCCGTGCACTGAGGGCAAAGGGGTCGTACACAAAGTAGAAGTTGAGCCCCAGCAGATGACGCTGTTTTCTCAGTTTCTCAGGACGCAGCGCGGAGACCACGAACACGTTGGTGTCGAGTTCATCAAATCGAGCGAGATTCCGATTGAGCTCGTCGAAGTAGGCTTCGCTTTCTGGACGGTCGATGTGGTGAACGAAGACCAGAAGCACATTCATGGCCTCTGCAAAGTCACGAATCTTGATCCAGGTGCCCTCGTCAGCGGTGAGGGAAAGTGGAGGGGAATCGCTTCCAACGGAAAGGGGCGAAAAACGGGTCAGGTCGCGAAGCATAGCGGCGTCTCCAGTGCATTATTGGTAGCACTCTCCTCCCCAGCCTGCACTTGGTTTTGCGCTTCAGACTTCGGATGCTTCTCGGGCACCTCGGAGTTCGCCGTGGCGCTCAAGCCAAGCTTCCCTGAAATGGGCCGCCATGCGCTGGTGCTTCTCACGCCTCTGGCGGCGCAGTTCCAAGGCATGGGAGCCTGCACCGAGAATGGGGAGGACCCGGGACGGTTTTCGACGGGTCGCGGCGAGGCTCGCGAGAATCAACTCCAGTGTGACACTGAGTTGAGAGGATGCAGCAGGTTCCGTTTGGGTAAGCTGACCCAAGGACCGGATGTCCACTCCGAGCCGTGTCTGCTGAGGAAGCTTCACGCGATAGGCTTCGGCCAAGCTCCCCCAGACCAGCAGCTCTCCGAGCGGTGTTTTGGGGTCAAACCCGAAAACCACCGAGAGCCGCTGACTCCGGCGCAGCTCGAAAACCAGCTCAGCGAGGGCTTCAGGAGTGAGGGTAAAGGCTCCGCCGAGAGCAGCAAGGGACCCCCAAATCATGGAGCGACGCTCGTTTCGGCGCTCCAAGAGCTGCACGCTCTTGTCGAGTTCGTGCAGCGGCGTCCCTGTCTCAAAACCGGTTGGAGCGCCAAGTGCCTGCAACTCCTCAAGGATAGCGGCCTTGCTGAGCCCCAGGCGATTGAGGATTGCGGGGAGGAGATCCTTGTTGGTGCGGACCTCGAGTTCGTAAAGGAGCTCTTGTCTTCGGGTCAACGCCATGGCTCAAGGCACCCGCTGAAAGGCAGCGCTGTGCTCGTCTTCATGGAGAAGCGTCCACTTGTGAGATCGCCGGGCGGGCTCAATGAGCAGCGCATGGAAGTGTTCTTTGCGAAGCAGGAGGTGGGAGACCGAGCGCTCGTCGAGGGCCTCCTCCCAGCCATCGGGCGCCTGGACGAGTACGGGATAGGTCCGCCAAGAGGGATCATCGAACACCCAGACGCGGATGTCACCCGAGGTTTTCCAGGCTTCTCCCAGCGTCATGGTGGCATACCCGCCCCACTCGGGTGGGTTGAAAAGGCGTCCACCGGGAGCGGACTCTTGGATGGCGGCAATACCGGCGATGGGCGTGTCCGGATCCAGCTCGGACGTTTTGGGCCCCAAAGCGCTGCCGAGAACGACCGCCCAGTAGAGACCCACTGCGGAGGCGATTCCACGGTAGAGGCGCGGGGGTAGACCTTGGCTGGGTGCCATGAGGCGGTGGACTTGCATCGCGAAAGGAACAGCCGCCGCAATGCCAAACCAAGCGATGAAACGAGTGCCTGTGAGGGCGAGGCCAGCGAAAGCAAGGCTAAGAAGTCCGTCAGACCAATCCATCTCGCGGGGCGACCGCACCAGCAGGAGAGCCCAGACAACAAGTGCGAAAGCCAGCCGCGCTCCAGAAAACGTGGTCAGACTGGGGGCACCCCACTCGGAGAGTCCACGGGCCTCTGGGGCAGAAGAGTTGCTGAGCACATAGCCGTAGATGTCTGCACCGTAGGGTCCCATGAGTGTACCAAGACCGAAACACAGGCCGGCCAGAGCAAAAGGGGTGATGGCTTTGAAACTCTTGGACTGCAACACGGCCCCGGCCCCAAGGGCTCCGATGGCCACCAAGCCTGCGGGGAAGGAGCCATGAAGGTTGGTCCACAGGCATCCTGTGATCACAACAAAAGGCAGACTCAGGCGTAGTCTTCGGGGTTTGGCCAAGCACCACAGGAGCCCAGCGAACAGGGGGAAGACCCATGTCTGCGAGCGGACAGTGAGGTTCTGAATCATGAGTCCTGCGGCAAAAAAACAGCCGAATGCCGCGGCTCGTGGATCAGCGCCTCGAAGACGAGCGGTTCGTCCGACAATCCATACAGTGGATGCCGCCGCAAGCCCGTTGATCCAACGGAGCCCGATGAGTCCGACGGCATCGTAGACGTGCCAGGACAACCACGAAAATCCCCAGGGGCCATGGAGAAATTCGGCTCCAGGTGCAGTCCAGGTGAAGGTCTCTTGCTCGAGAAGTTGCCCGGTCTCCGCCATGGTCTGTCCCATGGCCAGAAAGATATGAAGGTCATTGGTTGGGATCGCTTGCCCGCCAGCCCCCAGCAACACGAGGGCTACAGCACTCCACATCAGCAGGGAGCCTACAGAGCGGTGGGGCTCAAAACTGCCCACTGAGCTCTACTCCGGGGAGGAGTCCAAAGAAGACACCAAGACGATCGCCTCCGCCGCGTTCACCCCTGTCGAACGTCGCGAAAACTTGTCCTGAGAGACCCGCATCGATGACCAAGGTGTGCTGCCTTGTGCTTCGGAGACCAAGTCCAGCTTGAACCAGCAGTGCGGACTCGGTGTTGGTGATTCGACCCAGTCCGGTCGGGGTGGCGAGATCGGTGTGAGTGCGCAGGACGTTCAGTCCAAATCCAGCCTCCACTTGCGGCCCGAAGGCCCACTGCTCAGTGCTTCCCCATGGCAGTGGACTGTAGCGCAGTCCAGTGACCAGATGGTTGTGGATGCTGATCGCATCCGGGACAGGGGGCGTCTGGCCCTCGGAATTGACGAGCGTACCGGCACCGTCCCTCTGCCGGATGGGACTGCTCCGCAGAAGAAATCGCCACTCTGCGCCGCTGGGGAGAGATCTTTGAAGCTGAAGTCCGAAGCTCGGGCCGGAGTTCCACGTTCCATCTGGACCTTGAACCCAGTTGCCGCCAGTCTGTACACCCAGGCCCCATCCATGTCCGGCATGGGCCACGGGGGAAAGCAGTGCGAGCGAGCAGATGGGAGGAAGGAGGCGCATCGTCAACCGAAGTCTATTCGATTCCGCTGTCTGCGGTATAGGGGCCTCGAGTAGGCTCTGTCCCCAAGGGATAGAGCCTGGGGAGCCACTCCGCCCGGTACACCTTCCAACCTCGGTGCTCTTGGCGAAAAGTCTCTTCGTCACACAGACATCCCGAGATCTCGAGATCCATTGCGGGTTCGTCGAACTCAGGGGCATGGATCATGATCCGGGCACGCGTGTTGGTGGTGCTGGAGAGGGGTTTGGACCAGTCGGTTTCTCCGGGTACACGCCCCCAAACGCTGAGTACCGAACCGATGTGAGGCAGCCAGTCGGCATCCCCAAGCGCTGCCGAGAAAAGTCGACCATCGGCAGATTGGTCGAAGGCCAGTACCTCTCGAAAGGCCATGTTTTCTTCATCGATTTCATAGGCTACAACCCGAGAATACTCCTCTTCCGGGCCAGCGTCGTCGTAGGGCGTGGAGCGGTTGTTGCCGTTGTCGAAAATCCAGAGCCGGCCCTCCTCATCAATCTCAGGGGCATGCTGGTGGAAGGGATAGGGGGCGTTGTCTGGATTGGAGAGCAGGAAGGGCAGCCATTCTTCCGGCCAGCCACTGGGATTCGCGAGGATCCATTTCAAGTTGCCGCTGTTGGTGAGTTTCACGAGGGCATCCTGGTGTCGGATGGAGACGATGATGCCGTTGTCTGCGGGGTCCTGGATCACCCCGTTGGCATGCGACCAGTCGTGAACGGGGTCATTGATGCCTTTCGAAACCGACCCGTAGCCGATGCGTTGGGTGGGGAGGATGTCGGCCAAGGACCAGCTTCGAATCAACTGATAGTCGCTGTCGGTAAGGAGTACGCGGTCGGCGCGAATCGTGGCCGGCGCAAGCTCTTCAGGTTCTTCAGCAGAAACAGGAAACTGGGGCACGTCGACCTGCTCAGCATGCAGCGTCAAGAAACCACCGCGTTCCAGCGGAAACAGCTCGTGGTGCATCTGGAGGGCGGAGTCTTCCTCGTCGGCATTGGGGTCCGTTATCGCGGTCTTCTCGCGGGTCTCACCGAGGAGGTTGGTTTCGGTGGCCAACAGGTTGCAGACGCCGAGAACGTAGCCATCCGGAAGCATGCGAATGTCGGTGCATTCGTTGGTGTCCTCTTGCCACCAGGCCACCTCGAGGTTGGCATCGAGAGCCACTCGGTAGTTCACCGACTTCGCGACCGACTTCACATCGAAGAGCAAGTAGCCATTTTGCAGGGGGGCATCGCTGCCCGTCAGTTCCTGCAGAATGGGGAAGTCCAGTGGGAGGCTTGGTGTGGTGAATTCCAAGGGTTTGGTGTCGTAGATCGACCCGTCCTCGAGGGTCATCGAGGCTGTGGCCGTCCACGTGGTGTCGGCTCCAAGTCCCAGCAGAGGGATTCTGTGGGATTTGGCGTAGTCAAGGCGCTCGTAGAGCCACTGCTCCTCGCCATTGTGAAGGGTGACTTCCAGCCGAAAGGGAGCCTCCCGCGCGGCCACAAGCTCATAGGCATTGGGAACACTGCCGCCGGCCGACTTCACATCAAAGTGAAACTTGCCGGGTCCGGGATCAGGCGTCGGGCGAGTGCAGGCCGCCAAGGCAGCAGCGATGAGAATTCTCAAGACCAATCTTCCAGCGCCTTCAGGGTATGGGAGAGTGTAAATCGCCCTCGTTCGTCCCTGCTTACTCTGCCACAGGCACCAGTGGGGTCGTGGGTGAAGATGAGCCAGCCCTGTCTCTGGATCAAGTCTTCCAGTAGGCTCCTTTTTTCGTCGATAAGCTTCTCGGGGAAGCGGTCGTAGCCCATTGTGATGGGCAGGTGAACCCATGGGGCACCGGGTATCAGGTCTGCAGCATAGACCATGGGGCCCTGGTTGGTCGGGATTTCCGTGAGCAAAAGACCCGGACTGTGGCCATCCGATTTGTGGAATCGAAAGTCCTTGCCAAGGACCTTGGAAAACTCCCCAGAAACGCATTCGAGTCGCCCCGATGCAGCGAGTTGTTGGTTGAGTGAGGGGATGTAGCTGGCTCGGTCGCGCGGGTGGGGATCTGCAGCTCGCTCCCAGGCTGTCTGTCCCACGACGAAGGTAGCGTTGGGAAACAGCAGGGTTGGAGGCGTCTTCTCCGTCCATGAACTGAGTAAGCCTCCGGCGTGATCAAAATGAAGATGAGACAGCACGACGACATCGATGTCTTGATGCGTGAGGCCCACCCGCTCGAGTTCCTCGAGGAGGCGGTGGGTGTCTTCTACGACACCAAAGCGCTCTTTCAGCTTGGGCTCAAAGAACAGTCCGATTCCCGCCTCTAAGAGGATGTTTCGGTGGGGCTCCTGAATCAGCAAGCACCTGCAGGCCAGTGGGATTCGATTGAGTGAATCGGCCTCTGTCCACCGGCTCCAAAGTGCCTTGGGAGCATTCCCGAACATTGCCCCACCATCGAGGCGCTGGCTGTTTCCCATCAGAGTGGTCAGTGTTCGCTGCACGGGTTCCTCATCGGTTGCTGGCTGAACCCCTCACCTAACCGAGTCGGCACGCGGCAGGCTATCCTTTGGACCGGATGCAAGCCTTTCCACAACCCCTGCAAGCCGGTGCCCGAATCGGAGTCGTGGCACCTGCCGGTATCTACAGCCGAGAAGGGCTCGAACTCGCCGTCTCGTTCCTTGAGGGTCGAGGCTTCAAGTGCGTACTTGGTCCTCGGATGGACCGATGCCATCGCTATCTGGCTGGGACGGACACAGAGCGTCTGCAGGATTTGGAATGGGGCTTGCGTGACCCGGATCTCGATGCACTTTGGGTGGCTCGTGGAGGATACGGGATCAACCGCCTCTTGGAGCACCTCAACTTGGAGGGCCTCGATGAGCGACCGGTGATCGGATTCTCGGATGTGACCAGTCTCCTGGCAGCGCTCTATCAGAATGCCGGAAAGTCTGGAATCCATGGCCCAGTGCTTCATTCCCTGACACGCCATCCCGATGCAGAGAGCGTGGATCACATTCTGAACCTGCTGACCGGACGTTGGTCCTTTTCATGGCCGGGTGAGGTTTGGCGGAGCGGAACAGCAGCGGGACCGGTGATCGGGGGCAACCTGTGCATGTTGGCGAGTCTCTGTGGTACCCCCTGGCAACTGCGAGCAAGAGGCTGCATTCTCTTGATTGAGGAGGTGGGGGAGCCACCCTACCGGGTAGACCGTATGCTTCAGCAGCTTCGCAGCGCAGGTGTCTTGGATGGAATCGCCGGGGTCGCTGTTGGGAGCTTCACGGGATTTTCAACACCGGAAGACGCGCGTTGGGGGCTGCGGGAGTTGATTCTCGAGGCGGTCGATGTACCGGTAATCGGAGGCCTTCCTGTCGGACACGGAACCCAAAACCGGGGTTTTGTTTACGGAGCTGTTGCGAGGATCGAAGGGGAACGACTGGTATTTCAGGCACCGACGGATAAGGGGAGGGCTCCTCAGAGAGGTACCGGATGAGCAAGGAACGTCGCTGGTTTGAACAGCCGCCCCCAGAGCCGAAGCCTGAGCGCGAACGGGGTGAGAGCCCTGCAAAGGATCTCTGGACGCGCTGTCCAGGATGCGATGAGGTGCTGTATCGAGAGGACCTCCAGGCCCAGCATCAGGTCTGCCACCACTGCGGCCACCATTTTCGCTTGACGGCGGAAGAACGCATTGCGCTGCTTGCGGATGAGGGAAGCTTTGTCCGTCACGATCAGGCCCTCAGTCCCGCCGATCCGCTCGGGTTCTACGACTCCAAGCCCTATCCGGTTCGAATCGAGGCCTCACAGGCCAAAGCCGGTGAACTGGACGCCTTTATTTCGGGGTCCTGCACCATCGAGGGGGTCGAAGTCGAGTTGGGGGTATTCAACTTCCGATTCATGGGCGGCTCAATGGGTTCGGTCGTCGGTGAGGCGATCACAAGGCAATACGAGCGCGCGGCGGAGAGGGGCGTACCGGCCGTGGTGGTCTCAGCCTCGGGGGGAGCTCGCATGCAAGAGGGTGTGCTCTCGCTGATGCAGATGGCGAAGACGTGTGCTGCTCTGGGTCGACTGAGGGAGCGGGCCGGGCAGCCTTACATTTCTCTCCTGACGGATCCGACTACCGGAGGCGTTGCAGCGTCCTTTGCGATGCTCGGGGATCTCATACTCGCTGAGCCGAATGCACTGATTGGGTTTGCGGGGCCTCGTGTGATCGAGCAGACCATTGGCGAGTCCCTGCCGGATGGGTTTCAGACCAGTGAGTACCTGCTCGAGCACGGCATGCTCGATCAGATTGTGCATCGTCTGGATCTCAAGAAAAACTTGGCTCGTCACCTCCGTTGGATGACTGAACAGGAGTGAGGACGAACCCTCTGCTCAGGCAACTCCATGCCTCGGGTATGCGGCTCGGGCTCGATCGGATTCGGTCGTTTTTGGAGGGCATCGGCAGTCCACACACCTGTGCCCCCGTGGTGCATGTCGCGGGGACCAACGGAAAGGGCAGTGTCTGCAGTATGGTTGACGCGATTCTGCAGGAAGCCGGCTACAAGACGGGCCTCACGATTTCCCCACACCTCCAGCATGTCAACGAGCGCATCCGGATCAATGGGCAGCCGATCTCGGACGGTCAACTCGATGCGGTTCTTCGCCGGGTGAGTGAACTGGCCAGCGATTGGGGGAGATCCCATCTGAATCTGGGGCAGGACGAACTTCCCCTGACCTATTTCGAAGCCATCCTGGCAGCGGCTTTTCTCCAGTTTCAACAGGAAAACGTCGATGTGCAGGTTGTCGAGGTCGGCCTTGGGGGTCGACTGGATGCCACCAGCGTTGTGCACCCTACAGTGAGTGCAGTGGTCAGCATTGGGCTTGACCACACGGACAAGCTCGGGCCCGACCTTGCGAGTGTTGCCTCGGAGAAGGCAGGGATTTTTCGCAAGTCCGTTCCTGCAGTTGTCGGGCAGATGAAACCCTCTGCACTCAACGCTCTGCGGGACACCGCAGCTTCTCGGCAAACCCCTCTCTGGGTCTGGGGTGAGGATTATCAGGCCTTTGAAACTTCCCGAGGCCTCTGTTGGAGCATGGACGGGGTGGAGCTCGACGCATTGACTCTCGCCCTTCCGGGTGCCTTCCAGGTGAAAAACGCAGGGGTCGCCTTGACCCTGATCGAACTCATGCAGCGGAGCGGTAATTTCACGATTCCTCATTCGGCTCGACGGCGCGGGCTTGCACGAGTTGAGCATGCAGGGCGACTGGAGTGGTTGTCCGACTCGGTCTTGCTGGATGGTGCTCACAATGTGGACTCCGCTCAGGTCTTGGTGGAGTATCTGAGCGCCCTTCCTCACGACTGTCCCCGTACCCTTCTTCTGGGATTTGGGGAGGACAAGGACATGCGGTCCATTGGAACCATTCTTGCCCCTCAGGTCGACCACATCTTGACCACATCTTGCGCTCACCCCCGGGCAGCGTCGCCTGCGGTGATCGCAAGCGCTCTGGCGGGCATCGATGCATCGGTCGCTGAGGCAGGTCCTGTCGAGGAGGCGTTGCCTCGAGCGATGGCGAACGATGGGCTGCTGATTGTCGCCGGAAGTTTGTACCTGGCAGGTGCGGTTCGCGATCTTCTTGGGAGCGCCTAAAGGTGGGCGGATTGCTGCTTTATTTCAGCTTCGTTTGGGCCAATGACAGCCTGTCAGAGTTGCAGGCAGAGCGCATGACGGTCCGCGAGCAGATTGTCCTTGCCGAAAATGGCCGAATTGAGGACACGGACGGCGTACTGACCTTTGAAACGGGAAGCCTGGATCGAGAGACGGGTGTGATCCATTTCACGAATGTGGAAGTGGAGTTGACCACGGGTTGGTTCATTCGTTCGGCAGCACTCGATGGGCTGTTGGATGGGGAAGCTTTGCTCTCGGATGCGACCATCACCGCCTGTGATTGCGACTGCCCGGTGTGGTCGGTTCAAGCGGTTTCGTTGACCGTAGAAGGACTTGAGGAGGCACGGGTCGACGGCGGCTCGTTGGTTCTCTTCGAGGGGTTTTCAATCCCGTTTCCCAACTTTTCTTTTCCTCTCCGCCCGGGGAAAATTGGTCTTGGGTTGCCGGGCATGGCCTGGGAACTCGGCAGCCTCCGGGTCACTCAACCGGTGGTCTTTCGACTTGATGATGGGTTGGATGCGGAGATCCAACCCGGCTGGTGGCGAGGTCCTCTCCTGGAGGGCGGAATCCTGCTGAATGGGGATCCGGAGGTTTCCTGGCGGGTAGAGTGGGCGGATGAATTTGCTGCGCTGGCTCAAGTGGATCATGTGTCGTCAACACCGCACTGGAGTGCTGCAATCAGTGGCATCTGGGTGGATCGTCCGGAGAGCCAGCGTCGGGCAGTGACCTACCTTGATCGCCAGCGTTCCTTTCTCGAGCAGCAGGTGGTGCTTGGGGTCGGCTCTCTGCGCGCTGAAGGCTGGGCTTGGCAGGGCGACGGATCGGAGGGAGCCCGTTGGCAGCTGGGGCTTCGGGAAAATGGCTGGAAGCGAGGACGTTTCTTCGGTAGCCACGGCCTGTCGACGGGCTGGATGCTCGGGCGTTGGCGCTCAGAACTGCGTGCCCACGCGGGTTGGATTGAGGATTGGGGGCCGCTTGAGGTCAGCATGGACACTGCTGTCCGTGGCATGGACTACGATGCCATGGAGCAAGCCGCCGGTTGGGCTCTCGATGCGGAAGCGGGAGTGGTGGCCACAGGGCAACACGGCGGCTGGCGCCACGAGGTGAAAGTGGGGGCTGCCGTAGGAGTGAGGCGCCGATTTTGGGGTGACCTGATTCCTCTGAGTGTCCTCGACCAGGTACCGGACGAGAGAATTTGGGGCCCTCGCTTTGAATCACTCTGGTGGGGCAATGGTCATCTGAGAATCGACGGCTGGGCTCATCTTCGAGAGGGGGCCGTGGAGGGGTGGGACGCCAATGGACTGTTCAAGAGAGGCGCGTTGGACTGGCGACTGCGAAGCTGGAACGGGCGGGATGCATCCCTGCATGGACTGACGCTTTATGAGCGAGGCAGTCGCTCAGAAACGTGGTTCGGCGTGCACGCACAGCAAGAGGACGGCGGGGCACTCGAACCCCTGATGAATGCTGGAGTGCGTTTCGCAGTTCCTTTCGGAAACTTCGACGTGTGGCCGGCGACCACCGTATTGATGAGCGCTCAACAACTCGAAGTCGCGACAGGCAGTCTCATGGTGGAAAGCACTTGTGACTGCCTCCGCGTCGGTCTCAACGCGGGTTGGACCGCGGATCGAGAGGAGGTCATCTTGGGCTTGGCCCTCGACCTCCTGCCGTCCAACGGCGCCGTGTCTAATTGGGCATTACCGTCACCGGATACAGGCTCATTTTCCCAGCCATGAACCCCGAGAGCAGGCTGTTTACGTTCTCAAACTGGTCCGGGTCACCGTTGACCAAGCCAGCGACGCCAACGGCGTAGACTCCAGGGTTGGCGAAGCTCGCACCCGGAATTTCCAGTTTACGAATCGACTCATCGTTGTGAGTGAAGTCGTAGATTTCCTCAGCTGTCGTTGGCTCATTCGACCACACGATGGCCTGCGTCTGTGCGTTGACGACAACGCCAAGGACCGCGTTGTAGTCAGTGCCCTCCAGGTCCACGATCATCTTTGCGCCTTTGGCTTGCTGGGATGGAATGTCCACATCCGGCTCCGAAGGCAGTTTGTTTCGCAGCAGGGCGGGCCCGCCTTCAAGATTGACGGAGACCTCCACGTTTGCATTGATTTGATAGACAAGGCCGTCTTGATGGGTTGCGAGGTAGCTGCCCTCGGATTCCTCAACGAGGCGAATCGCCTCATTGGCACCGACCTTGGCTTTGACAGTCGCGCTGCCCACCGGAGCGTTCGAGAGGTCGTTGGCGTTGGTGGCATCTGCCAGGAAGGCTTGAGCGAAGATCCCCTGTTCCCAGTCCGTTCCCTCGAGTGCTTGAGCGACCGTGGGGTCGTCTGGCTCGGCAATCCCGACAATCATGACTTGTCCCACGAGGGGATTGGTGAGGTCAGTGAGTTCTTCGCGAGCCTCCTCGAGGAGGTCGCATCCAGTGAAGAGAAGGGCGGCGGTGAGCAGCATGAAGGTCTCCAGTTTCAGGGGTCATCCCTGGGTATCTTGTCCCAAAGGACCGCGTTTGCCAACTTTGAAACAGTCGGAACCTGTTGACAGGTCGCCGGGAAGTTTTTAATAGGCGGCTCGATTCGAATCTTTAGGCACGGTGAATCCAATGGCTTCCAATACCAAGTTTACTAAGTTCCGCCGCAAGCTGCGTCAGGCCAAGGCCGGTCGTAAGGCGAAAAACCTCCGCGCGAAGAATGGTACGACCCCCAAGTTCGACATTCATACCGAGGCTGCGGACAAGAACGCCCCCAACCAAGCCAAGCAGTCCTAGCTCGAACTGAGAAGAGACCTCAGAAGGGTCTCACAGTCGAAACAGGCGGTTGGCGTTGGCGGTGGTCAGCGCCGCCAATTCATCCACAGAGACGCCTCGAAGGCCGGCCACAGCCTCGAGTGTAAGGGCGACGTGACACGGTTCATTGCGTCGACCCCGGAGAGGCGCGGGTGTAAGAAAGGGAGAGTCTGTCTCAACGAGGAGACGGTCATCTGGACACGCGGCGGCCGACAGTTGGGTGTCTTGGGCTTTCTTGAAAGTCACCACCCCTGGGATGGAAATGTAGGCTCCCGCCTCCACGACTTTTTCCATGTGGGCAACGTCACCAGCGTAACAGTGGTAGAGCACACCAGCGCCACCAAATGCCCCTTCATTGCGGAGAATTTCGAGGCATTCTCCCTGGGAGTCCCGGTCATGAATGATGATGGGGAGGTCCAGGGCCAGAGCGGTGTGGATCTGGCGAATGAACGCCGATCGTTGGACGTCTCGAGGAGCGTTGTCGTAGTAGAAGTCCAAACCCATCTCACCAAAGGCCACCACCTCCGGCTCTTGGGCGAGCGAGGTAAGGTGGTCGAGGAGGGCGTCGTCGAGCAGCTCGGCATCGTGCGGGTGCAGGCCCACGCTGGCCCAAACCACCCCAGGATGCCTCTTGGCCACAACAACCGCGCGGTCGGCGGTGCCGTCTCCGTAGCCTGAACCCACTGTGAGCATTCGAGTCACACCGGCGGCTACGGCCGTGGATACGACCTCATCGACCCCGTCGGCACCGCCGTAGGTCCTGGGATCAAGGTGGCAGTGGGAATCGAAGATCACGGATGACTCCGGGCGCGACCAAGTTCGGAGGCGAGTTGTGCGAGCAGGGGCTCCAAGAGAAGGCGTGCGTTCACATTGAGCGCCATTCGGGTGCGTGTTTGATGAAGGGCTTCGTTGATTCGATGGATTCCGTTGGGGTAAAGTGCCTGCGACCAAGCGTGAACCGTGGGCTCAATGTCCGCATTCAGAAGTTGTGTTCCACCAATTCGCAACAGGGATGCATCTCTGAGGAGAGCCTCAATGACGAAAAGGTTGCGTTCAACAACCGGCTCCCATCCAGCACGTCCTTTTTTGTTCCCTTTGGTGATGCCCTCGGTGAAGGAAAAAAGGTCCGATGGGGAGCCCGCCAGAAGCTCCAAGAGGTTCTGGCGGCAGGTCAAGATCTCCTCCATTTCGCCTTCGACAAGGGCCTGAGCCAGGCCCGGGCGCCCATCCGCCCACCTCGCGATCTGGTGAGCCTTCTCAACACCTTGGGCTTGAAGCTGCTGGAGAAGGAGGTCCTCTGAGGAGAGGTGGAACCGCACCCTCTGGGAGCGGGAAAGCACAGTAGGCAGGAGTGTGCTGGCCTTGGCGGTAACCAGAATAAAGCCGGTTCCTGCTGGGGGTTCCTCCAGGGTTTTGAGCAAGGCATTCGCGGCTTCATCGCGGAGGATGTCCGCTGGGTCTAAAACGAAGGTCCGTCGTCGTGCTGCATAGCGGTGCAGTCGAGTCTGACGAATGACGTCTCGAATACTCTCCACCCCGATCATTCGGATTTTTTTCCCCTCGTCGGGGCCAACCACCACGAGGTCCGGATGACTGCCGCGAAGCATGTGGTGGCAAGTCGGGCAAGAGCCACAGGGTCGGGCCATGGGGTCTTCAGACTCGCAGGCCGCTGCGCGTGCGATGTAGAGCGCTGCTTCGCGTTTTCCAACACCTTGAGGTCCCTCAAAGATGTAGGATCCGTGGAGTCGGTCGGAACGTGCCGCCTGGAGCAGCGGTTCCAAGACAGTCTGCTGGGCCTGGAGAAAGGACATGACCCAGGATTATCACGTCGGGTTAGAAGACGACATGGATGCGTCGAGAGCATGGCGAAACGCGCTTCGTCACAGCGGGATCTCAGGGCAAGAGTTTCTCGCAGAGGTAGGACAGGCAGGGGTTCTCTTTGATGGCAAGCCGGTGTGTGTCCACCGGGCACCGCTTTTCCTTTCTGCGGAACGGGTTCAAGAGCTTGCCCGCGTTTTGGCTGTGTTCCATGGCGCGGTAAGGAAGGCAAAGAGCGTTCTCCTCGAGGACGGGCTTTCTGCAGGGTCACTTGCGTCAGCCATGGGTCTCAGTGAGGAGGAGCGCCGCTTGGCCGCGATTGACCCGGGGTATTCCTCAGCCGCCGTCTTGGCGCGGGTGGACTGCTTCTGTCCAGATGGTCATCCTTGGATTCTTGAATTGAACGCTGAGGCGCCGACAGGAATGGGGTACACGGATGCCCTGACAGCTCAGATGAGGAGCGATCCGATTTATGCCCAGGTCGGCCCATTTGAGGCCTTCCGGAGCAGCGATACGGCCCTCCGAGCCCTCCTGTCGACCTATCGAGAGTGGGGAGGGCGAGATCGTCCGAGTATGGCCATTGTGGACTTTCTGGACGTGCCTACTCGGCAGGATTTTCACCTTATTTCTCAGTCCTTCGAGCGCTACGGGATTTCCTGTCCACTCGTGGATCCTCGTGATCTTCGGTTTGATGGTGGAGTTCTGAGTGGCCCTGGTGGGCCCATTAATCTGGTCTATCGGCGGGTTTTGGTCCGGGACCTTATCGCGAGACCGCAGGAATGTTCGGCGCTGCTTCGCGCGTATCGTGCAGGAGCAGTGTGTATGGTCAACAGTCTCCGAACTCCGCTGCTCCACAGCAAAGGGCTCTTTGCCCTGCTCCACGCCTCAGAGATGCAGGAGCGGTTGAGTTCCGCTGAGAGAAAGGTGGTGATGGATCACCTTCCCCACACCGTGATGCTCCAGACTGGCGATGGAAAACTCAGTTCTCCCGGGGTGGTGGAGCGGGCGCGAAAGGCTCGGGAGGATTGGATCATCAAGCCGGTTTCTCAGAGTGGTGGGCGAGGCGTGCTTCTCGGTCGGGAGACCACACAGGAGCATTGGGAGATGCGCCTCGAGGATCCTGAGCCTGCGGTTCTGCAACGGGTTGTGAAAGAGTGGATCCAGGAGTTTCCCGATGCACGGGAAGACTACAAAGAGACAAACTGCATGGTCGACCTGGATCCCTTCTTGATTCGGGGACGTTTGGCTGGTTTCATGTGTCGTCTCAGTCAGCGGGCCCCGGTGAATGTGGCCCGGGGCGCCTACCTCGTGCCCGTTTTCGTGAGTTCAGGAGTTGACCTATGATCTGGATTTTTGCAGCTGCGGCGTTCGCGCAGTCTCCCGCTTACTACTCCCCCGACAGCATTGCCCAGTCCTCTGAGTTGTTTCGGAGCTACTCCGAGGGACTGGCTCCGAAGTTTGAAGCACTGCAGAACAGCCTGGGAAAAGCGGGTCGAGGTCTTGAGGAGCTTGAGCAATCCGTCTTGCTCTTGGGTGACCGTGCGCCTGAAGAAATGTTGGCGTACCTCGAGCAGTCTCGTCGAACGGCGAACCACGCGTTCTTGGTCGCGCAAGAACATGTCTCCCTGATCGAGGCGGACTCGCAAGGCGTGTTCGAAGAGGCGATGGGGCGTGCCATTTCAGAGGTGGCTGAGGAACAGACACTCGTGGAGTGCAGTCCGCCAAGCGGCATGATGTCCTTTGGGCCGAGTCGAGGACAGAACAACTGCGAGGGCGAGAACATGAATGCCGCGATTGCGGCTCGCATGGACGCAGACCAAGCTCTTCAGCAGGCGGTGAGAAGCATTCTGTCGGTTGAGTGGCCACTCGTTGACTTCACCCCGAAAACCCTACCAAGCGTGCCTCTCCGGGAGCAGGAGACCCCGGGTTATGTGCGAGTGGGCGCGCTCTCCCAGGCCTTTCTTGCAGAGGCGCTCTCAGCCATCGAGGCGAAGCTGGAGCGTCAGCTCGTTCCCATCCAAGCCAAGTTGGAGTCGGGGGATGAGAGCGCGAAGGAAGCGGCCCTCGGGGAGGCTGCACAGCACCGTTCGGCATTCAATGCTGAGGTTGCGGATCTCGGTGAGCGTCTCTTCTCTGCAATGGAGGCGGGCCTGAAGAAACATTCGGTGGCGCTGTGTCCAAATCCGCTAGTTTTCGGGGGCTGCCCTGGGGACGATCAGACCGAGGAAGTCTTGCAGATGTTGAGAGACAGCCGCCGATTCCAGCGCGCCGCAGATTGGTAACTCACGGGGCAGGAGCAATCTCCGTGTAGTGTTTCGCCGCCTTGAGCGCGAACGCGCCCTTGTCCGTGAGTGCTCGACCCATCCGGTACACCATCGAGCTTCCTTTGGCTCGGAGTTGCGGCAGGCCTCGGGAGAGACTGCCAAGCGCGTAGAGGCAGACGCTTCCCTCGGCCGCTGCCCGCTCTCGAGCGGCTTGGAAAAGCTCCTCGGGGCTTTCTCCAGGCACCCATTCAATGACCTGGCTCACCTTCTGCAGCGTCTCTCTGTCTCCTTGACGAGTGACGATTGACCATTGAATGGTTGCTGCCCGGCCACCGTTCAGTTCCCATCGGTTGGGTCGCAGCGCAGCAGGCAATGGCGGACCCGTGGGACCGGTTTCCATGAGGTGCTTGCCGAGCGGTTCCTCCGTGATGATAGGGCGGATATCGGAACACGTGTGTGTGCCTCGGAAGGGCGGCAAATTGCCGGAAGCTGCAGAGAGCATCGAGAGTTTGGGTCGGTAGGCCTCAATGGGATCGAATCCTTCTCGCCGATAAAGCCGATGGGCGCCGTAGATGGACTCCGTCGTCAGGGTCAACAGGTCGGCGCCGTGATTCTGTGCGAGGAGACGGAGGTCTCGGAGCATCTTGGTTCCCCACCCTTGTCGGCGATGGGAACGAACAATTCCAAACGGTCCGATGTGCAGCACCCGAAGGTCCACCCCGTCAAACCGTACGGACCGAACCCCAGCCAGCAGGACTCCCTTTTGCTGGTCTCCATCAGAGAGCACAAGTGAGGGCGCATCGGACCACATCCATTCGCGAAAGTAGGCCAACATCGGGTTGGCGTAGACTGTCGCGTCTCGGTAGCTCGCAAAGGCCGAGTTCAGCGTGGAGGCTAAGGCTTGATAATCGCGGTCTTCAAGGGGACGGATCCGCGCTGAGGTCATTGCACCTGCATCCGATAGGGCAGAGCGGCCATCGCTCCCTCGGACTCGAGAATGCTGGCCATGACCAAGGCCTGGCTCAGTGACTCCAAGAGTGCCCCGGGTACTGGCCGCCCGATCAAGCTGGCCAACGCTTCGGCATCGAGCGTCGGAGAGGACCAGAGCATGTCCCAGAGCATGCCATCGCGAGGAAGAATCCAGCGACCGACATCCTCCGAGGCCCCGGCAAGCTCGATGGCTTTGGCGATTGCGTCCTCGAGCCCCCCTAAGCTGTCCACGAGTCCCTGCTCGAGGGCAGCCTCACCTGTCCATACCCTTCCTTGAGCCACTGCATGAAGTGCTTCCGGGGTCATGTTTCTCCCCTCAGCGGCCTTGGTTACGAAACTGTCGTAGAAGGACTGCAGACGCTGCTGGATCTTTGTGCGCTCAGCATCGCTGTAGGAACGCGTGGGATCGTTGAGCCCGGCAAAGGGTGTCCGCTGGGCGTTCCAGTGCGTCACCCCCGCTTTCTCGAGCAATCCCTCGACCGCGAACTTCCCTCCATAGATACCAATCGAACCTGTGAGGGTGCTTGGTTGGGCCACGATGTGGGTGGCGGGCATCGAGATGTAGTAGCCGCCACTGGCCGCATAGCTGGCCATGGACACCACGACAGGCTTGCTCTCTGCCACCTTCCGAACGGCCTCCCAGATGCTGTCCGAGGCAATGGCTGAACCCCCGGGAGAATTGACACGGAGAACCATGGCGACGATGTCGGAATTCTCGGCAATGTCATTGATCTGCGAGACAAGGCTCTCATCTCCTGCCATGGCGCCGCCGCCCAAGGGAACCTGTGAGAAGCCATCCACGATCGTGCCCTGGACATGCAAAACAGCGACGGCTTGACGAGGACGGCTCCAGGAGCGTTTGAGAGCAGTGAAGTACGGCTGTGCGGGTTCAAACTCGCCGCCAAGTTCCTCCTCGAGGTCACTCAGGTAGGCGCTCCGGTCGACCAAGCCCCGTTGGACAGCCTCCCGGGAATCCATCGGCGGGTCGGCCAACAGGGCCTCAATGTTCTCGGGAGTTTGTTTCCTCCCGCGGGCGCTGTCGCGAATGAACTGCTCGTGAAGGCCGTCAAGAAGAGCCAGCATCTGCTGTTTGGCAGGTTCTGTAGGCTGATGTGCTTGAAAGGATTCCGGGGCAGACTTGAACTGACCCACACGCTCGATCTCGGGGTCGACACCCAGCTTGTCAAAGGCGTTGGCGTAGTGTTCCGTCTGCATCTGGAGACCCAGCACTTGGGGGGCCCCCTCGGGGTGGATCACCACATCGGAGCAGGCGCTGGCGAGGTACCAGCTGACATTGGTGTAGGACTTGGACCACGCGGTGCAGGGCTTGCCGGCCGACTCCAGTTGTTCGAGCGCACTTCGGATTTCCTGGGCACCGGCAAAGCTGAGACCCGGTGAGTTGAGCTCCAGAAACACGCCACGGATTCGCTCTTCGTTGACAGCCTCGAGGAGAAGGTGAGCCAAGTCTGGGGTGCGAAGAGGGATCTCGGTCTCACTCAGGTAGAGGCTGCCTTCAACAGGCCCATCCGCGATCGCGCCTTGGAGTTGAATTCGGAGAAGATTGTCCTCATTTTCGAGACTCGGGCGCTCGCTGACGAGGATGAGAAGGGCCACCAATGCCGTGACCATCGCAATGAGTCCAAAGCCAGTGACCCAAAGTACAAGTCGAATCTTGGATTTTTCTGCCACACGAAATCCCAGTTGTAACTGAGATGAAATTTAGCGTGATGCGGTCTGTTTCTCCACCGCTGGTTGCTCTTCAACCTCAGTAATTTTCGCCCAAGATTTTCCGCGGTGCTTTTGGACCCAGTTCAGAATTCGTGGAAAGACGTGGTGCACAGCGTCTTCTGCGAGCAGGGGATCCGTGTGGCCCCAGCTTGCATCGAGTCGAAGTCGGTCGACCGGTCCGTCGAGAAAGAGATCCAATGCAAAGGCGGCCTCCGGTGGACAAGAGCGGTCGCCGTCGGCTGCCAGGAGAAACACAGGGAGGCAAAGCCCCTCGAGGCAGGACGCCAGGTCTTGTTGGCCACTTCGATCGCTCAAGAAGCCTCGCTCTGTCCAGAGAGAAACCTGCTTGAGAAGACCAGCGCCCAAATTTTCTGTACCGTGGAGAAGCAGCCCTCTGGCGACGGCATTGTCTCCTTTGAGGTTGCCCAGGTGTTCCATCCAGGGACTTTCTGCTCCAAATGCAGGGGAGGTCAAGCGCGAGAGCTTCCGCGTCGGAATTTCGATCTGGCTGGGAAGCAAGCGCATGGCGAAATGAAGCGCTCGGGCTCGGCTGGCAGGACTCTCAAATCGAACCGGGCAGCAGATCAGCGAGGCACTGGCAAGAAAAGCATCGCCCTCATTGGCCAAGTAGCCGACGAGAAGCTGTCCTCCGAGACCGTGTCCGACCCAGTGAACCCGTCTGAATTCAGTCCTCTCGAGAACCCCTTCAATCGTTGCGGGGACATCCTGGCGAGCGATGTCGTCAAAGTCCCACGGTCGGGCTGAGTTGGGGGGAATGGCTCCGTGGTCGCCTCGCTGGGTGAAAAAGAACACGGCGAAGCCGGCTTCCTGCAGTTTCCAAGCGATCGAATTCTGGCGACTGAATTGAAGACTGTGGTGGTTGAGGCCCAGCGATGGTGCCAAGATGACGGGTTCTCCGCTTCCGTGGGGGTGTACAGGAAGTCGGTAGACTGGAAGCTGCCACCCGTCATCTGTCTGGACGTAGAAGCGTTTGAGCCTGGGAAGGTCAGGCGTCTTTGCAAAGGGGGCGTCTTCGGTGGGCTGGAACCCGCGGTAGGCAGCCTGCAGGGTCAGTTTGGCTGCGGCAGCTCCAAGCCTCTTGGTCTTGGGGAGGGCGGGGTTCTCAAAGACTTGAGGAAGCTTTGGACCGTCTTTTTTCATTCAGTGTCAGGTAGAAAAGAGAGGAGGCCGAGCGAGCCGAGCGGGGTGTTTGGCTACAGCTTGAGCGAGAAAGAGGCACACCCTGGCCCCCAAACACTCTTTCTGCTGTCACCAGGGCGTGGCGCTACCAGCGGCCTGTCCAGCATCTGCTTCAGGAATCAGAGAGATTTGCGCAACTCGCTCGGCCTCCACTAAAACGATGTTTCGTGGAAGTTGTCTTGTCACGTCAACAGTTGGATTTCTACCACGGACGAAAAATTCTGCAAAGAATCTTGGCTGTCTTTCTGAGATCCTTAGAGGTTTTAGAACCTTAGAACTTGACGTGTCAAGACTTTTGCGAGGTGCTCTTCGGGGCGCGTCGGATCTGTGGTCAAAATTCCCGTCGTACAATTCCATTCGAAAAATATTTTTTTGGACCTCGCCACTTGGGTTCATCTCGCTTGTGCATGAGAAACATTCATCAAAAGTGGGCGAACAATGGGTCGGGTATCTCCGATGATGTCAGCAGACAGAAGCCGAGAAGCGCTCGGTATGGTAGAAGGGCCGCATGAAAGTTCTGGGCATTGAGAGCAGCTGCGATGAAACGGCGGCGGGTGTTGTGGGTGAGGGAGGGGTCCTCTCCGACATCATCCACACCCAGGAGATCCACAAGCAGTACCTGGGGGTGGTTCCCGAGCTGGCCAGTCGGGCCCATGCGGCCAAGATCAGTTCGGTCGTTCGGGCGGCTCTGGACCAAGCGGGGATAGAGAAACCCGATGCGGTGGCCGCTACAGCAGGTCCAGGGCTGATTGGCGCGGTACTCGTTGGACTGTCCTTTGGCAAAGCGGCTGCTTTGGCATGGGGGGTGCCGTTCATCGGTGTCAATCATCTCGAGGGCCACCTGCTTTCTCCGCTTCTTGAAGATCCTGCGCCGAGTTTTCCGTTCTTGGGCATGGTGGTCTCTGGGGGCCACACGACGCTCTACAGAGCGCACGCACTGGGCGATTATGAAATTCTCTCCACCACGGTCGATGACGCTGCAGGTGAGGCCTATGACAAAGTCGCCCGTATCCTGGGCTTAGGCTACCCCGGGGGACCCCCGATTGATCGTCTTGCGGGTGCTGGAGATCCCAGGGCGATAGCCTTCCCTCGGCCCCGGGCGAAGGGCAATCACATGTCCTTTTCGGGCCTGAAAACAGCCGTCCGAACCCATGCGATGAGTGACCAACGAGCGTCCGATCGGGACATCGCTGCATCCTTTCAGGCGGCTGTAGTCGACGTTCTGCTGGATCGGGTTCGACGCGCAGTCGACGAAACAGGGTTGACTCAGGTGGCTCTCTCCGGTGGAGTCTCGGCGAATGGGGAACTGCGCCGCAGAATTGGGGAGATGGAGGGGATCGAGTCTTTTGTACCCCCGCGATCCCGTTGCACCGACAATGCCTCAATGATTGCAAATGCCGGTCGGCTTCACCTGCTTGCCGGACACTCCGATGGGCCGGAATTGGGGGCTCGATCCTCGTGGCAGTTGGGGCCCGCGTGAATCCCCACCCAAAGACCTTGTTGAAGGGTCTCGAGCAGCAGGCACGAAAGAGATTTGGGCAGAACTTTCTCATCAGCGAGTCGGTTCTGGCCCAGATTGTTGCCCTCGCGAAGGTGGCGCCAGGCAGCAAGGTGGTTGAAATTGGTCCTGGACTCGGTGCTCTGTCCCGCGCCCTCTTGAAAGCTGGAGCAGATCTTCGGGCGGTGGAGCTGGACCGGGATTTGGCCGCTTTTCTCCGGGCGGAAATTCCTGAGTTGACGCTGCACGAGGGGGATGCACTGAAGGCCGACTGGGAGACCATCTGCCCGGGGCAAGGGTGGACGGTGTGTGCCAATCTCCCCTACAACGTGGCGACACCGATTGTGTTGTCGCTGCTTGGAAAAAGTCCGCGTTTTTCAACGCTGGTCCTCATGTTTCAAGACGAGGTAGCACGACGGATTGTGGCAGAGCCAAAGACACGAACGTATGGGTCACTCTCCGTTTTTGCCCAGGCACATGCTCGGGTTCGCTACGGGTTTCGAATCCCGCCGGGGGCCTTCTACCCTGCTCCGAAAGTGCATTCGGCGGTGGTCCGTTTCGATCTCTACGATGAGCCCCTGACAGGGGGCGTGCCCCCTGCGTTTTTTGAGCGTTCGGTCCGTGCGGGATTCATGCAGCGCAGGAAGCGTCTCTCCAATGCCCTTTCCACCCAGTTCGACAAGCAGCTCGCGGTTGAAGCGCTGGAGGAGACTGTAGGTGCAGAGCGTCGGGCGGAGGAGCTCAGCTTGGAAGAGTGGGGACTCCTCGCCCAGGCGTTGTTCGAGCGCAGCCAAGGGCGGTAATCGGCCAGTCTGCTTGAATTCCCGTCGACTTCTGACTACATACGCGCCCGACACTGGTCTCTCCAGGAGGACCCATGCGCGTAACCTCGTGCGGAATCACTGACGTCGGCATGAAGCGTGCGAACAATGAGGACAACTACCTCATCAACGATGAGTTGAACCTCTTTGTTGTCTGCGACGGCATGGGTGGGCATGTCGGCGGCGAGTTTGCTTCTGCGATCGCAGTCAACACCGTGGAAGAGGTGCTGGCCAGCATTGAGGTGAACCCTGGTGCCGTTCCCCGGGCCGATGAGGATGCAGTAGAGCACACGCGAGAGAAGCTCCGCTACGCTGTCCGGTTGGCTGGGAAGCGCATCTTCGAAAAGGCGGGGGCCGATCCGGAGTTCAAAGGCATGGGGACCACGGTTGTGGTGCTGCTGCTCGATGCTGGCAACGCCTTCATCGGGCATGTGGGGGATTCACGAGCCTACCGAATTCGCGGCAATCTGATCGAACAGCTCACCGAAGATCACAGCCTCGTGAATGAAAAAATCAAGGCGGGTCTGATCACGAAAGAAGAAGCGGCAACCCACCGAATGAGGAACATCATTACCCGCAGCTTGGGCTTCCAGGAAGAGGTGGAGATCGACACCCAGGTTCATGCGGTTCAGAAGGGAGATCGGTACCTCCTCTGCTCGGATGGACTCTCCGGCCTCGTTCAGGGAGAGGAGATTGGGGAGTACGTGCGGGGGCATGGTCCTCAGGATGCGGCCCGTAAACTGGTCCACCTCGCATGCGAGCGCGGTGGGGACGACAACATCACTACGGTGGTGCTGCGAATTGACGAGGCGTGATGTGGAACCCAAGGAGCCTGGGTACACCTTTTTAGTGGTTCCGGACTCCGGAGAGGGAGAGGTCCGGCAGTACGCCATCAGCAAGACCGCTCTTCGGAAGTGGGCGACCGTCGTGAGTGTGGTTGTGGGGGTGCTCCTCTGCTCTCTCCTTCTGCTGGTTTTCAACATCGGCAGGCTGCGGAGTTACGATGCGGTGGTGGACGAAAATCTTGCTCTTCGTGAGAGCTTGGGAGCTCTGCAAGGCACTGTTGAGGACGCTGAAGCACTGATTGGACGTTTTCGGCTCTCCGATGCTCAGATTCGCGATGTTCTCTCGGAAGACATTCTTCCAGGATTCGGTCCAATGTCCGAGGAAGACATGGCAGCACTGGGGCTGGCGGAGAACCTCGGAGATGAACCCTGGCTGGGGGAAGACGGAGACCCCATGGAGGAGGTCGACGGTTCGGTAGCGGTTGAGGACGTTCGTCCTGTCTCCCTCTGGGCCTCGGAGATACAGGAAAGGCTCGAATTGGTGCTCCGTCTGATGGAACAGAGTGAGCCTCGGGTCGCCGATGCGGCAGATGAGCTTGAAGATCTCTCCGCTCTTCGCTTGGCATTCCCACAAGTTTGGCCCGTCAACGGAAGCTTGACGTCAGGTTTTGGCTACAGGCGCTCTCCGATTTCCAGGACGCGAAAACTGCATGCTGGAATCGATGTGGCGGCTCCGAGGGGGACTCCCGTCTATGCAGTCGCGTCGGGTTGGGTGCAGTCGGCTCGATACAACTCGGGGTACGGTCGGATTTTGGTGATCGATCATGGGTTTGGCATTGAGACCCTGTACGCTCACAATTCGTCTCTTCTTGTCCGCAAAGGGGAACGGGTGGAAGCCGGACAACTGATCGCCACTGTTGGATCAACAGGTCAATCGACGGGCCCTCACCTCCATTTCGAGCTACTCATCGACGGTCAAGCCGTGGATCCCCTCGACTATCTTCCGCGATAAGCGGTTTTTCACTTGACGTTGTGCGATCGGGCCTCAAATTGCGCCCCTGGAGCCAAACCCCATGAATCCCATTCGAAAGATCTTTGGAACCGCCAATGAACGGCGCTTGAAAAAACTTCGGCCGGTGGTCGATGCCGTGAACGGAATTGAGTCTCGGATGGAGGCGCTCTCCGATGATGACCTTCGAGCCTTCACTCCTGAATTCAAGCAGCGTCTCGAGAACGGAGCCAGCTTGGACGACTTGATGGTGGAAGCTTTTGCCGTCGTTCGAGAAACCTCAAAGCGCGTCTTGGGAATGCGACCCTTTGACTGCCAGTTGATTGGCGGCAAGGTGCTCCACGATGGCTGCGTCGCGGAGATGAAAACGGGAGAGGGCAAAACCTTGGTGGCCACGATGCCCACCTACCTGAATGCGCTGACAGGAAAGGGCGTTCACGTTGTCACGGTCAATGATTACCTCGCAGGCCGAGACGCGGACTGGATGGGACAGATCTACCGGTTTCTGGGCATGGACGTAGGCAAGATTCTGTCGAATGAGCGCAACGATCAGATCAAACGGGCATCGTACGCCGCAGACATCACCTACGGAACCAACAACGAGTTTGGGTTCGACTACCTGCGCGACAACATGAAGTTTCGGATCGAGGACTACACCCAGCGTCCGCACAACTTCTGCATCATCGACGAGGTGGACTCCATTCTCATCGACGAGGCTCGAACACCCTTGATCATCTCGGGGCCCACAAACGATTCCGTGGATCTCTACTTCACCATCGATGCTGTGATTCCGCTCTTGCTGGAGGAGATTGACTACGTCTCCGATGCGAAGTCGAAAGGTGTAGATCTGACGGAGGAAGGCATCTCGAAGGTCGAAGACCGGCTTGGGATCGACAACCTTTATGACCCGAACAACATGGTGGTGCTCCACCACGTGAACCAGGCTTTGAAGGCTCACCACATCTTTAAGCGTGACAAAGACTACGTGGTTCAGGGTGGCAAGGTGGTCATCGTAGACGAACACACAGGCCGTCTCATGGCTGGCCGTCGTTGGTCAGACGGGCTCCATCAGGCTGTGGAGGCCAAGGAAAAGCTCACCATCGAGAATGAGTCGCAGACCTACGCCACGATCACGTTCCAGAACTACTTCCGCATGTACAACAAACTTGCTGGAATGACCGGTACTGCCGAAACCGAGGCAGCGGAGTTCGCCAACATCTATGACTTGGACACTTTTGTCATCCCCACCAATGTACCCATTGCTCGGGACGATCAAGACGACATCGTGTACCTCCGCGAGGACGACAAGTTCAGGGCGGTTCTGGAGGACATCGTCGAGTCGAACAAAAGAGGTCAGCCGGTGCTGGTGGGAACAACCTCGGTCGAAAAGTCAGAGATTGTGTCTCGAATGCTGAAGCGGGCAGGCATTGCCCATGAGACGCTCAACGCGAAGAATCACTCTCGTGAGGGGCACATCGTTACTCAGGCCGGTCGGCTGGGAGCTGTGACCATCTCCACCAACATGGCGGGACGTGGAACAGACATCAAACTTGGAGGGAACGCCGAGGAAATGGCCAAGGACCTGGTCAGCCCGGAGGAGGATCCTGAAGGGTTTGAGGCCAAGTTTTCAGAGCTCAAAGAACAGTGTTCCGCAGAGCGGGAAAAGGTCCTCGCAGCGGGCGGTCTTCGGATCGTGGGCACGGAGCGTCACGAGTCTCGCCGAATTGACAACCAGCTCCGTGGACGTGCAGGCCGTCAAGGGGACCTGGGTTCATCGAAGTTCTACCTCTCGCTTGAGGACGACCTTCTCAAGATCTTCGGCTCGGACAAAATCCTCGCGTTCGTCGAGCGCTGGGGCAATCCCGATGATGAGGAGCCGATTGAGCACCGCTTCATCAACCGCGCCTTGGAAAACGCGCAGAAGAAAGTGGAGGGTCACAACTTCAACATTCGAAAGAACCTGCTCGAGTACGACGATGTGCTGAATGCGCAGCGGCAGGCGGTCTACGAACTGCGGCGTCGAGCGCTGATGGGTGAGAACATTCGTGAAATGATGCTCGAGGCCATCGAGGGAGTCTCAGACGACATCATGGACGACACCTGCCCTCCAGGCATCCATCCGGAGGAGTGGGACATTGAGCAGATGAGAAAGCGGATGCTTGAGCTCATCAACGTGTCCTGGGATGAAACCGACGACGAACTTCGCGACTTTTCACAGAATGAACTCAAGGGACGACTGATGGGTCAGATCCTCGAGCGCTATGAAGAAAAAGAAGGAGAACTCGGCGAGGACAACTCCCGTCAGATTGAGCGGATGCTCCTGCTCCAGTTCACGGATCAACTGTGGAAAGATCACCTCTTGGCGATGGACCGGTTGCGAGACGGCATCGGGCTTCGAGGCTACGGTCAGCGAAACCCACTCCTCGAGTACAAAAAAGAGGGCTTCAACATGTTTATGATGATGAACGCTCTTCGAGATGAGGCCGTAGTCAACCGCATCCTCCGGACGCAGATGAATCCCGAGGTGGAGGGGGCCGCAGAGGCACCCACCAAAAAGGCTGCTCGTGGACTCGCGTCAGGTGCACTCAATGCCCCCCGACCGGCAGCACCGGCTCCGGGGCCGGGGGCCGGCATTTTGCCTCCTCGACCCCAGGCTCCAGCGCGTCCGGCGAAAGGGATGGCTGCCAAGAACTTTGCGGTCGCCCACGGCATCAAGCGCAATGAGCCCTGCCCCTGCGGCAGCGGGTTGAAGTTCAAGAAGTGTTGCTACAACGCAACGGAAGACCAGGCCAGCGTTTAGCCTCAGTTCGGTCGTCCGTTGGCCGGTGCAAATAGGCCCCTTGCCCGAGCAGGACACCTGCGTTAGGTACGCGGTGCTGCGCCGTTTGGGGCAGTAAATTCGCACACCGAGTTCCGTCAAGAGCCAAGGGTGCCCCGGAAGGGGTCGGTTTTCAGGCGTCGGTGGAGGTTCAACCCAACTCACATCGCTGAGCAATCAGAAGCTACCAAGCGGCTGTGGGTGTCCCTCGTTGACCGAGGGCAAAAAAGGAAAATCAAAATGGCTAATGTTTCTCTCCGCGACCTGCTCGAGGCAGGCGTTCACTTCGGTCACCAGACCCGACGTTGGAACCCCAAGATGCGTCCGTTCATCTACGGCGAAAAGAATGGGATCCACATCATTGACATCCAGATCACCGCCAAGGCGCTCGTGGATGCCGTTCGGTTCGTAAACTCGGTAGCTGCCAACGGTCGCCCCATCCTCTTCGTGGGCACCAAACGCGCTGCACAGAAGATCGTGGCTGAAGAGGCAGCACGCTCTGGGCAGTTCTTTGTGAACCACCGCTGGCTGGGTGGAACCCTCACCAACTTCCAGACCGTGAAGAACTCGATTGAGCGATTGCTTGTGCTGGAAAAGGCATCCGCTGAGGGCCGGTTCGACATGCTCACAAAGAAGGAAGCTCTCGAGCTGACCCGTGAGATGGAGAAGATGCAGCGCACTCTGGGTGGCATCAAAAACATGAAGGGCTTGCCTGGTGCAGTCTTCGTGATTGATCCCAAGAAAGAGCACATCGCTGTGAAGGAAGCCAACAAGCTCGGCATCCCAGTTGTGGCCCTCTGCGACACGAACTGCGATCCCGGAGGCATCGCTCATGTGATTCCTGGCAACGACGATGCCATCAAGTCCATTCGCCTGTTCACCTCCGCCTTGGCGGAGGCTGCTATCGATGGTGCTGCTTCTGGACGGACTGACGCCCAGGTGGTTGCGCCCGAGGTTGCAGATGTGGATGTCGTGAAAGTCTCGCGCTCCATTGATGCCGACGAGAAGAGCCCAGAGGCCTCCGCTGCTCCCGAGCCTGCGGAAGAGGCTGCTGCCGAAGGCGAAGAATCCTAATCCACCACCCTGCTTCAACAGGCGTAGAACAGCCTGACAAGGAAGAACACCATGGTTACCGCATCTGACATCAAGAATCTCCGTGAGCGTACCGGCGCTGGCATGCTCGACTGCAAGAAAGCCCTTTCTGAGGCTGGCGGAAACGTCGAGGCTGCCATTGACTGGCTTCGCGAAAAGGGCATCTCCAAAGCTGCCAAGAAGTCTGGCCGTATCGCTTCTGAGGGCGCGGTCACTGCCTACATCCACGGCGGTGGAAAGATCGGCGTGCTTCTTGAGGTCAACGCCGAGACCGACTTTGTCGCTCGTACGGAGGCCTTCCAGGATCTCTGCAACGACCTTGCGATGCACATCGCCGCCGCTGCTCCGGAATACGTGACCGTAGAAGAGGTCCCCGCAGACGTCATCGAGCGGGAGAAAAAGGTCCAAATTGCTCGCGTGATGGAAGAGGGTAAGCCCGAGCACATCGCTGAAAAGATTGTGACCGGTCGCCTCTCCAAGTTCTACGGCGAGATTGTCCTGCTCGAGCAGCCTTTCGTGAAGGGTGACAACGAGACCGTGGGGGAGATGCTGACCAAGGCAATCGCCACCATCGGTGAGAACATCAAGGTGCGTCGCTTCAGTCGCTTTGTGCTCGGTGAGGGGCTTGAAAAGAAGGTGGACGACTTCGCTGCTGAGGTTGCTGCTCAGGCCGGTCTGGACAACTAAGCGCCCGGTTTGGTAGGAGTGCCCCAGGGAACTGGGGCCCCCCAACCTCTCCTCACTCTCCCCACACAGGATGCCTATGAGCAATCGCCCAGCCTACAAACGTGTTCTACTGAAACTTTCCGGAGAGATGCTCTCTGGAGGCACCGAGCACGCTCTGGCGCCGAGGGCGATTGGGCGATTTGCAGACGAGGTCAAGGAACTCGTCGAAATGGGAGTTGAGGTCGCCATGGTCTTGGGAGGGGGAAACATCTTCCGGGGCCTTGCAGGCGCTTCGCGCGGCATGGACAGGTCTCATGCCGACTACATGGGAATGCTTGCAACGGTGATCAATGCCCTTGCCTTCCAGGACGCCTTGGAGCAGCGCGGGGTCTACACTCGGGTCATGTCAGCGATCCCGATGGACAAAATCGCAGAACCCTACATTCGCCGCCGTGCCACGCGGCACCTTGAGAAAGGGCGGGTGGTTATTTTCGGAGCTGGAACGGGAAATCCGTTTTTCTCCACGGACACAGCGGGCGCACTCCGGGCTGCTGAGATTGGAGCGGAGGTCATCCTGAAGGCCACCAAGGTGGATGGGATCTACGACAAGGACCCGGTGGTGCACGCCGATGCCGTTCGCTTTGAGAAGCTGACCTTTCTCGAGGTGTTGCAGAAACAGCTCAAAGTCATGGACTCAACAGCCATGGCCATGTGCATGGAAAACGAAATCCCCGTCATTGTTTTTGACTTGAATCAAGAAGGCAACGTGAAGCGCGTGATCTGTGGTGAGACCATCGGAACGCTCGTGGAGGTGGGGCCAAATCGTGCAGAGGTTTAGAGAGATGATCAACGAGTACCTGGAATCCATGAACGATGACATGAAGTCAGCGGTCGCAGCCTTGGAGAAAGAGCTAACCACGGTTCGCACCGGTCGTGCTTCTCCACAACTCCTCGAGAACGTACAAGTGGATGTCGCGACCTATGGAGCTGTGATGCCCCTGAATCAACTGGCCAGTGTGGCTGCGCCAGATGCGCGTCTCCTTGTGGTTACTCCTTGGGACAAGTCGACTCTTGGAGACATTGAAAAAGCCATTGGTTCGAGCGGCTTAGGGCTTAATCCCAGCAGCGATGGCCAGATTGTTCGGGTTCCGATTCCTGCGCTTACGGGTGAGCGACGCCAAGAGCTCACCAAAGTTGTTCGGCGACACGGAGAGGACGGAAAGATCCGCATTCGAAATGCGCGTCGGGAGTACAACGAGGTGTTCAAAGGCATGGAGTCCGACAAGGACATCTCCAAGGATGAATTGGAGCGCCTTCTCAAGCAGGTTCAAACCGCAACCGACGAGCACGTGGCCATTGTGGACAGCGTGGTCTCGGCCAAAGAGACGGAACTCCTCGACGGCTGAGGCCTTTTGAGTGTCAAAACCCATGTCCGAAGCCCTCCCAGAGCCGGAAATCGCGCCTGTTCCCCAACACGTTGCCATCATTATGGATGGCAATGGTCGCTGGGCGCAGGCCCGCGGTCTGGCGCGGGTTGAAGGGCATGAGGAGGGGGCGGTTTCTGTTCGAGAAATTGTGCGTGCTTGCCGTCAGCAGGGGGTTCGGGCGCTCACCCTCTACTCCTTTTCGACTGAAAACTGGCGTCGGCCGTTTTCAGAGGTGACCGCCCTCATGGCGCTTCTCGAGCGCTACATTGTTGGAGAGCGGGCGGAAATTCTGGACAATGGAATTCGATTCAGGGCCATTGGCCAACTGGATCGCCTCCCTCCGAATGTTCGGGAGCCACTCGATGAGTTGAGCAAGGTCTCCAACACCGGCCAAACTGAAATGGACCTCTGCTTGGCGTTGTCCTACGGGGGCCGAGCCGAGTTGGTGGAGGCCACGCGGCACATTGCTCAAAAAGTACGTTCGGGGAAATTGGACCCGGAAAACATTGATGAGCAGACTGTGTCTGCAGCGCTTTACGCTCCGGATCTCCCTGAACCCGATCTTTTGATTCGAACGTCCGGAGAAATGAGGCTTTCCAACTTCCTTCTCTGGCAACTGGCTTATGCCGAAATTGTGGTCACGGACACCTTGTGGCCGGATTTTCGAAAACCAGACCTTCTGAGGGCCTTCGACGCGTTTGGGAAGCGGGAGAGGAGGTTTGGAAAGACCTCCGCTCAGCTGGAGGATCTGTGAGGACACGCGTCATTTCTGCTGCGGTAGCTCTTGCGCTGCTGGTTCCCTGTTTGGTGGTCTGGGGTACGAATGCCGTGGAGGCCATTGTGGGCTTGGTCATGGCGATCAGCCTGTTTGAATTCGTTCGGATGGCTGCACCGGACAATCGGGGAGCACTTCTTCCCCTGCTCCTTGTCGGTGGCGGCGTTTTCGCGAGTGTTTTGTACCAACCCGAGCATGCTCATGCCGTGACAGTAGCGGGTGTTCTGCTCCTTTTCTTCTGGTCGCTGTTCGCGACGGATACCGTGGAGAAGGGATTTGATGTGGCGGGGAAGCTGCTCTTCGGGCTGGTTTGGGTTGTGATCTTGGGTGTGCATCTTCCATTGATGACAGCAACCTGGGGAATGCCAGCTGCGGTTCTGCTTCTACTGATTGTCTTCGCAGGTGACACAGGGGCTTATTTTTCGGGCCGGGCGTTGGGAAAAAAGAAACTCTTTGAGCGGGTCTCGCCGAAAAAAACCTGGGCGGGTGTCTACGGTGGATTGGCGTCCTCTGTGGCGGTGACCGTCTGGTACGCGGGTCGTGAATTCCCCGAGCTGGGAAGCGGCCATGCAGTCGTTTTGGCTGTTCTTGTCGGCGCCGCTGGGGTCGTGGGCGACCTCGTCGAATCGATGGTCAAGCGGGCCTGCAACGTGAAGGACTCGGGGTCCATCATGCCCGGTCATGGTGGTGCTCTTGATCGAGTGGACTCCGTGTTGATGGGTGCCCCCGTGATGTACCTCTACCTGAGCCAGACTGCGGGCTCGTAGTCTGAGGCGGCTGCCAGGTGATGGGCCCCACTCTCGTGAGCGGCAGCGTCATCCGGGATCGAGTCCCCACCCACAAGGAACTCGTGGTTCTGTGTGGACGTCTTTGGTGCTCCATCGGGTTCAAGCATCGGCCGTCTTCCAACCGCCTCGACTCCACCGGGCAAGGAATTGTCCGTGCAGCACCAGCACGGAGGTCCGAAGGGGTTAGAATGAAAGGCCTCTTGGAGCACCTCTCGTGAGCCTCATCAACATCGGCGCTGCAGCCCTTCTCATCTCCATGCTCATCTTCATCCATGAGTTGGGCCATTTCCTCTTCGCGAAGGCTTTTGGTGTGGGGGTGAAGTCTTTCTCGATCGGTTTCGGCCGACGGCTTGTGGGATTTGTCCACAACGGTACAGATTACAAACTCTGTGTGCTTCCGTTCGGGGGCTACGTTTTGATGGAGGGCGCAGACCCCTTCCTCGATGACGATGAAATGGCGGAGGAGAAGAACTCCCAGTCCAGTCTTTTGGTCAAACCCATCTGGCAGCGGCTTCTGATCGTTGCCGCAGGCCCGCTGTTCAATTTGCTGCTGCCCGTGGTCCTTTTCACAGGACTCTACATGACCGGTGAGCCGCGTCCGGCGCCGGTGGTTGGTCAGGTCATCCACCAGTCCCTTGCAGAAGAGGCGGGCATTGAGGTGGATGACCGGATCCTGTCGATCAATGGGGAGGATCTCACCTTTTGGATGGAACTCTACCCGATCCTGAATTCCCTCAACGCGGACGATACGGTGATTCTGGAGACAGAGCGCGACGGCGTTGCCCGAACCGTAGAGCTCTCGGCACCCAGTCGGAAAGGCTTTGAGTGGTCAACCTGGGACATCGGAATGGATGACCAAAGGCCGAGTACCCTGGTTGGGATCGACGATCCGAACTCTCCGGCAGCCAAGGCAGGTCTTCAGTTGGGGGACCGCATTACAGCGGTTGGTGGCCAAAAGGTCGAGGACTATACAGCAATTATGGCGGCCCTCCATGCTGCCACCGAACCGCCCGTTCTCACGGTTTCGCGAAGAGACGGGCCGGTAGAAATCACCCTGCCTGTCGCTGCAGACTACGTGGGTTGGACCACAACGGAGGACGCGGAGGTCGAATGGGTGGACCCGCTCGCAAATCCCTGGGGGATCTACCCCTCGATGGTGTTCATCGAGCGAATTTTGGAAGACTCCGCTGCCCAAGAAGCGGGTCTGCCTGCCGGGGCTCGCATCGTGGCGATCGACGAAGTGGGTATCGGCTCATGGTCAGAGATCACGGGGCGCATCTCCGAGAAACAAATCGGTGAGGGCAGCGAGGCGAGTGCACGACCTGTGGACGTCTGGATCGCCCATGCGGGTGAGTTGAAGGCCCTGAGCCTGACGCCGCGGATCACCAAGGACACGGACCTGCTGGGTCGATACCGCTACCGAGCGATGATCGGAGTGGGCGGGGCCGGGGAGTGGGTCTCAGGGCCGATGAACCGCAAGTACTATGGATTCGGGGAGTCGGTCTCGATGGCCTATGCCGACACCAAGATGATGGTGGCGCTTACTGTCGGCCAGATCGGCAAGTTGCTCTCGGGGAAGGCCGCGCCCTCCAAGAGCCTTGGCGGTCCCGTACAGATCTTCCGAGATGCTGGGGCGGCAGCCAAACAAGGGGCCCACACCTGGTGGCGACTGATGGCTGTTCTCTCGATCTCCTTGGCCATCGTCAACTTCTTGCCCGTCCCCGTTCTCGATGGTGGACAGTTCCTCTTCTTTCTGGTGGAGGGGATCCGAGGAAGGCCGGTTTCTCTGATGTTTCGTGAGCGTGCCCAGCAGGTGGGCGTTTTGTTCTTGGTTGCCTTGATGATGATGGTTCTTGTCTTTGACATCGGACGCCTCTTCGGAGCGAACTGATGGGGTGCATTCTCGCGATCGATACGGCGAGCCCTGAAATTGGGATTGCGCTGTCCGTAGACGGACAGATTTCAGAATGGTCAGGACGTGTTCGTCGGGGTGCGGAGTCGGTTCTCGGAAAGGCCCTCTCGGAGATGCTTGAAAAAGCACCGCCGGTCGAAGGTGTCGTGGTCTCGGTGGGACCGGGGTCGTTTACATCACTCAGAGTCGGTGTGGCGACGGCCTTGGGCGTTGCGTTCGCGAGCGGATGCAAGGTCCTTCCCGTGTGTTCCCTGAAGGCTCGCGCAGTGGGGCGACCGGGGCGCGTGATGGCGATTCTTGACGGTCGAAAAGGCCGCGCCTATGCCTCGGTATTTGTGGACGGACAGCCCGTGTCGGAGGCGGTCGACCTCCCCCCAGAGGAGGCATTGCTGCTCGCTGATGGAGAGCCGTTTTCCGCTGTGGGTGAGGGGGCAGAGGTCTGGGCAGAAGAAGTTCGAGCCGCAGGAGGCGAGCTGGTCGAAAATCCCACGGCATCCCCAGCGAGCCGGCTTGTCGCGCTCTTCGGGCAGTCCGAGGAAGAACTTGTCTCCCCAGACGCAGTGAGTCTGCGTTATCTGCGTGCGCCGGATGCGAAACTACCCAAGGATTCGCCCGCAAGAGGAGCATGACATGGCCCATCTCACACTTGCCCTGATCGGCGCTACGGGGGCGATTGGAAAGGAACTCCTGGAGCTGGTGGAGGACGACGAGCGTGTCGGTGCATTGGTCCCGATCGCGTCGCGGGCCACCAAGCAGACCCATGTGACCTTTCGTGGAGAGAGCATTGCGGTTCGTGAGTTGAATCCCTCGGCTTTCGAGAGCGCTGATGTCGCGATCGCGGCCTGTCCGGCCTCGGTGGGCCGTGAGGGCTATCAACCACTTGTAGAGGAGGGCATTCCGGTCATTGACCTGGCGGGCGTGTATGGGACTGAAATGCCCATCGTCGCCGCAGGCTTTCAAGTGGGGCATGGAAATCGCCTACGGGAAGCCGGAGTGGTCACTGCTGCACGTCCCGAGGCCATTGTGGTCTCTCGGGTACTCAAGGTCCTCAAGGAGGTCGCCCCGGTACTCCGCGTCAGCGGCACGCTCATGATGCCCGCTGCATTGGCGGGGCGTGATGGAGTGGAAGAGCTTTCTCGGCAGGTGGTGTCGATGTTCAACAGTCAAGAAGCGCCACGGAAGCACTTCGCATCGGGATTGGCCTTTGATGTGATTCCGAGTTGGGGTGGGCTGACCGAGAGAGGATGGGCGGGGTGCGAACTTCTCAACGCCATCCAAGTGGGTATGTTGACAGGAATCCATCCGCAGGCGGTGGCCCTTGAGGTCGCGGTTCTCCCGCTGTTCGCCGGAATGGCGGCTTCGATACAGGTTGACCTCAATCCAGGCTGGGAGATGGAGGCTGTGCTCGCTGCGCTCAGTGAGTCGGAAGAACTGGAACTCACGGACCCCAAACGTCTCATGCCTCGACGGATGGTTGGCAGTACGGAACTCGCGGTTGGCCGAGTTCGAGCCAATCTCACGGGAACAGGGCTGCATCTGTGGCTGTGCTGCGACTCGCAGCGAGTTGCTGCTCAAAACGCGGTCGATCTGCTCGATGAGTTGATCTGGAGTGATGCATGATTTGGGTACTTTGGGCTGCAGGTTTGGCGCAGGCTGTGCCCACGCGTTTGGTGGCCACGGTGGAGCTGGACGCGGGCGTTGAACGCTTTTCTCAGGGGCAACACGAGACCATGGTGGCTTTCCTCGACAGCCTGGGAGGGCTCAATGTCCTGGATACGCGGACCTGGTCAGTTGACTCGGTGACCCCCAGCTGCAGTGTCAAAGACCTTGCGCTGCACGAAATCGGCGAGCAGCTGGTGCTCTACGGCGCTTGTGATTCTGGGGATTTGGTGGCCTTTGGGATCAGCGACACGGGCGAACTTGGGGTGGGCCCGGGAGACAATCTGAGCCTCGACAGTGACGATGGCCTCGTGGGTCTAGTGAGCACGAGCACAGGAATTTGGGCAGCAGCGGATCAGGATGTAGGCGTAGGGCTCCATGACTACGATCCGGAGACCGATTCGGCGCACGTTTATGGGCCCTACACCACAGGGCTCTCGGGCTTCAAGGGCTTGGCCGTTCAGGGAGAGAGCCTGGTGGTCATGCACGGCAGTGATGATGTCACCAAAGTGGCTGTCTCGTCGGGCGGCGCGATTCGCAACGAGGAAAATCTCACTGGCCGAAACTTTGAATCCCTCGCCAGCGACGGGGACAACTTGCTCTACCTGATGGACAAGGGAGGCGCTGTCGTTCGGTTCATGACTTCGAGCAACGAGTATCAGGTCGTTCTCAACGAGTCGGACGACCTGGAGACACTCTCCGCACTCGCCATGCTGAGTGCTGGCGAAACACCCTATCTCGCACTTTTCGAAGACACGGTGGGAGAACTGCGGCTCTACCCCTTCAGCCAAGAGAACATGCTCTCGGATCAGGTGGAGCAGATCTTTGAGTCTGAAGAGGATTTGATGGCGCTCCATGCGAGCGAGCAAGCCCTGTTTGCAGGGGGCAGTTTTTTGGGTTTGGAGGTTTACCGCAGCGGACCATGGGTGGCCCTCACCGAGGTGACGACCGAGCTTTTGGGCGCAGGGGATGCATTTGAGGTGGGCTTCGAATCCGATCAGGAAGGCACCTACTCCCTAAGGTTGGGCTCCGACACCGGCGAGCTACTGGCGAGCGGGAGCGTTGATGCGGAGTCAGCCGCTGTTCTTTCCGTGCAGGTGGATGCCCAGTATGCGGAGGGGGTGAATCGGCTTTGGTTGGAGGTTCAGAACAACGAGGGAACAGGACATGACAGCGTCGTTGTTCGCGTCGACAACCCCCCATCTGTGGTGCCCTTCACTGAGGAGCACGTGGGCTTTGGGGATTCCGAGATCGTCCTCCATTTCGAGGGCATTCCCGATGAGGATCTTGCAGGCTACCAGGTCTTTTTTTCCACGGAAGAGTTCACCAACACGAATCTGCCCGAGAGCAGCATTGAAGTGGACGCAGAACCTGGCGAGTGGGTGACTGTTTCCATTCCGGATCTGATCAACGGCCAGCTCTATTTCGTGGGCATTCGTGCCCGGGATTCTGGCGGCAAGGAGGGCGATCTGAGTGAGGTTCTGTCCATCATTCCGGAGCCTGCTGTAGGCGCATCGGCCCTTGCTGGCGAGCAAGGCGGGTGCACGGGGTTAAGCACCACAGCAACAAATCGTCTGATCACGGGCGCCATACCGTTTATGCTGGTGGCACTGTTTCACCGAAGGAAAAAGAGCACATGCTGACAACTCTCTTGGTTCTCGCGCCCCTCAGCGCCAACGCGACTGACGCTTTCCACTCCAAGTCCCAGAACCTCGAGGTTCGTGCAGGCCCAGCCACCTTGTCGGACAGCAACATCACGACGGTCTATGGCGAGACGGGAAATCAGTTCTTCTTCTTGCAGAGCGGGCTGCAGATCTATCGAAGCCTGGAGTTGGATGCGGGAATCGGGCTGTTTCGTGAGTCGGACCCGGCTATCGGTGCAGACTCGGGCGAGGAATCGGGGTACACCACGCGACTGAGTCTGCTACCCGTGAGTCTCTCAGCCACGCTGCGACTGGACCTCTTTGACAACCAGCCGATCGTCCCCTTTGCAACAGGGGGCGTGGATTACTGGTTGTTCACAGAACAGTTGAATACCGGCGATGGGTACCTCGCGGGCTCCAGCACCAATGGCGGTAAGCCAGGCTACCACTACGGGTTTGGTGCAAACCTTCTGCTGGACATGTTCTCCAAGGAGCGCTCCAGTCGTGCAGAGGCCCGCTGGGGAATTCAGGACAGCTATCTGGTTGTGGAGTACCGGATTCAAGAGATGCTCTCGGAGGACGGTCTCGACTTTGGTGGTTCGGTCCTCTCCGCGGGTCTGAAGATCGACCGCTGAGCCGTGCAGACTTGGCGCCTTCTCCTGGAATATGACGGGACCGATTTCTCGGGCTGGCAGGTGCAGCCGGGTCAGACCACCGTCCAGGGTGAGGTAGAGCGGGCCCTCCAGAACGTCTTTGCGCAGCCGAATCTTCGGGTCATTGCGAGCGGACGAACCGATGCCGGCGTGCATGCACTGGGCCAAGTGGTCTCCTTTCGGGCAAGCGCAGAACGTCAGCCGAACCAGGTGCGTGACGGCCTCAATTCCATGTTGCCCCCACAGATCGCCTGCCTTCGAGCGGAGCCCGTTTCACCTGAGTTTCATGCTCAAAAGTCGGCGGTCGGAAAGCTGTATCGCTACGTTCTGCGTGTGGGTCCTTGCCGCACCGCATTGCGACGCGATCGCTGCTGGCAAGTTCGCTATCCACTGGATTTGGATGCGATGGGGCAAGCTCTGAGTCTGCTGGTCGGGCGTCACGACTTCACCAGTTTTCGGGCGGCAGGTTGCTCGGCAAAATCTCCGGTTCGTGAGGTCAGCACGGCCGAAATTCGTCCAATGGAGGACGCGATCTGGATTGAGCTGTATGGCGAGGGATTTCTCCGCCACATGGTGCGAAACATCGTGGGTTCTCTTCACGAAATCGGACGACACAACCGGCCACCATCCTGGTTTTCCGAGCTTCTCGAGGCGCGCGACAGGACCCAAGCGGGTGTCACGGCACCCCCACAGGGCCTTTTCTTGGTCCGGGTGGATTACCCCGGCTTTTCCTGAACTGCGATTGAGAGGTTTTCGCTACTCGGCGAAGGGCTCGGACTCCTCGTCCCCACCGGACAGGAGATCGTCTGCGCTGAGGCCCATGTCGTCGTCCTCGTCCTCACCAAATCCGCCATCAGCAAGGGTGTCGTCGTCGCTGTCGCCATCGTTGTCGTCTACGGCGATCAAGTCCTCAGTGACTTCCTCTTTTTCTTTGCTCTTCTTCTTGCGTCCGCGAGTGCTCAAACTGGCCAAGAAGGCCTCGCGAGCATCGGGGTTGGGATTCTCACGCTGATCGGCGCCACATCCAGGACAGATCGGGTCTTTGTTCAAGTCGTAGAACTTCTTTTCACACTCAAAACAGGTGTATCGGTTTCCGAGAGCGGATTTATCAAATGCCATCGAGAGGTCTCCAAACTGAACAAGATGTGCTGGCGGCCTCTATTAGCACGTTCGGTCTTGAAGGCGCCAACAAATGCTCGACTGTTGCAGGATCTGGGGCTATTCTCCTGGCCTTCAAGCAACACAGGGGTTTGAAATGCATCTCAAATTTCCAAGCAAAGCTTTTTCATTCGGAACCTGGGCTTTCATGCTTTCCGCCTGCGGTGGGGATGTTGTTGAGGGTCAGGGTGACTTTCGAGTGGATCACGCAGGCACCGTCAACTTTCCGGTAGAGGCAAACGAACCTCGTTCCTGTCAGGACGGCCAGGGTCGACTGCATGTGGTCTGGTATGACGCACGTTCTGAGGACAATGCCATTTTTTACAACCGGTCGGCCAACGGTGGCGTGACATGGAACATTCAGGACCTCCAGCTGAACACACCTGCGGATGGTGGGGATGCTCTGATGGCTGACATCGCCTGCTTCGGGGATCGCATCTATGTGGTCTGGGAAGATCACCGAGATGGGGAACTCGAGCGCGGAAACATCTACATCAACTATTCGACGGACGGTGGTGACACCTTCCTCACTCAAGATTTTGCACTCGACGCGGACGAGGACGGTGACTTTATGAGCCTTGAGCCGCGCATTTATGCAGTCGGTTCCAGTGTCTATGTCGCTTGGTTTGACTCCAAATACGGTGCCTACGACATCTTTATGAACAGTTCCACCGACGGCGGCGCGACCTGGCTTCCGGAGCCGGTTCGTGTGGACAGCGGCGATGCAGGCAGCGCGTATTCCGCTCACCCCGTGATTGCGGCTGATGCAGAAGGGAACGTGGTTGTTGCCTGGGAAGATTCCCGAGACGGGCTCTCCGACATCTACGTCAACCACTCCTCCGACTACGGAAAAAGCTTCGGCATGGACATCCGCCTCGATATTGGTGATCCGGGAACAGCCGACTCTTTCGAGCCCACAGTCAGTATGTCCGAGGGCTATGCCTATGTGGCCTGGCATGACACGGCCTCAGGGGATGGTCGTGACATCTACCTCGCTCGCTCCTCCAACTCGGGGTCAACCTGGGCGACTGGAGAACGTGTGGAGACAAGCGCACCGGGTCTCTTTGACGCCCTGTTTCCCTCGCTTGACGCGAGTGGGCCAGAGCTCCACGTGGTGTGGCAGGACAACCGGTCAGGCGGTCATGATGTGTTTTATCGCCGCAGCGCGGATGGAGGCGAAAGCTGGCTTCAAGAGGAGTTTCGGCTGGATCGGGATGCCGATGGTGCTTCCCACTCCTACAGGCCCCAAGTCAAGCGATTCGAGGACGGCACCGTCGTGGCCTTCTGGGAGGACTATCGCTATGACGGCGGTTCTGTAGGGTTCAATGACCTCTACTACAATTTTTCGTCCAACGGCGGCGAGATCTGGTCGAGTGGAGACTACCGGATCAACTCCAATGCACCGGGATCCGCCTACGCGTTGAACCCATGGCTGGGTCGGAGCGGAGAGGAGCTCTTCTTCATCTGGGCAGACGGACGGTTCGGCTCCTCCAACATCTTTTTCAATGCACTGCTGGTCGGAGAGGCGAGCGTTTATGTGCCTCCATCTCAATGAAGCAGTGCAGATCGACTTGACAGGCGTCCTGTGCATCACTAAATGGGCGTGGTTTCAGCCTTGAGAATTGGCACAGGGGTCTTTCGGCCCAGGCAGCACTGACTACGGTGAACGATATGGCAACCCAATCTACTAAAGCTTCAGAGGTCACCCACGACTGGTTCGTGGTCGACGCCGAGGGACAAACCCTCGGGCGCATGGCGACCCGCATCGCAACGGTGTTGCGCGGAAAGCACAAAGTGACCTTCACTCCCCACGTTGACACCGGCGACTATGTGATCGTGATCAACGCTGACAAGGTGGCACTGAGCGGAGACAAAATGGACTCCAAGAAGTACTACCGCTACACCGGATACTTCGGTGGACTCAAGTCGAAGACGGCGCGAGAGGTCGTTGCTACGGAGCCAGAGCGCCTGGTGACCCAAGCTGTGAAGGGGATGCTCCCCAAGAACCGACTGAGTCGCCAAGTGATTAAGAAGCTCAAGGTCTATGCTGGATCTGAGCATCCCCATGAGGGCCAACAGCCCAAGCCTTTCCCTGAGACGGTCTGAGAGCAAATACGATGAGTAAGAACTTTGAGCAATGGTACGGAACGGGTCGCCGCAAAGAGGCCACCGCCCGCGTGTTTATTCGCCCAGGAAGCGGTCGCATTCTTGTGAACAAGACTCCCCTTGATGAGTACTTCGATCGCGAGAGCTTGATCATGATGCTGACGGCACCTTTGGTACTCACCGAGACCAAGGGTTCTGTGGATGCCTACATCACCGTGCGCGGTGGTGGGAAGTCGGGTCAGGCTGGAGCAATCCGCCTCGGAATCTCCCGCGCTCTGATTGAGCGAGACAGCGAGTTGCGACCTGCACTGAAAAAGCAGGGCTTCCTGACCCGTGATGCACGCGTGGTCGAGCGGAAGAAGTACGGTCAGCCCGGCGCTCGCAAACGCTTCCAGTTCTCGAAGCGATAGAACCCTTGAGGGCGTCACGGGCTTCGGTCCTCGGCGTCATCCCTGTCCGGTTGGCGTCCAAGCGCTTCCCGGAAAAGGCACTGGCCTCCCTCTTTGGGAGGCCTTTGGTGCTTCATGTCTTGGAGCGCGCCCAGGAGTCCACCCTCCTGGATGAGGTTCTCGTGGCCACGGACAATGCGCGGATTGCTGAAGTGGTTCGAGCAGCTGGAGGCCGTGTGATGCTGACCTCCGGAACGCATCGCTGCGGGACAGATCGGGTCTGGGAAGCGGCATCCACTCGAGATCATGCCGTCATCGTCAACATCCAGGGAGACCAACCGCTCTTGGATCCAGCTGCAGTGGATGCATGCATTCAGGGTCTCCGAAGCTCCGGAGCCGACATGGCGACCTTGGCTGCAGAACAGGTCCCATTCGATGCGCCGTCGAGCGTGGTTCGTGTGGTGACAGACCCGCAAAACTTTGCTGTGGCGTTTTCCCGGAAGCATGTCTCGAAAACGGAGATCCACAGGCACCACGTTGGGGTCTATGCCTTCCAACGACAGGCGTTGGAAGCGTTTGCGAATCGTTCGCCTTCGAGCGGGGAGATCAGAGAAAGTCTGGAACAGCTGCGCGTGCTGGAATACGGGGGAAAGGTCAAGGTAGTGTTGGTGGAGCGAGCAGCTCCATCGGTGGACCGGCCGGAAGATTTGAGAGCTGTTGAAGCCTGGAAATCCTGAGGAGTGAGAATGCGTAAAAAGTTCATCTTTGTTACCGGCGGAGTGCTCTCTTCACTCGGCAAGGGATTGTCGGGTGCAGCGTTAGGCGCACTGCTGGAGGCCCGTGGTCTACGCGTCACAAATGTGAAGATGGATCCCTACATCAATGTCGATCCCGGCACCATGAGTCCCTACCAGCACGGCGAGGTGTTCGTCACGGATGACGGGGCTGAAACCGACCTGGATCTCGGACACTATGAGCGCTTCACCTCGGGCAACTTCAGCCAGAAGAACAACTTCACCACAGGGCGGATCTACCAGAACGTGATCCAGCGGGAGCGGGCCGGCGAGTACCTCGGACGCACTGTTCAGGTCATTCCCCACATCACCGATGAGATCAAGAGACTGATGTGGGAGGCTGCGTCGGATGTCGATCTCGCCATCATCGAGGTTGGTGGTACGGTTGGTGACATTGAATCCCTGCCATACCTCGAAGCCATTCGTCAGATGCGTGCGGATGCGGGGGCGGAAAATGTCCTGTACCTGCACCTGACGCTCGTGCCTTACGTCAAGACGTCTGGCGAGATGAAGACCAAGCCCACCCAGCACTCGGTGAAGGCCTGTCTGCAAGTCGGAATCCAACCGGATGTCCTTGTCTGCCGAACAGACCGAGAACTCTCGCAAGACATCCGCCGAAAAATCGCCCACTTCTGCAACGTGGGCGTCGACTCCGTCATCGCTGCTCCGGACGTGGACAACATTTATCGGCTCCCGATGGTATTTCATGAGGAGCAACTCGATATCCGCATCCTCGAGAAGCTGGGAATTTGGGCGGCAGAGCCTCGGCTTGAAGCCTGGCAAGACCTCGTGCATCGCGCCCTGAATCCGAAGGGTCAGGTCAACATTGGAATCGTGGGCAAGTATGTCCACCTTGGAGACACCTACAAGTCCCTCAACGAGGCGCTGGCGCACGGAGCTCTTGCCAACAACGTCAAGCCCAACCTCGTCTACGTGGACTCCGAGTTTCTGACCTCCGACAATGTGGAATCCGAGCTCCAAAACCTCGACTGCATCCTCGTGCCCGGAGGTTTTGGGGAGCGCGGTGTGGAAGGAAAAATTTTGGCGGTTCAGTATGCTCGCGAGCGTGATGTGCCGTATTTCGGCATCTGTCTCGGGATGCAGGTGGCGGTCGTCGAGTTTGCGCGAAATGTCGCAGGGCTCGATGAGGCCAACTCACGGGAGTTTGCCACCGACACACCCCATGGTGTCGTGGATCTGATGAACGAGCAGCATGAGGTAACGGAGAAGGGAGGCACGATGCGTCTTGGAGCCTACCCCTGCCTCCTTGAAGAGGGTTCGCTTGCAGCCAGCATCTATGGATGTACGGAAATCTCGGAGCGCCACCGTCACCGCTACGAGGTGAACCCGGCCTACCACGACAAGCTCCGGGGAGCCGGACTCCGTCTCTCCGGGACATCTCCGGACGGCAAACTGGTTGAAATGGTGGAACTTTCGGGGCACTCTTTCTTTGTGGCCTGCCAGTTCCATCCTGAATTCAAATCGAAGCCTCTCGTGGCACACCCCCTCTTCACCCGTTTTGTGAAAGCAGGAGTCGCCCGTCACAGCAAGAAAGCCAAGTCTCGCGGTTCAGAGGGGCCGGTGCTCTCGGTGGCCGCTACGGAGCCAGCATAGTTTTCTTCCTCTGGACGATTGCTGCCGTTTCGTTGGCCAATGAGGCTCCTGGAGCGGAAGCCCATGCGACCGAGGTGTCGGTTCGGGTGCAAACTCAGCCGGAACTCGTGGTCAGTGCTGAGCGGTCCTCGTGGACTCTTGCAGCAGGAAAGGCGGTCTTTGAGGGGGCTGTGAGGGCCACTCGAGGTGAACTCTCGCTCCAGTGCAACCGGCTCGAAGTGATCCACGGCGAGGATGGCCATGTGGAGACGGCGATGGCCACCGGTGGCGTGGAAATTCGTCGCGATGGTTGGTTGGCTCGTGGAGAAATCGCATCCTTGGACCAGGTGGCAGGGCGTGTCGTGCTGACGGGAGAGCCTCGACTCGAGGAGGCGGGAAATGTTCTTGTGGGGGAACGCATCGTGGTTTCGCTCGAGGGCGAGGAGGTGAATTGCGAGCGTTGCACCTTGTCCATCGGATCCCCATGAGCGGCCTCAGCGTCGAAAACCTCGTGGTGAAAGGCGGGGGAAAACGTCTCGTGGATGGCCTGAGTTTTGAGGTCAGGGCAGGGGAAGTTGTAGGACTGCTTGGCCCCAACGGCGCTGGAAAAACAACGACATTCAAGGCGCTTGCCGGTCTTCTTCCGGTGTCATCTGGAACGATTCGGCTCTTTGGGGAGGCGCTCAGCGGACCCTTGCATCAGCGGGTTCGCAGGGGGCTTGGGTACCTTCCGCAGACGACCACCCTCATCGAGGGGCTGCGTGTCATTCAGCAGGTTGCATTGGCGTTGGAGGCCAGAGGAGAGTCTCCTTCGGAGGCCGTGACCTATCTGGAAAAGGTGGGCATCGCCGATCTCGCTGAGAGAAGAACGACCGATCTTTCCGGCGGAGAGCTTCGCCGTGTCGAGTTGGCGCGGTCGCTGGCGACTCAACCGAGGGTACTGCTTCTGGATGAACCGTTCGCCGGCCTTGCTCCGAAAGCCATTGCAGGACTGAGGAACGAGATTCGGACACTTTCGGACTCAGGCTTGGCCATACTCCTTACCGATCATGCTGTGCGTGACACGATGCCAATCTGCAAGCGAGTGGTGTTGATGGATCAGGGCAGCGTGGTCTTGCAGGGCAGCCCGGAGGAAGTGGCAGAGCACCCGACCGCAAGGCAACGCTGGCTTGGCGAGGACTGGTCCAACTAAAACAGCCGCTTTCTCTTTGAACTCGACAGAATGCCCATTGCCTCGCGGTACTTGGCGACCGTTCGTCGGGCGCATTGAATGTCTTGCTCGGCCAGTGCTTTGACGAGGGCTTGGTCTGAGAGGGGCTTTTTGGGATCCTCGGCACCAATCAACTGCTTGATGCGGTTCTTGATCTTCATTGCTGAGAGGTCTTCTCCTCCGCCAGACTGTTGGACACCTGTAGTGAAGAAGAACTTCAGCTCGAGAATGCCATGTGGGCACTGGAGGTATTTGTTGGAGGTGACACGAGAAACGGTCGACTCGTGCACATCCACATCCTCAGCAACGTCTCGGAGGACCATCGGTCTCAGGTGATCGACGCCGTGCTCGAAGAAGTCGTGCTGGCGTTTGAGGATGGAGTTGACCACCTTGTGGATCGTGGATTGCCGCTTGTAGATGCTCTTGATCAGAAAGTCTGCAGCCTCCAACTTCTCCTTGATGTATTTCCGATCTTCTTTGGTACCCGCTCCTGCGAGAACCTTCTGGTAGTAGTTGGACACCCTCAACTTGGGAAGCCCATCTTCATTCTGGAGGATCTGCCACTCGTCACCGACCTTCACCACATAAACATCCGGGGTGATGTACTGGGGTTCGGCGTCTGAAAAGCCACGTCCTGGCCAAGGTTCGAAATGCCGGATCATCTTGTGGTACTCGATCACATCCTCCATATGGAGGTCCAAGGTGCGTGCGATGCCCTGGTAGTTGCGCTTTTCGAGGTCGGGCAGGTGATCGTTGAGGATGGTCACAAATGTGGGGTCCTCGGGGTGCAGCAGTTTTGCTTGGAGAACAAGGCATTCCACCACATTGCGTGAACCGCAGCCTTGCGGATCGAGGCTCTGGACGATCATTTGAGCGCCCTCTGCATCATCGAGGTCCGCGTTGCTTCTCTCCGCAACCTCTTCAAGAGACAAGGTAAGAAAGCCATGCTCATTCAGGTTGTTGATGATCCGGATGGCGGCTCGACGTTCACCATCGGTACAGTGCTGGAGCCCCAGTTGCCACTCGAGGTGATCGGTCAGTGACTTTGAAGAGGAGAGGTTTTCCTCTATTGGGGGCATATCATCGAAGATCGTGCCCCCACTGCTGCCTGTTCGGGTGGCGCCTTGTTTGTAGGACTCCAGAATTCTCAGCCAGTCGGCATCGGAGTTTTGAGCCCCGTTGTTCCGATCAATTTCATCGGTTTGAACGGCCTCTGAGGCGCGGTTGAGAGCCCGCTCCGCATCCGTGGTCTCGGAAGCTTGCGTCCCCGGAATCTCCTCGAGCGCAGGATTTTCAAGAATCTCTTGCTTGACGGTCTCGACCAGGTCCAGGTGCGAGAGCTGCAGCAGCTTGATGGCCTGGCGCAGCTGAGGCGTGATCACCAACTGCTGGCTGAGTTTGAGATTCTGTTTTAATTCCAGGGCCATAGAATGAGGCGTGTCCAAGGTCGTGGGAGAAGGTGACTCTTCGATTCTGGCATTGTTCTTGCTGGATGTCGAGGCCAGAAAATGGGCTGGGGTCGACTGGCTGTCAAGAGATGGTTCTCATGGGCTTGACAAGGAGGGCTGAGGGCTGAATATTTGCACGCCAAGTCCTCGTCTCCGGGGGCCGTTTACCCTGCGGATTTGAGAAAAAGGAAGCTTCATGTCCATGCAAAATTGCCTGTTTACCTCCGAGTCGGTCTCCGAGGGTCACCCCGACAAGATGTGTGACCAAATCTCGGACGCGGTTCTGGATGCCTATTTGTCCCAGGATCCGCACTCTCGTGTCGCCTGCGAGACACTGGTGAAGACGGGCGTGGTGATGGTGGCCGGTGAGATCACAAGCGGCGGCAAGGTCGATCTTCCTCCACTCATCCGCCAAGCGGTTCTCGACATTGGCTATGACCACTCAGACAAGGGATTCGATGGAAACACTTGCTCCATCATGGTTGCGCTTGAGCAGCAGTCTCAGGACATCTCTCAGGGTGTCACTGCGGGTGAAGGCATGCACAAGGAGCAGGGCGCAGGCGATCAGGGCATGATGTTCGGCTACGCTTGCAATGAGACCGACGAGTTGATGCCCATGAGCATCCACTACAGCCACCGCCTCGTCGAGGCGCTGGCTGTGGAGCGAAAGGCCAACACGGTCAACTGGCTTCGACCGGACTCGAAGTCACAGGTGACTGTGGAGTATCGAGATGGAAAGCCTGTCCGCGTGGACACCATCGTGATTTCTACCCAGCACGCGGGACACGTTGATCAGCCTGAAATTGAAAGCTTCGTGCGAGAGGTTGTGGTTCCCAAGGTGATTCCTGCTCACCTCATTGACCCCAACACCACCTTCCACGTCAATCCTACGGGACGCTTTGTGATCGGTGGCCCCATGGGTGACTGTGGTCTCACGGGTCGAAAGATCATTGTGGACACCTACGGGGGACATGGAGCCCACGGTGGTGGAGCCTTCTCGGGTAAGGATCCCTCCAAGGTGGACCGCTCCGCTGCGTATCTGGGGCGCTATGCTGCCAAAAACTTGGTGGCCGCTGGGGTTGCCGATCGCTGCTTGGTTCAGCTGGCCTATGCAATCGGCGTTGCGGATCCTGTGTCGGTGATGGTGGATTCCTACGGGACCGGCAAGGTCTCCGACGAGAAGCTTGCGGAGTGCGTGCGGGCCGTGTTCCCGACCAAGCCTGCGAAGCTGATCGAGCACCTCGGACTGAAGGCCCCGATCTTCCAGAAAACTGCGGCTTACGGCCACTTTGGCCGTGAGGGCTTCAGCTGGGAGAAGGTCGACAAGGCCGATGAGGTTGTGGCCTTCTTCAAGTAAGGTGCTGCGGTCAACACCCCGAGGGTGCCGTTAGAGAGGAGCGCTTAGGCGCTCCTTTTTTTGTCAGGCGCCTGTGTAGCGTTCAGCGATGGCTCGCAGAACGCCTTTGAGAACCGGAACTGCAAGTGAAGGGCGCCGCTCCTGGAGGGACTCCAAAGCTGTCGGACTCAGGACGACGCACTGGCAGTCCGTGGTGGCATGAACGGCAGGCACGGCTCCAGGCATATTGAGAATGCTGCGGTAGCCCACTGCGGTTCCACTCTCGAGGGCAAGTCCCTCACTCTCCGCGTTGCCCTGCAGCAAGATGTGCAGTCCCTCGCGCAGCGGGAACTCTTCTCCAGCCGCGAGGGTCTTCTCCTCCAGATAGAGGCTCAAGAAGAGGTAGAGCTCCTCTTCCATTTCCGCAAAGAGAGGGCAAGAGAACACCGCTCCAGTGAGGTCATCGACAAACTCGGGGTTCGGTCCGGAATCGTTTCGGGCCAAAATGACCGTGATGTTGTCGGGCCCCCCTCCAGCATTGGCCGCCTGAATGAGTTTCTCAGCGGCTCGCTCGAGGTTGGCTTCCTCACGAAGCAAGGCCTCGAGTTCGGGCTCGGAGACAGGTCCTGTGAGTCCGTCCGAGCAGAACAGGAGAACATCGCCCTTTGCTAGAGGCACGTCGAGGAGATCCGGGTCGATGCTGCTGGCCGTTCCAAGTGCTTGGTAAAGCATGTGTTGGTAGGGGCTGACGTCGTGCTCGGCTTGTGAGATCATGCCCGCTCTGAGCTGCGAGGCAGCCACAGTGTGGTCGTGGGTGAGGCAGCGCAGTCGGTCGCCGCGCCAGAGGTACGCTCTCGAGTCACCGACGTGGGAAAGAACAAGGTGATCGTCCGCCACCAAACCCGCAACAAGTGTGGTTCCGGAGTGGGTGCCACCTGTAGTTTCCTGGATCTTTTCATTGGCCAAATGGTTGAGAACATCCAGGGTCCTCGCAATTTGAATTCGGCCCTCGGCTCCGCGCTGGTTCTTGGTGCTTTGAAGAAGCTGAGAGAGCGGGGCTTCTGCACTGGCGAGCACACCGACTGCGGTCGCGGATGCAACCTCTCCTTTTTCCAGGCCTCCCATGCCGTCTGCAACGGCAAGCAGGCCGAGCTCTGAGAGCACCAGATGGTTGTCCTCATTGTGGTTGCGCTGCAACCCAATATTGGTCGAAGAAGCGATATCGGAAAGGGCCATTTGGACTCTCTTGGACAGGCGACGGGCCTCTAACCGAATCGCAGCGGTTCCGCCTCTTTCAACTTGCGAGCAGGCTGCCGAAAAGAGCCCGTTTGGGTGGCTTGACATCCCGGTGGGCAGGTCATAGTCTCCTGACGGGATCCCCGCAGACGTCCGTCGTCTTTCGGGGCATGAGCGCCGGAGAATGGTCTCTGTCGCCACTGACAGGCAGTAGGAAGGAACCATGAGCGAGACTCTCTTCGAGGTGGGTGAGAAGCACCTGAACACCGGACTCCGCGGCATTCCAGTAGGAACCGTTCGCACATCATTTGTCGACCCCCAGAAGGGTCTCCACTACGTGGGCAGGCCGGTCAGCGAACTTTGGGAGCTCGATCCCGAGGCTGCGGTGTATCTGCTCTTCAACAAGGAGCTTCCCAACGAGACACAACTCGAAAACTTCAAGCTGGACCTGGCCCGTCGTTCCCGCGTCGACCCGCGCGTCATCGACCTCCTGAAGGCACTGCCGAAGGACGGTCACCCCATGGAATGGTTCATTGCAGGTCTGACCTACCTCGGCATGACGGGACGCACTGGAGACTACCAAGAAGACGCCCTCAATGCCGTAGCTCGCATGCCAGAGCTTGTGGCCAACATCTTCCGTCTACGCTCCGGCTGGGGCGAGCCCATCGAGTCCAAACCGGAGTTGGGCCTCGTTGAAAACTTTGTCCACATGATGGGTGTGCCAAACGGGGACAATGCTCGGCTGACAGAAATGCTGCGGGTGTTCTACGTACTCCACCTCGACCATGGGGGTGGAAACCTCTCCACCTTCACAGGCAAGGCCGTTGCCAGTGGCTTGGCAGACACCTATTCCTCGTTGGCCGCTGCGATGGCGGGCCTGTCGGGACCGCGTCACGGACGTGCCAACCAAGACTGCCTGAACTTTGTTCGCAAGGTGGGCACCTCGGACCCCGATGAGGTCGAGGCATTCGTTCGGAACCGTCTGGCCTCAGGTGGTCTCATCTTCGGATTTGGACACGCTGTCCTCCGAGCAGAGGATCCTCGCGCCACCGTACAGTACGAAGTCGGAAAGCGCATCTGCCCAGACGATCCACTGTTCAAAACCGCTCTCGCGATGCGCGAGCGAGCGGTGAAGGTGCTCAAGGAAAACCCCAAAATCTCAAACCCCTACCCCAACGTGGACGCCGTGAGCGGAACCCTGCTCAATGCCGTTGGATTGACCGATTCGGACTTCTACACCGTTCTCTTTGGTCTCTCTCGCTGCTCCGGGATCAGCGCTCAAATCATCGACGAGAGGCTGGTCATGCGCGGTGGAAAAGGGGTGCCAATCTACCGCTGCAAGTTCATCGCTGAGAACCAGTAGGAGCATTCAATGAAGCTGCACGAATACCAAGCCAAAGAACTCTTGAGTCGCTTCGGGGTCCCAGTCCCTGAGGGTTATGCGGCCCATACTGTGGAAGAGGCAGCCGCTGCTGCCGAGAAACTCGGCGGTGACTTTTGGGTCGTAAAAGCCCAAGTCCATGCTGGTGGTCGCGGCAAGGGGCGGTTTGTTGAGGAGAGCGGCGACGCTGTGCTCGAGGCCGTCCTCCGTGGTGATGCGGATGTTCCCGGAAAGGGCGGGGTTCGTCTCTGCCGCAGCCACGCTGAGGTGAAGGAAGCGGCCGAGGCCATGCTGGGCAACACCTTGGTGACCAAGCAAACCGGTGGCGAGGGCGTCTTGGTCAAGACCATCTACGTCACCACCGGAGCAGACATCGCCAAAGAGTTCTATGCAGCCGTTCTGCTTGACCGGCAGGTCTCAAAGATCGTGATCATGGTCTCGACGGAGGGGGGAACGGAGATCGAGGAGGTTGCGGAAGAGAATCCCGACGCGATTTTCAAGGTCTGGGTGGACCCCTCTACAGGTCTGGGTGCCTGGCAGACGCGTCAGATCGCGTTCGCTCTCGGCCTTGAGGGCGCAGCCTTCAAAGGCGCATGCAAACTCTTCAAGGGCCTCTACGACTGCTACATGGCCTCGGATGCCAGCATGGTCGAGATCAATCCACTCATTCTCACGGATGCGGGCGAGGTGGTTGCACTCGATGCCAAGATCGACATCGACGACAACGCCAGCTTCCGACAGAAGGAACTGGAGGAGTGGCACGACGCCGGGGAGCTGGATCCTTCCGAAGTGGAGGCTGCGAGCTACCACCTGAATTTCATCAAGCTGGATGGAAACATCGGCTGCATGGTCAATGGTGCAGGGCTTGCAATGGCCACCATGGACATCATCAAACTCTACGGTGGGGAGCCTGCTAACTTCCTCGATGTCGGAGGTGGCGCCAAGAAAGATCAGGTCTGCGCGGCCTTCAAGATCATCTCCAAAGACCCGAATGTCAAAGCCATCATGGTCAATATCTTTGGTGGAATCATGAAGTGCGATGTCATCGCTGAGGGCGTGATTGCAGCGGTCAAAGAGGTCGGTCTCGAGCTACCGCTTGTCGTTCGGTTGGCAGGCACCAATGTTGAACTTGGAAAGAAGCTGCTCGCTGAGAGTGGCCTTCCCATCACCACGGCCGACTCGATGGCTGATGCTGCAGAAAAATCTGTGGCGGCCGCACAGGCTTAGGAGCGAATCATGGCAGTTCTCGTTGACAACAACACGCGCCTGATTTGTCAGGGCATCACTGGTTCTGCTGGAGGTTTCCACTCCGGACAGATGCTCGCCTACGGCACCAACCTCGTGGGGGGTGTCACTCCGGGGAAGGGCGGACAAGTCTTTGAGTCGAAGGTACCGATCTTCAATACGGTCGCAGAAGCCCGAAAGGAGACGGGAGCAAACGCCACAGTGGTGTTCGTTCCGCCTCCCTTTGCTGCCGATGCGATCTGCGAGGCCGTTGACGCAGGCATTGAGCTCATTGTCGCAATCACGGAGGGCATTCCAGCCACGGACATGACACGTGTGCACGCGTACATGCAGGGTTCGAACAGCCGCATGATTGGCCCGAACTGCCCCGGCATTATCACTCCAGGGCAGTGCAAAATCGGCATCATGCCAGGACACATTCACACACCGGGTCGAGTCGGCGTGGTGTCTCGGTCGGGTACGCTGACCTATGAGGCTGTGGGGCAGCTGAGCGCCATTGGCGTCGGGCAGTCGACCTGCATTGGAATTGGGGGTGACCCGATCATCGGCACCAACCACACCGATGCGCTGAAGCTCTTCAACGAAGACGATGAGACCGATTTGGTGATCATGATCGGGGAGATCGGCGGATCCGCTGAGGAAGAAGCGTGCGCTTGGGCGAAAGAGAACATGACCAAGCCAGTCGTCGGCTTTATTGCTGGAGCGACAGCTCCCCCGGGACGTCGAATGGGCCATGCTGGCGCGATTGTGTCCGGAGGCAAGGGTACAGCAGAAGCCAAGTTCCAGGCGATGGAAGAGGCCGGCGTCCATGTGGTTCGCAGTCCCGCTGACATGGGCAAAATGGTTCAGAAGATTCTGGGCTGATTCTCCATTTCGTCACATGCAAATGCCTTGCGTGTGCCAACGCGCGGGATAGTTAGCGGCGCCTATTGTGGAGGAACCCATGGCTATTGAACGCACACTCTCGATCATCAAACCAGACGCAGTGGCTCGCAACCTCATCGGTAAGATTGTGGCCCGCTTTGAAGAGGAAGGCCTCACTATTGCAGCGATGCGCAAGGTCCATCTCTCTCTGGAAGAGGCGAAGGGATTCTACGCCGTGCACTCCGAGCGTCCATTCTTCGGAGAATTGACGGAATACATGAGCTCGGCTCCTTCTGTGGTGATGGTGCTGGAGGGCGACAACGCCATTCTTCGCAACCGCGAGATCATGGGAGCGACCAATCCAGCCGAAGCTGCACCCGGGACCCTTCGGGCTCTCTACGCCAAGTCCCTGGGGGAGAATTCCGTCCATGGGTCGGATGCTCCGGAGACAGCCGCAGTAGAGATCAGCTATTTCTTCCGTTCTACGGAACTTAGCTAATCTCTCGGGCAAGTTGCCCAAGGTTGAGGTAGACTCGGGCCTCCAGTCTTAGGAGGCATCGTGAGCCAGACGCGGCAACTTACCGACGGCTACCACTTCTCATTCTCACTTGGTCGAAGCCTGTTCAGCGATCTGCTCGGGACAGCTCTCCCGATCTCGGTGAAGAAGGGAGAGTTCGAGCTCGCTGAGGGAATTCGCAGCGTGATGGGCCAGCTCCAAGTTCGCGAGAAAGTCGCGGGCCTGTTGGAGGACCGCGGAGAGCAGAGCCGCTTGGTGAAGGCCAAGGACCGAGCGATGTCGCTTTGGGACGGGCGACGTGAGCAAGTGCTCTCGTTTTTTGAGGAAATGATTCGCGTTGAGGGTGAATGGGAGCTGGAGGTCGACCGAAATGGGACCGACTTTCACTATGGGGAGCAGACCATTGGTGCTGAGGCCACTTTCAAACTGAGTGCCAAGGGCACAGCGCGTCTGCTCAAGGAGAATCTGGAACTGCCTTTCGACCTGTCCAAACGGGTTGGCGCAGAGGTGCACCTCCGTGACATTCAGTACGACAAAGAAACTGGTCGCATTGTGGGATACCTGCGAGGACTCTCGCTCAAACTAGGCGATCATCCCCTCTGGCGCCTGGTCGAAGACGCTTCTGGAAAGCTGATCGACCAACAGGCCGATCGCTTCAACCCTGTGCCAATTCTCCAGTCCGAGCAGATTGAGGGCATCCTCGAGCCCGCAGCAGATGCCCTCAACATGACGATGGACATCGATGATCTCGCCCTTGATGTGGGTCCTGAGTACATGACACTGAAGGTTCGCTTTGGCTTTGCACAGAAGCAACTGACCGTTGAGCACGACTAGCGAGAGCCCGACGGGCGCGATGGAATGGCATTGGGTCCTGGATCGGTGGGTTCGGGCACCTTCCAGGGTCCGTCTCGACCGTACCAGGCCCCGGAGGCCCTCCAGGGGTCGGAATCGCCCCACCGGTACCAGACTCGTCTTCCGAGAATACTCCTCGAAACAGGCCCCCACCAACGAGAGTCGACGGCCTCGTCTCGAGCATCTGCCATCAAGAAGACCTTGCCCTCCTCCACGACCCCTCTGAATCCCTGTGAACGGTCGCGGGTCGTTCGGCGACGGATGAGCCAGCCATTTTCCTCGGAGCGGACCGCAAATCCATCCGCTTGGTTCATCTCCCGAATGCGAAGTGCCTCGCCGTTCACACTCAGCTTGCCAGTCTGGTACAGGACCTCGTCCCCGGGAGAGGCGAGGACTCTTCGCAAGGTGGAGCGGGATGCATCAGCGGGATCTCGGAGTTGAACGACATCGCCTTTTCGGACAGAACCCGGTCCAAGAAGAACCCAGTCTCCAGGACGAAACCCAGGCGCCATGTCGCTGTCAGCGATCTGGATGAGGCGGAATTGGCTCGCTATTCCCAGCAGGCCAATGCCCAGAATCAATGCCGTGGTTCGCTTCCGCATGCCACAGTCTACCTCGAAGGAAAAAGGCCGCGCCCAGAATGGACGCGGCCTCGTTGTGTGAGTCGTCAGGGGTCAGAGTCGACGCACACGGTTTCGAGTGAACGAGACGTACTGTGTCTTCAGCTTCGCGTTCATCTGTCGCAGTTTTGCGCGTTCTGCACGACTGAGGCGCCCGTCTCTCAAGGCAAGTCGCTTGAAGCGTTCGATTTTGGCCTCCTGGACGCGGAGGGCCTTCACTTCGTAGACAGTGAGTTGTCCCATGGCAACGCCTCGAGCGATGGCATTCTTTGGCATCGTGGAGGCCTCAGCGGCGGATGCGGATGCGAGGGAGAGAAGGACGACGGTAATGAGGGTTGCGAGGGCTTTCATGGTGTTTCTCCTGGTTGGGTCTGTGCTGTGATGCACGTGACCACTGACGGAGATTTCTCCCCCCCATTCAAGGGTGTGACATTCCGTGACAAAAGGCTTGGAATCCTAAACAACTGTTGAGAGTTCGAGACGTCTTTCGACACCAAGGAGCAGGAGCAGGGAATCGAAAGACTCATTCCGCATCGAGGTAGCTCGATTTCTCGAGCCAAGACTCATCGGGGTAATACCCGAAGACCAAGCTTCCTCCTTTGATGCGATCGATCAGGGCATGGGCGACATCGGGATCGAGCGCAGGACATCCCCAGGATCGGCCCGCGCGTCCGTATTGCTCGATGAAAGCATCCGTCACGTAAGACGCCGCATGGATGACAATGTGGCGTGAGCGGGCATTGTCGTTGAATCCGGGCTCGAGTCCATCGAGTCTGAGCGAGTAGCCGTGGCGGCCGTAGTAGGTTTCCGCGGTCCGCAAAAGACCGAGGTTGGAACTCCGTGACTCCTCGACGTTGGACATTCGCTCCACCCTTTTGGCCCCTGAATTCACCCCATGGGCCACATGTTCCTGAAACAACACCTCGCCCGTGGCCATGTCGATGACCCAGAGTCGCTTCTGGTTGGAATCCATGGAGTAGTCGATGATGGTGAACACCGTCCGCTCGGTATCGCCGGCTTCCCAGGCGGTTCGAAAGGCGGTTTTGGCGGCCTCAAAGACGTCCTCTCGAAGTCCAACGGCCAGAAATTGGTCGGACTCCAGATCCGCACCTGGAGTTGCGGTGGATACCCCACTGGGGGCAACGGAGAGCACGGCATCGAGATCGCCAGGGCAGGAGGTCTCCACGCACTCGGCGTGAGCGAAGGAGAGGGAAAACAGAAGAAGAGCTGTCGTCATGATTCCTTGGAATGCACAGCCCATGCCAACGCACGAGGGGCTCAATCGGCCTTGGAAATTGGCGTTTTGCGACACCATTTCGGGGGCCAGAGTCCCCACTGCGACGGATTTGGGGCAGGGAACTGTTTCCTCCTGGGTTAGTCTTCGGGGGTCTTGTACCGCTGGAGGGTCGATGACATCGCGTATTTGGATAGGGGCCGCGGCGCTTGGGGGGGTGCTCCTGGTGTGGAGTACCGTGTCTCAGCGCTCGATGGTGGCGAAACTCGATGAGCTCACCGAGCGGGTGGCTCTTCTGGAAGAGCGAGGGGGTGCGGTGGCGGTTCGGCGGGCCGGTCGAGGAGAGGCGAGCAGCGAACGCGCTTTTTTTCGTGGAAAGTCCAAATCCAAAGGCCGAAGGAAGATGCGACAAGCCAATGAGCAAGTGGATTCGGGCTCTTCAGGGTCCGCCGCCTCTCCTGCCGAGCTCACAGAAATCACGGATACGCTGCGCGATGAATTGGTTCAAATCGTAGAAGACGAGCAAGAGATCGCCAGTGAGAACCGACGCGAAGAGTGGCGCACTCGAATGCGCGAGGGCATGCGCGAGAGTGTGGAGGAGTTTGTAGAGGATCGCGGCATCTCCGAGGATGTGGCTGAGCAGATGCGAACCATCTTTGAAGACGGCATGGAAGAGGCCAGTCGGCTGTACGGTGAGATGCGCAACGAGGACATCAGCTGGTACCAGTTCCGCAAGGAAATGAAAGCGAATCGAGAAGCCTGGGAGGGCGATCTTGAGTCGATTCTTTCCGATGAGGACTACCAGGAGATCTTAGAGGTATTTCCCCGGCGGTATTGAATTGCGCTAGGGTGTGAATGGAAGGGGACTCGGACGCGTTTCTCCTTCAGCCTGGAGAGCCACTATGACGCGTACCCTCATGCTTTTTCCTTTTCTGACGGGCTGCACGATGCTCGCGAGCCTGACTGAAACCTCGGTTTTTCAGAGGCCGACGGTTGAGGTGACCGGGGTGCAGGTGCACGAAGTCGGGTTGAGCGGTGCCGAGTTGGGCATCTACTTCCAGGCCAACAACCCCAATCCCATTGGGTTGACCATGTCGGGGTTGGAGTATGAGGTGTTCTTGAATGACAAGCCGATCGGAAGCGGTCGCAACGAGCGGCCCATCGCTCTGCCGAAACGAGGGGCCTCCTCGTTTTCGATGACCTATGGATTCAGCACGCAAGAGTTGCTGCAAGCCGGCTTATCCGCCCTTGGGGAGCGAGAGCATGAGGTCCGTATCAACGCTGTGATTTCGATCGATACGCCCCTCACTGTCTTGCAGTTCAATGTCGAGCACTCCGAGCAGTTGTCCTTCTGAGTAAGAGACGACCAACCGGGGTTGCTAAGGGCTCGGCGTCCACTTCAGCCCAGCCATGATCTGCAAGGGAGCAATGGGGCGAGCCCCATAGGGGCGCCAAGAAGTGATGCCCGTTTCCCCTGTAAGGTTGCTTCCGGTGACATAGAGCAGCCAATCGGAGTGAAGCTGGGCACTGGCTGAGGCATCTAAGGTCAGCAAAGCGTCGATGTCCGGGTTTTCAAGGTCTCCCGCTGCATCGAGCATACCGCTTCGGTAGCTCAGACCTGCGTAGAGTGCCGCTTTCGGATGGTCCACACCGACCGTCAGAGAGGCTTGGTGCGCTGCAAGGTAGGGCAGACGGTCTCCAGAGGCGACTTGTCCGTACTGTGGAAAGCTGGATGAGAAGCTGGTTGTGAAGCGTGCATCTGTCCAGGCATAGCTGAACTTCAGGGGCATTTGAAACTCACCGACCAGCGGGAGGTCCGCGTCGGTCATGAATTCGACGCCGTAGACTTGAGCAGCTCCACCGTTGTACTGCCGGTCCAGATCGCTGCCTGAGCAGCCTCCAGAGAAGGAGCACTGGCCGGTAATGTTGCTGTAGTCGTTGAAGAAGCCCACCACCTCGGCTGCGACCGTGGAGAGGTCTACGCGGGATCCGGCCTCGTAGTTCCAGCTCTCCTCCGGTTGAATGTCCGCATCTTGACCGGGTGCCACTGGCGAGAACCCTTGATGGGCGCCGGCGAACACATCCAGCACTCCGGTCGCCTCGATCAAAACGCCCATTCCTGGCAGCAGTTTGCTGCGGAATACGGGATCTTGCGGGTCTCCGCCCACCGCCTCAGTCCAAGTCTGAATTCCCTCGAATCGCAGTCCGGGGAAGAGGTGCAGGCGACCGATGCTGAGATCCTCATGCAGATACAGGGCCAGAGCGTTTGCGGTGGCTACGCTGTCGAGGTTGGTGATCGTCTCCTCTCCGGTGTGGACGAGTGAGCCATCGAGCATTGAGTGGGGCTCTTCGGTGTGCACTCTCTGCACATGATCCCCGTGGAGCCGCACTCCGAACTCGAGTGCGCTTTCAACGTGCTCGGTGCTCTTACGCCACTCGGCAGTGGTCTGGAGTCCAAAGCTGTGAAAGGTGCGATCATTGGTGCCGATGAGAAGCTGTTGGTCCTCGGAGACGGAGTTCTCCTCGCCTCGCAGGATGGCCAGGTACACGGCCGCCTGCCCCCCATCGGGTTCATCTCTCAAGAGCTTGTGGGTGTCGATGCTGGAGGCGAAACGATTGAACTTCGTCCAAGCCCGATGCAGCCAGTGATGGTAGGCCACGCTGCGGATCTGGACGGAGGAGCCAAGCTTGCCCGTCCACTCGAGTTCCGCTTGGGTGCGATCCCATGCCATCTCCCCCAGTGCACTCGCTGGGTAGCGCAGGTAGGGGTTCTCCTCGAAATCACTGGTG
>JAYXVV010000063.1:0-9924 GCA_036021505.1 Myxococcota bacterium | reverse complement strand
CCGGAAGTCCGTCCCCGGAGAGCACGTACTCCCCCCCGGGCCTGCGCAAGCCAACCGCCTGTGCGGGGGGGGGGTGGCATTTCTGGCCGGAAGTAGCCAATCGGGTGGGGGTAGAAATCCGGGATTGTCGCCTCCAGGGCAGCAGCGAACTCTACACGCCAACATCGAATGTTCCCCCTCTCGGTGTGTACCGACGAGCCGAGTACATCAACAAGGACGCCTATAAAAAGTTCCAAGCCTGCATGGCGGACTCGGCATGCACCAGAGAGCAGAGGCGAGCGATTACACGAAACATCTGCCGTTTGAAGAACGGTTCCTGCGCAGTGGATGAGCGGGATGATTTTGAGGCATCAACAGAAGGTGCGGTTCGTTTGCTCTACGACACCTGGTCTCAGTCGGAGGTCAAAGCATCCGGCGCGGCCACCCAGCTGACGATTGCAGCCCACAATCGAGGCTGGGACGACTCCCGGTACGATCGAAATCGCCGCAGCCCCGGAAATTTGCGTTCGGACCTGAAGCGGTGGAGGGAGAGCCAGGGCGGCTCGGATGCCATGGCCTTTCGATTCATCGGTGATCAGATGCAATGCGAGGCCAATGACCAATTTCGCGAGGGGGCCTGCAAAGGCCTGCTGCCTCCTGAGACACAGCACTACGTCTATCGCGTTCTTGCTCAACACTTTCTGGCGGTGTGCTTCTACGCAAAAAATTACTCGGAATCCAGCGTTTTTGGGGCCTGGGCTCAGTTTGAGGATGGCTACTGCAGTCAAATCAAGGTCCCGAGTCTCGATGAGGTCCGAGATGCGACGCGGAGGAAGAATCAATGAGTACGCGGCTTGTTGTGACCCTCGGTGCTTTGATTCTGCTTCTCGCAGGCAACGCCTACTTCGTCATCCAGGAGGATTTTCAGGTCAAGTCAGCGGAAGAGTTGAAAGAGATAGCGGATCCCCTCGCAGACATGCGATTTGATGGAAACCGCTCGGAAATTCTCAGGCGATTTGGGGTGCCCACCAGTGCTCGTGAGGAGACTCTCCAAACTGCCAATCGCCTCGATCGCCAGGCGGGAGAGAAGGTCGCTCTTCGTCTCCAGAGGGCTGAGCGAAACGAGCAGCTTGCCTTGGATCTCTGCGGTCGTGGTGAACTTCCTCGTCGGTACATGCTGCTGGAGAGTTTGGTCGAGGAGCGAAACGGTGAACGCGTCGTGCTTCCACTCAACCAAGTGCAGTTTCGGGCTCAAGAGTGGTTCACCTTTTCCCTGGTTGGGGATTTGCACCGCTCCCTCGAGCGAATCGAGGGCGGTCCAGATGATGCGCCAGCGCGCATTTTGGCGGCGGTTTTAGCGGGCAAAGAGAGCGATGCTCTCAACTCCCAAGGTTCCTGGTCGAGCAACGACTGGGATTGGGACCATCTCTTTGAGAGGGAGTCCGGTCTGCAGAAGAAGCTGACTGCATTCCTGGCTGCGGGCATGGTCACGCTAGAAAGAGCCCAGGCAGCCCTCTGTGGTGCGGGGTAGCGGGGACGGAGATGCGCTATTATTGGCCCGATTCCCTCTGTCCCCACGCGGTGACCTTCAAAGGCTGAGTTTTGGCTTCTCGACGACAGTTCCGGTTCATCAAAGAGATCGCCAGAGGCGGGTTCGGAACCGTCTACATGGCAGAGATGGTCACGGGCGACAATTTCTCAACAGTGGTGGCCATAAAGCTTCTTCATGCTCAATGGGCCGACCACGAAGAGATTCTGATGCGTTCCCGCGATGAGGCCCGTCTCTTGGGAAGATTGAGGCATCGCAGCATCGTTCGTGTGGAGGATTTGACCTACATCCAGGGCCATTGTGCGGTCATCATGGAATACCTTGAGGGAGCAGACCTCAAGTCGCTTATGGGTTTTGTCGGTGGGCGAGGCGAGCACTTTCCTACTCGGAGCGCGCTTGAAGTCACGGCTCAGGTCGCGTCGGCTTTAGAGGCCGCCTACAACTACGTGCCCCTTCAAGGAGGAGAGCCGCTTCGCCTTGTGCACCGGGACATCAAGCCTTCCAATGTGATGCTCACAGTGGATGGGGATGTGAAGCTCCTCGACTTTGGAACGGCTCGTGCCAACTTTGATTCGCGGGAAGCCCACACCGAATCCCTGGCATTTGGCTCCCAGGCGTACATGGCTCCAGAGCGGTTCATGGGGGATCCTGACGCACCGGCTGGAGACATTTTCTCCCTGGGGGTCAGTCTCTACGAGCTGCTCGCCGGTCAGAACATTGGAAGGATACTGCTTCGGGAGGATCGGTTTTACGAAAACCTCGATGAGCGATTGGCTGCCCTCGGTCTGGAGGCCATGCCGGAAGACATTCGCCATGAGGCCCGCAAGGTCATGCGCCTCATGATGGACTTCTATCCAGAGAACCGGCCTACTGCAGGACAAGTGGTCGAACTCATGGAGGTCCTGGCGGAAAAGTGCGATGACGACTCGATGCGGCGATTTAGCCGCAAGCAGGTGCGCTCCGCCCTGGAAGCCAGTCCCCATGAACCCGGTGAAGACAGCCTGCAGGGCAACACCTTGGTGGAAGATCGCAGCGCGAGCTACGACACGGCCGGTTTCAGGCCACCCGCTGAGGAGGCGCTTGAATCCGAGACCGTTGAGCAGAGCTCTGAGGTGGCTCTGCCGCTTCAAGAATCACCGGCCTCGACCTTCCCGGTGGACACCGACTCCTTCGGTGACGAGGAGGGGGATGAGGTTGAGAGAGAAGAGGACCCCATAGAGGCATCGGGAACTGGAGAGTCTCGAGATTCTGCAGAAGATCCGCCGCTTGCGGCAGGGGAGGATGCGGTCGAGGACGAGGCGTCTGAGGAGGTTGCCGAACCCGAGGTCGTGGAGCCCGAGGCTGTTGTTCCCGAAAAGGCACCCTCCTCGGATGAGCCGAGGCCATCTGCGCCTGCAATCGTTCAGAGCCCGTCGGTCACTCAGGGTCCACCTCCACCTGCTTCAGCTCCCTCAGGGCGTGGGGCCGGAAAATTGGTGGGTGTCGCAGTGGCTGGTCTTGCGCTGGTGGCGGGGGCCGTTTGGGTGCTCGGCGGAAGCTCCGATCAGGTGACTCCAGACGCGGTTGTTGAAGCTGCCGCTTCCGTGGAACCCCCCGAGCCGCTGGAGGTTGTGGAGGAGGTTGTGAACACGGCACCCACTGCGGATGCCGGTTCGGACCAATCCATACGGCTCGGCCGGAGTGCGACCCTCACGGGGGCTGGAGAGGATGCCGACGAGGGGGCTCAGTTGAGCTATTCCTGGAGTGTGGAGTCCTCACCGGATGGCAGCACTGCCCAGCTCGCCGAGCCGATGAGCGACTCCCCCCGCTTCACGCCGGACAAGGTGGGAACATACACCCTTCAACTTGTGGTCTCGGACGGTGAGGATGAAGGCACAGACACCGTTCAGTTGGTGGTCACGCGCCCGCCGCCGCCCGGTGAGATCCGAATCAGTCTGCTTCCGATTGGCGGAGCAGATGCCACGCTGGTCTCTCCTGGAGGAGCGCAGTACGCCTGTTCGAAGAATCCCTACTGCATGGTTCTTGATCAGGCGGGCCTCGACCCCGGGGAATACACCTTGAGGTTTACGGCACGGGGAGAATCCCAGACCAGTCGAAAAGTTACCGTGCGTTCCGGCAAGCGCTGCATCTACAATGTGTCTCGGGATTCTTCCGTCGTTCAAGCAAAGTGTGAGTAATGCGCCTCTCTCTCTCGGTTTTCCTGCTTCTCTTCTTTTCATTCTCTGCGGGTGCTCGGACCGTAGAGGATCGGGTCCAAGATGCACGAACCGCCATCGAGGAGGGAGACTTCGAGAGGGCCACAAGCCTCCTGGATGAGGCGGAGGCCTTTGCGCCACAGAGTCCGATTCCGGTCACCCGTGAGGGGTTGAGAAACATCGCCTTCTACCGCGGTGTGCTGGATCACTATCTGGGAGAAGGAGTGGTCAGCGGCTACCCGACCGACTCCACGATGAACTTCTTTCGCCAAGCACTCGTCCATGACCTGAGCTTCGAGTGGGATCGAAGCTTGGTGACGGATCCGGATGGTGACATTGAGTACGTGTTCCAGCAGCTCAAAGACGAAGTCAGCTCGCGAAACCAGTCGGACAGCAGGGTGCCACTTGAAGCCTCAGTCCGCGTTTTCGTCGACGGCGCACTGTTGGCTTCCGATGACTTCATCATCCAAGGGCGGCACCTTGTTCAGGTGATGTGTCCAGATACGCGTGTTCTCGGGCAGTGGGTGGATTTCGGTGAATCACCCGACTTTGGGTGCATGTGTGGCGAGGATTCGTGCTTCGAATCCAGTGATTCAACCGCTCTCGAGGAGGCGCCCACAGAGAAGTCCTCACTGAATCTTCCATTGGCGATGGTTGGAACCGGTGCAGCGATGCTCGTCGGGGGCACATTGACCCATCTCTTGGGCGCCAATCCCGCCTACAGTGCCATCGAGACAGCCCGCCTCGATCCCCACAGCATCCGCCGCTCCGAGGCGGACCAGTTGACCCAGACCTTTCGGGTTCAGCGTTCGTTGAGCCTCGGTTTGTACCTCGGGGGCGTCCTCGCACTGGGAGCCGGTGGGGGCCTTGTGGTGATGGAATCGGTCAGCCTCCATCCGACCGGAAACGGCCTCGGTTTTTCTGGACGTTTTTAGAGAAGCGACGCGGGGTATGAGAGCACGTCTCCGTCGGCTTTTGGAGCATGCCCAGTCGCTGCAGGGCGACTGGGATGATCGCGCTTCTGCGTGGTGGCGCGTCACGGAATTGGCTGCAGACACTGGAGAACTGTCCGTGGCCATGGAGGCCTCCCTTCGCGCGGTCGATGCCTATCGAAGAGCGGACCACCCTCTCCGGGTCCTCGAGGCTGTCCAGCGCGCAATGGAGTTGGTTCATGCTCCCTCGGCGCAGGGGATGCTCAGGACCTATCGGCTTGCAGCGTTGTTGGACTCTGGAGCCCTGGTGGATGCAGAGGAAGAAGCCGAGTCCCTGCTCGATGAGCTTTTGGACCCAAAGGTGAGGCCCTTGGCACTCGATACCGTTGCAGGGATCTATTTCGCCACAGGTCGCATTCGGGCGCTTGAAGAGTTGATTGAGGAAATGACGGTCAGCGAGGGCCCCCTGAAGTGGGGTGCTGTGTTTCGTCAGGCTCAGGTGGCCGCGTTGGCGGGTCGGGTCGAGGAGGCCTTGAAGGCTTTTGAGGACTGCATCGAGGGGCTCTCCACTCACTCGGGTACATCGGGCGCCCAGGCAGCGGCATGGGCGGAAATTGGTGGCGTGTTTCAACTCACGCAACGCCTCCCTGAGGCGTTGGAGGCCTACGAGAAAGCCTGTGCACTGTGGGCGGATTCGGGACGTCGAGCTGGACGGTTTTTGGCGGAGTCTGAGCGAGCCTGTGCCATCTTGTCGACCGGCGGGAGCTATGTGCCGTCGGCTCTTGACCAGCCCATCGCTTTCTGTGTGGAGAGAGGGCTTCTGCTGCTTGAGGCCAGGTTGCGGCTCGCGAGAGGCCTGTGCCGCTACCACGCAGGGGTTGAGGGCTCGCGAGAGGACCTCAATCAAAGCATTGCGATTCCCTTGGAACAGGGCGCTCGTCTACAAGCTGGACGGGCTCGATTTCAGGTGGCCGAGGTCTCTTCGGATCGAGAAGCTGAGCTGGCCCGAGCGCACAGAGAGCTCGGAGTGGACCGACTTGCACAGGCTGAGATCGAGCGAATGCTGCAACTTGACTGACTACAGAAAAGGCAGTCTGCTCAGCAACCGTGAACACCGCAGGAGTCCGATCTTCAGGAGGCTTTTGTTGCCGTCCATAATGTCCAAGCCCCGTCCGAAGAGCGTGGGGTCCCGGCTCAGTCCCTCGATGAAGCGTCGACGGAATCCGGCATGGAAAGACAGCCAGCGGACAAGCCTTGTGATGAACAGTGAGCGGCTGCTCACAGCTCTGTAGCGACGGCGATAGGCCTTGGGACGGTTCTCCGCGATGCTGGCCACAGCCGCTTTTGCTTGGTGGAAGCCGAGCGTGAGTCCCTCTCCAGTAATGGCGTCCACATAGCCAGCGGCATCACCCACCAGCAATACGCGTCCGGATTGAACAGCCTTGGCGTTGCGTTGAAGGGGACCTGCACCCCTGGAGATGCTTGCGAAGGGGATGCCTTCGAGGCGTTGTTTCAGACTTGGAAACGGGGCCAGTGGGTCGGTGGGACTCGGTTTGTAGCGGTCCCTGTCCCAGAGAATGGCGACACCGAGCCCTTCTGGGCCATTGGGGGTGACGTAGGCCTCGCATCCATCGGCCCAATAGACCTCGACACAGTCCGACCAACTGCCCTGGGCGTAGTGTCGGCGGAGTCCGTAGCGGCGGATTTTCGCGGGTCTCCCGTCGAGGCCGGCCCACTTTCGAATCGACGATCTCAGACCATCGGCGCCGATGATCCAGTCGCCGTCGATATCGCCCTCAGAGGTGCTTAGGCCGGTCTCCGTAATCCCCAGAATGCGAACCCCCCAACGCAGCTCGACGCCCACTTCCTCGGCTCGCTTCACGAGCGCCTCATGAAGCGCTAAGCGTCGGATGCCCCAGCCCTCTCCAGCTCCAAACTTCCCAACAGCAATGGAGGAGTTTGGCCGGTCCTCTTGAAGGTACCGTATGCCTTGAAACGGAGCAGAGGGCAGCTCATGGATGCCAAGCTCACGCAAGGCCGCCACACCGCTGGGCATGAGGCCTTCCCCACAGGCCTTGTCGATCGGAGGGATTTTGGCATCCAAGAGAACGGCTTTGAGGCCCGCGAGGCGTGCCTGAATGGCCGTAGCCAGCCCAATGGGTCCTCCACCGGCAATGAGAACTGTCATTTGGCCCTCGGCATGCTTCTTCGCGAATCCCAGAGCGCTCCGAGGATCTTCAGCGGACCCATGGCCTCCGGGGGCAGCAGGGTGCCCTGCTCAAGTTGAGCTCGGGCTGCACCGCGTCGGATTTTCCCAGAAGAGGTTCGAGGGAGTGTCCCAGGCTTGAGAGCAATGCACTCCGCTTGGAGTCCGTGTTCCTCCAGAATGCGTTTGGTGCACAGGGCAGGAAGCTCCCGGATGTCTGCAGCAGAGGCCTTTGCAGTGTGCTCAACGAGCACCACGAGCCGCTCGCTGTCGCCGTGTTGAGTCGAAATGGCGGCCACACAGCCTGATCGGAGGCCGGGGAGGTCCACAAGGGTTCCTTCGATGGGTGCGGGGGCGTAGTTTCTCCCATTGAGAATCAAAATGTCCTTGGCTCGTCCAATGACGGCCAGTTCGTTGGCGATGAGACAGCCGACATCTCCCGTGTTGAGCCAGCCATCGACCAGGACCTTCGCGGTGGCTTCAGGTTGGTTGAGGTAGCCTTCCATGAGGGATGGTCCTCGCACCCAGATGGTGCCTTCGGTCCCCTCGGGTACGGGTTGACCCTCCTCATCACGGACTTCGACACCGAAACCGGGGAGAGGTGGGCCGAGGCTGATCTGCGGCCGTCCATCGGCGCCCTGTCGGGACGTGTAGGAGGTCTTGAAGTCGGAGAAACAAACCGCCAATGCAGCCTCAGACAGTCCATAGACGGGTGTCATCGCCTCGTCTCGGAGGCCAAATGGTCGAAAGCGCTCTGTGAACGCTCGAGCCGTGTGTTCCTGGACGGCCTCCGCACCGTTGAGAGCGACCCGCCAGTGAGAGAGATCCACGCCCTCGAGATCTTCGTCGCGAATCCTCTGGGCGCACAGTCCGTAGGCAAAGTTGGGGGCGGGTGAAATGATGGCCTTGTACCGAGAAAGTGCGCGCAGCCAGAGAGCGGGTCGGCCAATGAAGTCCTCCGGTCGGATGAGGGCGAGGTTGGCCTGATGAAGCAGCGCTGGAATTACGCATCCGATCAGACCCATGTCGTGGTAGAGAGGCAACCAACTCACACCGCTGATTTCTTGCTCCGGAAAGGCCTCTTTCAGCTGGTTGAGAATGACCTCTCCTTGGACCAACAGGGCTTCGTGCGACAACGCTACCGGCTTCGGGGTGTTCGTGGTGCCCGAGGAGAACTGAACCAGCGCCAGGCGAGAGTCGGGCGGGGTGGTGGAAGGGACAGGGGTCCCGGCATCCAGCTGGTCCAAAGCGAGGCAACCGAGTCGTGGCGATGCGCCTTGGACGGCACGACCCAACAGCTTTCGAATGGAGGGGCTTGCGAGCACCAGAACGACGTCGGCGCTCTTCATCATGGTCGCAGTCCGCTGGTGATACTGCTCTAAGCGTCCGAGCCGAACTGGGGGGTAGAGTGGCGTGGGGACGGCTCCGGCATAGATGCACCCAAAGAAGGCCCGAAAAAAATCAGGCTCGGTTCGGTAGACCAGCGCAACACGCTCGCCCGGTTGGACCCCGCGATTTCGCAGTGCCGACGCGACCTGGCGTGCCTCGGATCGGAGGGTGATCCAGGGCAGATTCACCTCCCGTTCTCTCCGGTCCACAAAGATCAGACCGTGATCGGGGGAGGTGACTGCATCAAGGGCCTGCCAGAGGGTCATGCGCTTCGAAGCCTCAAGACGTCGATGAGGCCGCCGACAGTGTCCAGTCCATGCTCATCGCCATCCTCCAGGCAGATCTCGAAATGGTTCTCCAACTCGGCGACCAACGTGAGAAGTCGGATGGAGTCGAGACGCAGAGTCTCCGCAAGAGACGTCTCCTCGGTAAGGGTGCCTTCAAACTGGAGGTGGGTTTCAGCGACGGTCTGAATGCCGTTTAGAAAATGGGGTCGTGTCATATCAGTTCGGCAGAAAGCGGTTTTTGGTGGAGAGCTTGTGAATGTCTCTGCAATGCGTATCGAGGGCCGCTTCTTCCACTCGGATGCGATGTCGCAGAAGGACAAGATTGGCGATTCCAAAGGTGAGGGCCGTGATCCAGGCGCCATGGAAGAGGGGCATGGCTGCGAGTTCCACGATGACCGCAAGGTAGTTGGGGTGGCGAATCCACTGGTAAGGACCTCCCGCCACAATCTCCGCATCGGGGAGTACGATGACCCGTGTATTCCAATGCACGCCCAGGCTCCGGATGGCCCAGTACCGAAGCATCATGGTGAGTACGATGAGGACGCCCATCGCCACGGCGAGTTCGATTCGCCAGGGCCTATCCAGCAACCAAGCCTCGAGAAAAGCAGCGGGAAAAATCGCGGTATGGAGGAAGACCATGACGGGAAAGTGGCCTTGACCGTGCTCGGTTCCTCCCCTCTCGAAGATTGCAGCAGCGTTTCTTTTGCTGATCCCCAGCTCTACAATGCGCTCGAGGGCGACGAGCAGCAGCAGTCCCCCGAAAATGAGCAAGGTCGTTTCCATAATGCATGCCTCAAGAGAAACACGGTGCCAAACCGTCAGATTGCTAATTCTAGCAGTCGTTTGATTTGGGCCGTTCTAACGACCAGGATACTCCCGGTCAAAATTTCAGCAAAACCAGTTCGGCACAAAATCCAGGCCCCATTGCGAGCAGGAGACCCATGCGATCGGGCCCGGAAGTGGTGCGAATGGTCTCACCAAGGTTGATCAAAACCGATGCGGAAGAGAGATTGCCCATGGCCTCGAGGTTGTTCCAAGAGATGGCCAAGTCGTCTCGAGTGATGCCGAGCGCGTCTTGAACAGCCGTCAAGACCTTGGGGCCACCCGGGTGGCAGATCCAAACCGAGAGATCATCGAGAGTGAGGCTGTGTTCCGCGAGAAAGGACTCCGTGACACCCCGCAGCTCAGCTCGGACGAGTCCCGGAACTTCAGCAGAGAGGACGATGCCGAATCCCTTCTCCGAGATGTTCCATCCCATTGCCGATTCGGTATCCGGGAAAAAAATGGACTTCGTGGCGACAACCTCCGGACCGGATTGCGTCTGAGCCAACGGATGCTGAGACCCTGCGCAGATGACTGCTGCTGCTCCATCTCCAAAGAGACCGGT